>DASUAH010000001.1:0-10402 GCA_035763885.1 Gemmatimonadales bacterium
CGCTCGGGCTCACGCCGCTGATGAACCTGCACAACCTCGTGATCTTCGCCCTCATCGTCATCCTCAACGTCTCGTTCGGGGGCGGGATGCTCGGCTGGGCGCTCTTCGTCCCCCTCGGCTTCGCGCTCGACCCGGTGTTCCACCGGATCGGGCTCGCCCTGCTGGAGAGCCCGGCGCTGCGGCCCACCTGGCAGGCGTGGTACAACACACCGCTCGTTCCCTACACCAACTTCAACAACACCGTCGTGCTCGGGAGCGTCGTCGGGTGGCTCGGGCTCGCGATCCCGGTCTTTGCGCTGTCGCGCTGGGGCGTCGCGCGCTACCGGGCGACCATCGGCGAACGGGTGCGCCGCTCCCGCTTCTACCGGGCGGTGACCGCGTCGAAGCTGTACAACGTGTACCGCCTCTTCCGGCCGGAGTGAGCCCGTGAAGTTCCGGCTCTTCCGGTGGAAGGCAATCGGCCCGCTGCTCCTGCTCCTGGCCGTCATCGCCGTGCTCGTCGCGCTGTTCGCCGAGCCGGTCGCGAGGGACACCACCGAGGACGTGAGCAGCGACGTGCTGGGCACGCAGGTAGACGTCGGCAAGGTGGACCTCTACCCGCGCGCCATCGCCGCGGATCTCCGCCGCATCGAGATCGCCGACCCGTTCGACGTGAATCGGAACCTGGTCGAGGCCGGCAACATCCACGTCCTCGTCGATCCCGAGGCGCTGGCCGAGAAGAAGCTCGTGGTGCGGCGGCTCTCGCTCCGCGGCATGCGGTTCGGCACCGCCCGGCGCACCCCGGCGCGGCCGGCGAGGGGGGACGCGTTCGCGCCTCAGCTGGTGCGCGCGGTCAGGCAGTGGGCGGCCCAGTTCGACGTGCCGATCCTGTCGCTCACGCCGATCGACACCATTCGCCAGCTCGCGCTCGATCCTACCCAGCTCGGCACCATCCGCGCGGCGACCTCGCTCCTCGCACGCACCGACTCGACCCGGAAGGCCATCGAGGGCGGACTGCGGGCGCTGCCCGTGACGCCGACGGTGGACTCGGCGAAGGCGCTGATCGCGCGGCTCGACACGCTCAACCCGCGGCGCCTCGGCCTCCAGGGCACCCGCGACGCGGTCGAGTCGGTGCGGCGCACGATCCGCCAGGTCGAAGACGCCAGGCGGCAGCTCGAGGGGTTCGGGAAGAACGTGCAGCAGGGGGTCGGCCTGCTCGGGAGCGGGCTCGGCCAGCTGGACGAGGCGCGCCGCCGGGACTACGAGTTCGCGAAGGGGTTGCTCAAGCTTCCCACGTTCGCCGCGCCCGAGATCGGCAAGGCGTTCTTCGGCCAGGTGAGCGTCGCGCGGTTCCAGCAGGCCATGTACTGGGTCCAGCTCGGCCGCCGCTACATGCCGCCGGGCCTGCTCCCGCGCGAGACGACGGGGCCCGACCGGCTGCGCCTGGCCGGGACGACGGTGCAGTTCCCCAAGGAAAAGAGGTATCCGCCCTTCCTGCTCGAGGCGGGTACGGTGGACTTCACCATCGGGGGCGAGGGGGGACTCGCCGGCGCGTACGCCGCCAGCGTGCGGGGGCTCACGACGACCCCGGCCCTCTACGGGCGACCGACCGTGATCTCGGCGCGCCGCCGTGCGGAAGGGCCGGTGCTCCGCTCGCTCAAGGTGGACGCGGTGCTCGACCACCTGACCCGGCGTACCCGCGATTCGATCGTCGCCGTCGCCGAAGGTGTCGGGCTGCCCGCGTTCGACCTCCCGGGGCTTCCGGTCCGGCTGGATCCCGGCTCGGGCCGGAGCGGGCTGGCCTTCGTGCTCAGGGGCGACCAGATCTCCGGACGGTGGAGCATCGCGTCGGACCGGGTCCGGTGGTCGATCGATACCGCCGCGCGGCGTCTGAACGACGTCGAGCGGCTGGTCTGGCGGGTGATCTCGGGGCTGAACGACCTGAGCGTGACGGCCGAGGTGAGCGGAACGATCCGCGCGCCGCGGCTCGCCGTGAGCAGCAATCTGGACCAGGCGATCGCGGCGCGGCTCGAGGCGGTCATCGGCGAAGAGCTGGCCAAGGCGGAGACGAAGGTGCGGGCCGAAGTGGACCGGCTGGTGAACGAGAAGGTCGAGCCGGTGCGCCGGCAGGTGGCGGAGGTGCAGGCCGAGGCGCGGCAACGGCTCGAGGCGGAACGGAAGCGGCTAGGCGACGTGGAGCAGGAGCTTCGCGCGGAGCTCAAGCGGCTGAGCGGGGGCCTGACGGACGTCCTGCCGCTGCCCAAGCTGCCGTCGTAGACGGCCGTCCGACCGTCCGGCCGTCTGGCCGTCAGTGCATCCCCGACCCGCCCGCCAACTGCTTGGCCAGCTCGCCCACCACGTTCTTCGCGTCGCCGAACAGCATCCAGGTCCGGTCCGAGAAGTAGAGCTCGTTGTCGATCCCGGCGAAGCCCGGTTTCTTGCTGCGCTTGATGGCGAACACGGTCCGGGCCTTGTCCGCATCGATGATCGGCATCCCGTAGATCGGGCTCGACTTGTCGGTGCGGGCCGCCGGGTTCACCACGTCGTTCGCCCCCACGACCAGCGCGACGTCGCACTGCGGCATGTCGGGGTTGATGTCGTCCATTTCCACCAGATCGGTATAGGGCACGTCGGCCTCGGCGAGCAGCACGTTCATGTGGCCCGGCATCCGGCCCGCCACGGGGTGGATGGCGAACTTGACCGTGATGCCGCGCTTCTTCAGCTGATCGTACAGTTCGCGTACCTTGTGCTGCGCCTGGGCCACCGCCATCCCGTAGCCGGGAATGATCACCACCAGGCTTGCCTGCTCGAGCACCTGCGCCGCGCCCTCGATGGTCTCCGACTTGTAGATCTTCTCCTCTCCGCCCGCCACGGCCTGCTGCACCTGCCCGAAGGCGCCGAACAGCACATTGGTGAACGAGCGGTTCATCGCCTTGCACATGATGATCGCGAGGATGAGTCCGCTCGAGCCGTCCAGTGCGCCCGCCGTGATCAGCAGCTTGTTGTCGAGCACGAACCCCATCGCCACCGCAGAGAGACCTGCGTAGGAGTTGAGGATCGCGATCACCGTCGGCATGTCGGCGCCGCCGATCGGGATGATGAGGAGCACGCCGAACAGCAGGGCGAGCGCGATGATCACCGGGAAGAGCTTCGGCGCCCAGTCGGCGGTGGGGTTCAGCGTGAGCGCCACGCCCAGCACCGCGGCGACGCCGATCAGGCCGATGTTGCTCACGTTCTGGAGCGGGTATGTCACCGGCCGCTGCGGGATCCACTTGACCTCCTGCAGCTTGCCGGCGGCCATGAGGCTGCCGGTGAACGTGAGGAAGCCGAGGAGGATCTCGAGGATGATCGCGACCATGCGGAACGCCGTGAGGTTCTCGGGCCCCTCGGCATACCAGAGGTAGTACTTCGCCGTGCCGACGAGCCCCGCCGCCAGTCCACCGAACGCATGGGAGAGCGCGGTCCGCTGCGGCACCGCCGTGAGCGGTACCAGCGACAGCGGAACGCCCACCACGAACCCCACGATGATCGCGAGCACGATCCAGAGATGATTGACCACCTCGGGCTGCGCCCACGTGGCCACGACCGCGATGGTCATGCCCCAGACGCCGGCCCAGACCGCCTTTCGGGCGGTCTTGGGGTCGTTCATCCAGTGCAGCGCGAAGATGAACAGAACGGTGGCGAGGATGTACGCCGCCTGGACGACCGCGAAGGTCATGAGCGGCCTCCCGGGCCCGTCTTCTCGTCGCTCTTGAACATCCGGAGCATGCGGTGGGTGATCAGAAACCCGCTCACGATGTTGGTCATCGACGCGAACAGCGCGATCGCTCCCATCAGCCGGATCTCGCGGGGATAGTCAGCGCCGGTGACGATGATGGATCCCACGACCGCGATCGCCGAGATCGCGTTGGTGATCGACATCAGGGGGGTATACAGGAGCCGGGAGACGCGGCGGATGACGCCGAGCCCGATAAAGGTCGCCAGCACGAACACGAACAGCAGGGACCAGAAGTCCCCCGCCGCGTGGACCACGGTCTGCGCCGACTCGTTCACACACCCTCCTTCGCCAGAGCGTCCCTCGTCCGCTGGTGCTTCACCTCACCGTCGTGGGTGATCACCGCCCCCTGCTGGATGTCGTCCGAGAAATCGAGCTGAAATGCCTTGTCCTTGGTGAAGGCCTGCACGAACGCGGTCAGATTGCGGGAGAACAGCAGGCTCGCGTCGGCCGGCATGGTGGCGGCGAGGTTGAGCGGTGCGAGGATGGTCACCCCGCGGACCGTCACCGTCTCGCCCGGGCGGGCGAGCTCGCAGTTGCCGCCGCCGTCTGCCGCGAGATCCACGATGACGCTGCCCGGCCGCATGGCGGCGACCATGTCGGCCGTGATCAGCCGGGGCGCGAACACCCCGCCGATGAGGGCGGTCGTGATCACCACGTCGGATTGTGCGCACTGCTCGGCCAGCAGCTGGCGCTGGCGCGCCTTGTCCTCCTCCGACAGCTCCTTGGCGTAGCCTCCCCCCGCCGATGCGTCCTCCTTGAGCTCGATGCCGACGTACTTGGCGCCCACGCTCTCGATCTGCTCCTTCACCTCCGGGCGCACGTCGGTCGCGGAGACGCTGGCGCCCAGACGCCGGGCCGTCGCGATCGCCTGGAGGCCGGCCACCGCGGCGCCCACCACGAACACCTTCGCCGGCCGCACCATGCCGGCGGCGGTCATGAGCATCGGGAAGTACTTGGGGAGCTGCGCCGCGGCGAGGAGCACCCCCTTGTACCCGGCGATGTTCGCCATCGAGGAGAGGGTGTCCATCGCCTGGGCGCGTGTGGTGCGGGGGATCGCGTCGGTGGAGAAGGCGGTGATCCGCCGCGCCGCGAGCGCCCGCACCAGCGGCAGGTTGCGGAGCGGCATGAGCGAGCCGACCCAGATCGAGCCCGGCCGCATCCACGCCGTCTCGTCCCGGCCGTCGCCGATGGAGGGCCCATTCACCTTGACCACGAGGTCCGCCGAGCCGAGCAGGGCGGCCGGGTCGCGCTGGACCGTCGCACCGGCATCGCGGTAGGCGGTATCAGCATAGCCGGCGGCCTCCCCGGCCCCCGCCTCGACGGTGACCTCGTATCCAGCCTTGATCAGCTTCTTGCACGACTCGGGGACGAGGGCGACGCGCTGCTCGCGCGGCGCCGTTTCCTTCGGAACTCCGATTCGCATCCGGGACTCCGCTTTGCGGAAAGGATCGGCCGGGTAATCTGTCGCGGGTTGGCTCCGCGCGCCATTGGCCGGCCGCGGTTGGCCTGGCGGCGGTTCGATCGGGCCGCAGGCGAGCGACGGCTGTCGGGCGTCGACCGCCACTTCGGCGCTAGGCTGCCGTTTTTGGCATCTGGCGCCCCTTGCAGGAGCGTGCGTTCGGCGTCACGTGGAAAATTTGTGCAAATCCTCTGGCCGCATAACTTTAGCTAAGCTATTGATTTTGCGCGGTTTAGGTCATATATTGACCGACTGAAATCGATGCGCCCCCCACCCGTGCCTCGCACCACGGGGTCGTGCCCCATAGGAGGAATCCAGAGTGAGTGTGAAGCCACGTGCCAAGCGGCGCCCGGTGCGGCCGGCCCAGATCGCTCGCGCAGTGGATGAAGGCAGGGAAAGCCTCGACCTGTATCTGGATGAGATCAGCAGGGTCCCCCTCCTCACTCGCGAGGAGGAGATGGAGCTGGCGCGGAAGGCGTTCAAGGGGAGCGTCGCCGCCCAGGAGAAGCTGGCTCGCCATAACGTACGCTTCGTGGTGTCGGTGGCCAAGAAGTTCCAGAACCGGGGGGTCCCGCTCGTCGATCTCATCGGCGAGGGCAATCTCGGTCTCATGACGGCGGCCCGGAAGTTCGATCCCGACCGGGGGGTCAAGTTCATCTCGTACGCGGTCTGGTGGATTCGTCAGGCGGTGCAGGCGGCGATCGCGCGCCATGGCCGCCCCGTGCGGGTGCCGCTCAATCGCACGGCCGACCTGAGCCGGCTGGGACGCACCACCACCCTCCTCAAGGACCGGCTCGGCCGCATGCCGACCACCGAGGAGCTCGCCCGCGCCACCGGCCTCACGGTCGAGGCGGTGCGGAGCCTGAGCGCGCTCAACTCCGAGGCGGTCCGGCTCGACCACCCCACCCGGGACGGCGAGGGCAACGAGCGCATCGAGCGGTTCTCCACCGGCGAGCAGGAGAGCACCGATACCTCTACCCTCGCCAATAGCCAGACGCGCGACATCGAGCTGGCCCTGTCCACCCTGCCGCCGCGGGACGCCAAGGTGCTCCGGCTGTACTTCGGGCTGGACGACGGCAACAGCCGCACCCTCGAGGAGATCGGCCGCATGATGGGTGTCACCCGCGAGCGCATTCGCCAGCTTCGCGACCGGGCACTGCTCCGGCTCCGCGAGGGCGAGACCGGCGACAAGCTGCGGGATCTCGTGGCCTGACCGCCCGCCGGCATCGGGTGCACCGAAGCCCTCCCCTCGGGGGAGGGCTTCATTTTCACGTTGGGCAACGGAGCACCCGAAGGCCAGTGCGGACCGTGTGCGGCGGAGCTCCCCCTCAGGTGCGGAGCCCCTCGCGCAGGAACTGCCGGAGCACTCGCTGCAGAATCCCCCCGTGACGGTAGTACTCCAGCTCGACCTTCGAATTCAGCCGTACCACGGCGCCGAAGGCGGTCACCTTCCCCTGCTCGTCAGTGGCGGTCACCCGGACGCGGCCCCCGGGGGCGAGGCCGTCGGCGATGCCGCTGATCGCGTACTTCTCCCGGCCGGTGAGGCCGAGCGTCGCCCGGGTGGTACCTGGCTCATAGGCCAGCGGCAGTACGCCCATGCCGACCAGGTTGCTGCGGTGGATCCGCTCGTAGCTCTCCGCGATCACGGCCTTCACGCCGAGGAGGGCAGGACCTTTCGCCGCCCAGTCGCGGCTCGAGCCGGTGCCGTATTCCTTGCCGGTCAGGATCACGAGGGGGGTTCCGTCCGCGACGTACCGCCTGGCCGCATCGTAGATCGAGATCACCTCGCCGGTAGGGAAATGCACGGTCCAGTTTCCCTCCTTGTCGGGCACGAGCGCGTTCTTGATCCGCACGTTGCCGAACGTCCCGCGCATCATGACCTCGTGGTTGCCCCGGCGGGATCCGAAGGTGTTCCAGTCGTGCTGCTCCACTCCGTGCTCCCGGAGGTACCGTGCGGCGGGGCCGTTCTTCGGGATCGACCCGGCGGGCGAGATGTGATCGGTGGTCACCGAATCGCCGAGCACGGCGAGCACCCTGGCACGGGTGATGTCACGGAGCGGCGCCGGGTCCGGTGGGAGGGCGGTGAAGAACGGCGGCTCCTGCACGTAGGTCGAGGCGGGGTCCCAGGCGAACCGGCTTCCGCCCGGCACGTCGAGCCCGCGCCAGGTCTCGTCCCCCTCGAACACGGAGGCGTATCGACGCCGGAACAGCTCGGGCTTGAGCGCCGCCGCCATCTGCTCGCGGATCTCCTGCGGCGACGGCCAGATGTCCCGGAGAAACACCGGCTTGCCGTCCCCGCCGGTGCCGAGCGGCTCGCGGTCGAGGTCGATATCGACCCGGCCCGCCAGTGCGAAGGCCACGACCAGCATCGGCGACGCCAGATAATTGGCCCGAACCGACGGATGGATGCGGGCCTCGAAGTTCCGATTGCCGCTCAGCACGGCGGCGGTCACGAGATGATGCTCGTCGATGAGCTGCCCCACTACCTCGGGCAGCGGGCCGCTGTTGCCGATGCATGTGGTGCATCCGTAGCCCACCGTCTGGAACCGGAGCGTGTCGAGGCAGGGCGTGAGCCCGGCCCCCTGCAGATAGTCGGTCACCACCCGGGAACCGGGGGCCAGGCTGGTCTTCACCCACGGTTTGCTCCGCAGCCCGCGCTCTACCGCCTTCTTGGCGAGGAGCCCCGCCCCGATCATCACGGACGGGTTGGACGTGTTGGTGCAGCTGGTGATCGCGGCGATGACCACCGCGCCGTCGTGCAGCTCGATGTCGTGCCCGTCGAGGATCCCCTTGACCACGGGCGGTGCCTCGGGCGGCGCCTCCTCGGCCACCGCCGCGGAAGTCTCGGCGCCCTTGTCGCCGATCGTGACGTTCGCACCGCCCTCGCCCACCCAGCGGGAATAGGTGCTTTCCACCAGCTCGCGCCGGGCCGCCGGCACGTTGGCGCTCAGGAGGCCGGGGAGGCTCACGATGAAGTTGCGCTTCAGCTCGCCAAGCGGAACCAGGTCCTGCGGGCGCCTTGGCCCCGCGAGGCTCGGCACGACGGTTGCGAGGTCGAGCTCCACCGTGTCGGTGAATCCCGGGTCCGGCGTCTGATCGGTGCGGAAGAGGCCCTGCTCCTTGCAGTAGCGCTCCACCAGCGCCACCAGCTCGGGATCCCGGCCGGTGCGCTCCAGGTAGCGGACGGTCTCCGCGTCCACCGGGAAGAAGCCCATCGTCGCCCCGTACTCGGGCGCCATGTTGGCGATGGTGGCGCGGTCGGCGAGACTCAGGGAGGAGAGGCCGGGGCCGCAGAACTCCACGAACTTGTCCACCACGCCCTTCCTGCGCAGCATCTGCGTGACGGTCAGCACCAGGTCGGTGGCGGTGGTGCCGAGGGGCAGCTCGCCCGTAAGCTTCATCCCGATCACGTCGGGGATGAGCATGAAATACGGCTGCCCCAGCATCACGGCCTCGGCCTCGATGCCGCCCACGCCCCAGCCCAGCACGCCGAGTCCGTTGATCATCGTGGTGTGCGAGTCGGTGCCCACGACCGTATCCGGATAGGCGGTCAGCTCGCCGTAGTGGGTCCGTAACTGGACGAGGGGCGCGAGGTACTCCAGGTTCACTTGGTGGACGATGCCGGTCCCGGGCGGCACGACGCGGAAGTTCCGGAACGCGCGCTGGGCGAACTTGAGGAGCTGGTACCGCTCGCGGTTGCGGTGCATCTCCAGATCCACGTTCATCTGGTAGGCGCGCTCGAACCCGTAGTGGTCCACCTGCACCGAGTGATCGATGACCAGATCGCAGGGAACGACCGGGTTGATGAGGTCCGGGTCGCCGCGCATGCGCGCCATGGCGTCGCGCATGGCCGCCAGGTCCACGACGCACGGAACGCCGGTGAAGTCCTGCAGGACCACCCGTGCCGGCATGAAGGGGATCTCGTCGCGCGTGCCGCTCTGCGGAGACCACCGCGCCAGCTCGCGCACGTGCGCCTCGGTCACCAGCCCGCGGCCGGCATGCCGGAGCGCGTTCTCGAGCAGCACCCGGATGGAGAACGGCAGCCGGTCGAGCTGCGCGATCCCCTGCCGCTCCAGCTCCGGGAGGCGGAAGACGGTGGCGGTCACGTCGCCGCGGCGGAGCGTGCTGCGGGTGCCGAACGGATTGAGTGCCGTGGGGGTCATCGGACGAACGGGCAGAGTGTGGTCGGACCGGACCGCCGAGGTGGAGAATATAGCATGACGGGCCGGCTGCCCCCGTTGCCCCGCGCGATCGAGCGTCGCGACGACGGGGTACTGATCGAGTGGGACGCGGCCGGCCACCGCTGGCTCTATCCCGCGCGGTTCCTCCGCCTGGCGTGCCCCTGCGCCGGCTGCGTGGACGAGCTGACCGGACGGCCCCGGCTCGACCCCGCGGCCGTGCCCCCCGACATCCGGCCCGAGACGCTCGCACTGGTGGGCGCGTACGGGCTCCGGATCCGCTGGAGCGACGGCCACGATACCGGCATCTATGGGTTCGACCGGTTGCGGGACCTTTGCGGCTGCCCGCGCTGCGGGGGCAGGGGGGGACTGGTGGAGCCGCGGAACCCGCGGTAACGTAGCCAGTTACCGATCCCCCCCGGTCGGCTGCCGCGAGGTCGTGATGGTCGCTGGGCGGAAGTACTGGATTGTGATCTGGTACGGCATCCTGTTCCTGGGTGTGCTCGGGCTATGGGCATCGCTCTACTGGGCCCGCCGCACGGCCTGGAAGAACGTGGACGAAGTCCTGCGTGCCGTCGGAACCATCCTTGTATCCGTCGGGATGCTGCTTCTGCTCCACAAGCCCGCCGGTCCCCTCTGGGAGACGACCGGAGAAATCCTGCTGGTCGATGCCCTCATCTGCTTCGTCGCCGCGTTCATCCTCGGACGCCGGGGGGAGCGGGAGCGCGCCGCGCGCCGGTCGGGCGAGGTCCACCGGCCCCCGCCGGACTCTCCCGCCGCCGTGCCGCGCGAAGCCGGGGCGGGGAGCCCGGACACATCCTCGACGACGGTCCCGCCGGACACGAGCTAGCGACACAGCTTCGGGCCCGGCGCCGGTGATCGGGTCGTGGCTCCTGCTGCCCAGGCTCTTGCGCTGCCACGGGTCCAGCCGCACTCTAGGGATGGGCCGCGGCGGCGCGGTGCTTGGGGTTCGCCCTGGGCCGCCGCCCCGTGCATCATGCCGGGGCG
>DASUAH010000002.1:0-4073 GCA_035763885.1 Gemmatimonadales bacterium
CGCCGACGACGGTGGCGGAGGCCCCCAGAGCGCCCACCTCGTCGTCCGCGAGCACGGCGAGCAGCAGGGTCTGGCCGGCGGTGTCGGGCATACCGAACAGCGCGACCAGCCGCCACCCCCGCCCGACCCCATCGATCACCCACTGGCGGAATCGGTTCACCGGCTCGCGAGGCACCGCCGCCAGCGGCACCGCGCGCCGGTTCCGCAACTCCAGTTCCTCGAGGTCGCTCACGGCACTGCTCCGCCCAGGGAGACCGTCGCCCGGGCGAGCACCTCGCGCAACGGGGCCGGGAGATAGACACCCAGGAGGAGCACCAGCAGCGCGAGGACGACGGGGCCGGCCAGGCGCAGCCAGCCTTCCCGTTGGTCCGCTCCCGGACCCACAGGCTCGCCGTAGAGGACCTGCAGGATGGTTCTCGCCATCCCGACGAAGATGACCGCGAGCAACACCACCGTGATCACCCCGATCCAGGGATGCCCCTGGCCGATGGCGGCGCCGAGGATGGTGAACTCGCTCACGAACGGGCCGAACGGCGGCGAGCCGGTGACCGCGAAGAGCCCCGCCAGCAGCAGGACACCGGAGCCGGGCGCCCGCCGGAGCACACCCCGCATCGAGGGGACGTGGGAGGTGCCGGTGACCAGCACGATGTTGCCGACGGTCAGGAACATCAGACCCTTGGTGACGCCGTTGTTGAGCACGTGCAGCACCGTGCCGTAGGCGCCGCTCCCGCCGAGCCCGAGCCCGAGCACGAGCAGTCCCATGTGCTCCACACTCGAGTAGGCGAGCAGGCGCTTGAGGTCGGTCTGGCCGATCATGAACGCCGCCGCCACGACCAGCGAGAACACGCCGAACGCGAGAAGCACGGGCTGCATGAACGCGGCCTGCCCGGCCGCGGACATGACCTGCACCACGCGGGCGAGGCCCAGGAAGGCGCAGCTCGTCAGGGCGCCCGCCATGAGGGCGGCAACCAGGCTGGGGGCCTCGCCGTAGGTGTCCGGCTTCCAGGCATGGAGCGGCGCGAGCCCCATCTTCGTCCCGAATCCGACGAGCAGAAAGACGAATGCGGCTCGCAGCAGGCCCGGCTGCATGCTCTTCGCGGTCAGCACGAGGTCCTCGATCAGGAGCGGGCGTCCCTTCACCTGGGCCGCCGCGAGGAAGAATGTCCCGAACAGGGCCAGCGCGATGCCCACCGAGGACAGGACGAGGTACTTCCAGACGGCCTCGAGCGAGCGCCGGTCGTGCCGGTGGTAGACCAGGGGCGCCAGCGCAAGCGTCGTGGCCTCCATGCCCACCCACAGCAGCGCGAGGTGATGGCTCACCGCCACGAGCGACGTCGAGCCCAGGAAGCCCAGCAGACAGCTCACGAAGGCCCGCCCGCCCCGCGGACTCTCGGTGCGCAGATAGCCGATGGCGTAGATCGCGACCAGGGCGAACAGGACGGTCACCACGGAGAGCACCACCAGACCCAGCGCGTCGAGCGCGAGCCAGTCGCCGAAGACAGGACGGCTCGGCGTGACCCAGAGCGACGCCACGATGGCGACGTGCGCGGCCGCGGCGGCGAGGAGCCAGGCGTTCCGCAGCCGCGCCGACCGGTGTGCGTAGGCCGCGGCGGCGGCACCCAGCGGCACCAGCAGGAGGCCGAGGAGGCGCATCAGTCCTTGAGCTCCGTCAGGCGGGCGGAGCTGAGCGAATCGAACTCGCGATTGATGTGGAACACGACGATCCCCATGATGAACACGCCGACGAAGACGTCGAGCAGCACGCCCAGCTCCACCAGGAACGGCACCCGTTCGGCCTGGCTCAACCCGAAGACGTAGATGCCGTTCTCGAGGATCAGGTAGCCCACCACCTGGGTCAGCGCCTTGCTCCGGGTCGTGAGCACGATCAGACCGACGATCACCGTGGCCAGCGCGACGGGTACGAGGAGGGCCGTCTGCGCCTCCGGCAGCGGCAGCCGCTGAGCGACGGCGAAAGACAGCGCCACCGCGACGGCGCCGACGCACAGGGAGGCGGTGAATCCGATGACCGGCTCGACTTCCCGCCGGACCGACGCCTCCCGGATCGCCCGGTGCAGGAAGGCGGGCAGCACGATCGCCTTGACGACCAGCGTGCCGGCACCCAGGCCGAGGATGTGGAGTGAGAGCCTGGGGTGCAGGGCGACGGGCAGCGCCGCCAGAAGGGCCCCCTGGAGCGCGGCGGCGCGGATCACCGAGCTCAGCCGCGTCGTGCCGAGGACCCAGAAATCGGTGAGCACGACGAGCAGCAGCAGGAGGTCCGAGAAGTCCGTCATGGCGTCACCGCAACAAGAGGATCACGCCGAAGCCGGCGAGTGCGGAGGCCGCCACCAGGAACTGCGGAATGCGGTCGATGCGCAGGCGCGCCATGGCGGCCTCGATGATCCCGACGAGCATCCCGACGACGGCAAGACCGGCGAGGAGCAGTCCCGCGGCGACCCAGGGGTCGAACCGCGCGAGGGGGACCAGCACACTGACGACCAGGGCGGCGAACAGAGCGAACTTGACCGCGCCGGCGTAGAGGATCAGCGCCAGATCGGGCCCGCTGTGATCGAGCACCATCACCTCGTGAATCATCGTGAGCTCGAGATGCGTCGCCGGATCGTCGATCGGGACCCGCGCGTTCTCGGCCAGCAGCAGCATGAACAGGCTCGCGCCGGCAAGCACGAGGGAGGGTACCGCCGCGGGCCAGGCAGTGGCGAGCGGCGCGCCCAGCATCCCGCCGAGCGAGAGGCTGCCGGTCACGAGCACGAGGACGGTGAGGGAGAGGAGGAGCGCCGGCTCCGCAAACGCGGCGACCGTGACCTCCCGGCTCGTGCCCATCCCCTCGAAGCTCGACCCGGTGTCGAGCCCCCCGAGCACCAGCGCAAACCGGCCCAAGGCGAGCAGGCCGGCGAACGCCACCAGGTCGCCGGTGAATCCGAAGATCGGCGCCCGGCCGTCGAGCGGCAGCAGCAGCGCGGCCACCAGCACGCTCGCGGTGAGGACGACGGGCGCGGCTCGGAACACGATCGTGGCGGTCCGGCTGTAGACAACGCCCTTGCGGACCAGCTTGGCCAGGTCGGCGTAGAGCTGGAGCACCGGCGCTCCGCGTCGCCCCGTGAGCAGGGACTTCGTCCGGGTGGCGATCCCCGGCAGCGCCGGCGCCACCAGCAGCACCGCGAGCAGCGTCACGAATCGCGTGGCGGTCATCGCGCCCCCGGGGTGCGGCCGATGTAGAGCAGCAGGGCGAGCACCGTGAGAATCACATACAGGAGATACCAGCGAAGCCGGCCGGCCTGCAGCAGCCGAGCCTCGTGGGCCAGGCGCCCGACCCGCCGCCACGCCGGGGACACCACACCGTCGAGCACGAGGTCGATCGGGTGGCTGTGAAACCCGCCCGCGTCCGCCTGCGCGCGGACTCCCGCGATGGGTCGAAAGGCGCCGAGGAGCGGGGCGGCGTACGATGAGGCCGTGTACTGCATGCGCGCCGTGAGCGCGCCGGCACACGCCCACGTATCCGAGGTCGCGACCGAGACCCTGGCCAGGAGCTGGCCGCGCGCGAGCCACAGCAGCGCGCACAGCGCCATCACGGCGAGCGCCATCACCGCTACGCGCGGAAGCGCCGCGCCGAGATCCGCCAGCTCCGCGGCAGGCATCGGGGTCCCGGCGGCCACCGACACACCGACGGCCACGGCCGGGCCGACGGCGAGCGCGGGATAGACGCCGATGGCGAGGCAGGCCGCGGCCAGCGCCAACATCGGGCCGACCGACGCGAGCCCGCGCTCGGCCGCCCGCGCGCCCGCCGGCGAGCGGGGGCGGCCCAGAAACACCACACCGTCGACCTTGGTGAAGCATGCGAGCGCCAACCCGCCGATCAGCGCCAATCCTGACGCTGCCACGCTCGCCACCCGCAGCGCGGTCGCGGCCTCGCCGCTGCGAAGGAGGGCCTGGAACACGACCCACTCGCTCACGAACCCGTTGAGCGGCGGCAGCCCCACGATCGCCACCGAGCCCACCAGGAACGCCGCCGCCGTCAGCGGCATCCGCCGCCCCACCCCGCCCAGCTCGTCGATCGC
>DASUAH010000003.1:0-6382 GCA_035763885.1 Gemmatimonadales bacterium
GGGGTGTTCACCCTCGACTCGCTGGCGTTCACGTTGTACGGGGGCAGGCAGCGGGGCGCCGTCACGGTGGATCTCTCGCGGGATGTCCCGGCCTACACCATCCGCACGACGATCACCGGTCTCGATGTGAATCGGGCCCTCGCCGCGACGGTCAACATGCCGAACGTGCTGCTTGGCACCGGCGCCGCGTCGGGCACGGTAACCGGGAGCGGGAGCACGGCGGACGTTATCGAGCGGAGTCTCGCGGGCAACCTCAAGCTCGAGCTCAGGAACGGCACCCTCAAGAACTATCCTCTGCTCGCGAACGTGAACCAGCTGCTCGGCATCACCGGCGGCACCGGGAGCGATACCAGGTTCGAGAGCCTGACCGCCACCGCGGTGATCGGGCGGGGGCGCGCCGAGGTTCCCGACCTGGCGCTCCAGGCGGGTGAGCTCCGCATGCTCGGGCGCGGGACGGTGAAGTTCGACCGTATGGTGGACTTCCGGCTTCACGCGATCCTGTCGGGCGAGAAGAGCCAGCAATTCGCGCAGCGGCTCCGGCCGGTCGGACTGGCGCGCGACGCCAAAGGGCAGATAGACATTCCGATCACGGTGCGGGGCAGCGCCATGGCGCCGACCACGCGGGTCGAGGTCGGAACCTACGCGAAGCAGCGGGTGCGGGAGGAGATCGAGTCCGGCTTGCTGAAGCTGTTCGACAAGGACCGGCCGTGAGCGCCTGCTGTTCAGACCGCCAGGGTAAGCACCCCCGCCACCAGGAGTGCGCCCGCCCAGAGCAGGTCGAGGTTGACCCACGCGCGCCGCAGCAGCTCCAGTCCCACGATCTGGTAGACCACCAGCGCCACCGCCCCCATTACCAGGAACATCGCGAGAGTGTGCAGGCCCAGGAGGGCGATCCCGGCCGAGAGGGTCGCCTCGGCCCGGTCCCCGTGCGCCATGGGCATGCCCAGCACCACCGGCGCCAGCATCAGCCCGGCACCGTGGGCGGAGCTCATCAGGAACGACCAGAGCGTGAGGTCGCGGAAGCCCACCCGCATTCCGACCCACCGGGGACGGGCCCAGGGGCGCGTCAGCCGGAACAGGCCGAAGCCGATGAGCGCGCCAGCCGCGGCGACCCGGAGGACGCCGGGCTGGAGCGTGAGACGCGCGCCGCCGAGCGCGAGGATGACCGCGCCGACCGACACCGCGTGCCCCAACGCGAGAGGGGCGAGCGCGCTCACCACCGCACCGCGCCGCCCCTCCTGCAGACCCAACCCGACCGCGAACAGCCATCCCATGCCCGGGTTGATGCCATGAAACGCTCCGAGCAGGGCGACCGTGACCCAGGGCCAGCCCGGGCTCAGGGAAAGCAATACGAATCCGAGGAGGCGTCGCCACCTTGCAGCCGCACCTGGTGCGGCCGCTCACCCTCGAACTCAAGGAAGAAGTTCGGGTCCGGGCTGATCCCGCCCTCGGGCTTCGCATCCAGTCTCACCATCCACCCCTTGATGCCCTCGGGATAGAACTGGTCGTCCCACGGGATGTAGAGCGAGTTGGTGAAGTACACCCGGCGGCCGTCGCGGCTCACCTCGACCATCTGGGGCCCGCCGTTGAGCGGCCCCGAGCGGGGGTGCGGGGTGTGCCGGACGATCCCCCCGAGGTGGACGCTCCCGGTTTGCCGGGGGTGGTAGGGATCGCTGACGTCGTACTGCCGCAGCTCACCGGTGCCCCAGCAGGAGACGTAGAGGAACCTATCGTCCACCGACAGGTCGATGTCGGTCACCAGGGGCGGCACCGCCTTGAACGCCTTGAGCGCCGGGGGCAGCAGATCGGGATCAGCGGGCTCGGCGGGAATCTCGATCACCTTCTGAATGCCCCAGTCCCCATTCTTCCGGTCCCACAGCCAGATGGAGCTGGAGAGGTCCTTGAGGCTCACCACCACCCCGACGAATCCATGGCTCTTGCGCGGGTCATGGGCCGGCCGGAGCTCGAGGGTCATCTGGTCGTCCTCCCCCACCGGGAGGGCCTGCAGGTGACGCCGCCGCCGCAGGTCCCACACATGGATCTGCCGGCCGTAACGCTTCGCCATGAGCGCCTCGGGAACGAGGCCGTTCTCGACCAGGTCGGGCGTCCCCCATTCGCTGGTGAGCATCACGTCCTGGGTGAGGTGCCACCAGGCGTCATACGCCAGGTACTGGGGCCCTCGGTCCTTCTCCCACGGGCCGATGATCTCGAAGGTGTTGTGATCCATCAAGAACACTCCGCCCGGCCCCTTGCCGTCCGGCGAGCCGATGGCCGTCACGTAGATCCCCTCGGGGCCGCAGTGGACCGTGTGCGGGCGGGTATAGCCGGCCTTGCGGGCCACCTCCTCCGGCTCGATCACCTTCACGATCCTGGGCTCCGCCGGGTTCGGCTTGGTGTCGATGATGTAGATCCGCGAGGACCGGAGGCCCGGCACGATCAGATAGCGCCGCTCGATGTGGGGGTGAGGGTTGCTGGGGCAGAGGGCAGAGCTGCAGGCGTTCCACCCGAAATGATGCAGCTCATCGCCGGGGTGGAGCATATCCACCCGACCCACCGCCTTGCCGTACGAGGACGACGTCGGGTTGACGTCGATCACCACGAGCGCGTCGGGCCTGCTCCTCCGGGGATCGATCGTCACGGCGTACGCGAGCGTCTCGGGCGGCGCCTTGGACGCCTGGCGCGGCGAGGGATAGAAGGTGGGGTCGGGGAGAAGAGTCGGAGGGCTGCTGACCATGATCACCTCAATCGGAAAGAGGCCACCTGCCGATCTTACGAAGAAAGCGACGGCGGCGGAAGTCGCAGCGACGCCGGCGGCGGGGCTCCGTCCCGCGAGAGCGATCCTCGACGGACGTTTGGTCAGGGCTGCGGCGTGCGCCGCGGCCTGCCCGGACCGAGCCGGCCCTCGCTCCGCGCCTGCACGTAGGCATAGATCTGTTCGATCTCCCGGGCTGTGAGCAGCGGAGCGAACCCGGGCATCCCCTTGTCCACCCGCCCATCGCGCACCACCGCCTGGAACGCCTCCGGCGTCATCGACCCACCTTCCGCAACCGATCGACGCAGGTCGGGTGCGAACGTCGAGCCGGCGGCGTCCGGACCGTGGCACCGGTCGCAGAACAGGTGATAGCGCTTCCACCCCTCGTACTCGGCTTCACTCGCGGGCAGACTGTCCCGCGCTGCGGGCTGCTGCGCGCCAAGCGGCATGCCGGTCACCAGCGCCGGGCCGGCCAGCACGGCGCCGATCCAGGCACGAATGGGTATCATCGCCCTGCCCTCCCGCAGCACCGGAATGTCGATGACACTGACGACGAGCCGGGTCGGTATCTCCGCGGTCGGGCTCGGCATCGTCCACGGCTGGCGCCGGCGCGCGAGTGCTGACCGCGGGAGGCGGGAAGGTCAGGCCTTCGCCGGTCCCGCCCCGTTCTCGAGATCCCCCACCCGCTCGACGATCCGTCCCACCAGCCCGTACCGCACGGCCGCCTGCGCGTCCAGCCAGAAGTTCCGGTGGGTGTCCTCCTCGATCCGCTCCAGCGGCTGGCCGGTCTCCCGCGCGAAGATCCGGTTGAGGCGGTCGCGCATGCGGAGGATCTCCTTGGCCTCGATCTCGATGTCGCTCGCGGTGCCGCCCGCGCCGCCCGCCGGCTGGTGCAGCAGGAAGCGGGTGTTAGGCAGGCAGAACCGCTGCTCCCGGGGCACCGCCACGTAGATCAGCGCGCCCGCGCTGGCCACCCACCCGGTGCCCAGCATCTTCACCTTGGGCTTGATGAACCGGACCATGTCGTGGATGGTGTCGCCGGCCTCGACGTGCCCACCCTGCGAATTGACGTAGACGGTGATCTCGTCCGACGAGTCGGCGGCCATCGCGAGCAGCTGGCCCATCACGCTGGCCGCGAGGCGCTGGGTGATCTCGCCGCTGATGATGACGGTCCGGGCCTTGAGCAGCCGCTCGCCGAGGACGTCGGCGGACATGGTGGTGCGAGCGTCGTCCTCGCGGTGGCGTCGTTCCATGGCAGACTCCGAAAGCGGGAAGTGGGTGGAAGTGGGTGAATGGTAATCGGCGTCCCCGCCCGCGCGGAGCGGGACCGGCCCTCTTGACGGGGCTTAACTAATTGATTAATTAAGACCCGTGCATGCCCCCGCGCCGGACACCCGCGACCAGATCCTCGACGCCGCCGAGGCCCTCTTCGCCCGCCAGGGATTCGCCGGCACCACCATCAAGCAGATCGGCGCCGAAGCCGGCGTGAACAGCGCCCTCCTGTACTACTACTTCCGCGACAAGGAGCAGCTCTACCGCGCCACCCTCGAGCGCCTCGCGCAGGGCCTCATCCGCCGCGGCGTCGAGCGACTGGATGCGCCCGGGCCGCCCGAGGCCCGGCTCCGCGCGTTTCTCGAGTTTCAGGCCGACGCGGTCGCGTCCCAGCCGAACCTCTGGCCCATCTTCCTCCGCGAGCTGGTGGATCACTCGGCCCGCCACGCGGTGGAGCAGATCCGGCTCCTGGCCGCCACGGTGTTCCGCCGCATCTGCGACCTCATCGCCGAGGGACAGCGCACCGGCGTCTTCCGCGCCGAGCTCGACCCCCGCTTCGCCGCGATCGCCTGCGTGTCCACCATCCTGCATTTCTTCACCGCGCGTCCCGCCATCGGGATCTTTCTCGGGTTCGGCACCGAGGGGCCGCCGAAGGACACGGTGCGCGCCTACGCCCGGCATGCGGCGGACTTCGCGCTCGCGGCGCTCACCGCGGGCGCGGCGGCGCGCGCCCCGGCGCCGCGCCGGCGCCCGCAGCGGAGAACGAGGAGCCGATGACGCGCCGCTCGTCAGTCGTACTCGGGCTCACGCTTCTGGTGGGAGGCTGCGGTCGCCCGCCGGCGGACCGCCTCATCGGCACGGGGACCCTCGAGGTGATCGAGGTGGACGTGAGTCCCACCGGCGCCGCCCGTGCGATGCGGTTGTGGGTCGATGAGGGCGATACCGTGCACGCCGGCGATACGCTCGTCACCCTGACCCAGCCCACCAGCGGACCCGAGGTGGCGCAGCGGCGCGCCGCGCTCAACGCTGCGCAGGCCGCCTTGCGCGAGCTCGAGTCCGGGGCGCGCCGGCGCGAGATCGACCGGGCCGAGGCCGATGTCGCGGCTGCGGCGGCCGAGCGCGACCGGGCCGTGCGCGACTACGCGCGCGCCCAGCCGCTCGGCGCCGCGGGCGTCATCAGCCGCCAGCAGCTCGACGCCGCCCGCGCCGCGTCGCAGCAGGCAGAGGCCCGCCACCGCTCCGCGGTGGAGGCGCTGCAGCTGCTGCGCGAGGGCACCCGCGCCGAGCGGATCCAGGCCGCGCGCGCCGAGGTCGCCAGCGCGCGCGCCGCGCTCGCCGCCGCCGAAGCGCTTGCGGCCGAGCTGGTGCTCACGGCGCCGGTCGACGGCGTGGTGCTGTCCCGCAACGTCGAGCCCGGCGAGATGCTCGCCGGCGGCCAGTCGGCGCTCACCCTCGGCGACGTCGCGCGGCCCTGGACCCGGGTCTACCTCTCGAGTCTGGTGATCCCCCGGGTGCGCGTCGGGCAGGCCGCGCTGGCCCGGCTCGACGGCCTGCCCGGGCGCGAGTTCCGGGGACGCGTCGTGGCGGTGAGCGACCGGGCCGAGTATACCCCGCGGATCGCGCTCACCGAGGAGGAGCGGGCCGATCTGCTCTTCGGGGTGAAGGTGGCGTTCGAGGATTCGACCGGCCTGCTCAAGCCCGGTCTGCCCGTGACCGTCGCGATCCTCGCGCCGGAGCCCGCGTCGTGACCCCGCCAGCGACGGCGGTCGCGGTCAGCACCCGCGGCCTGCGGAAGACCTTCGGTGATCTCGTCGCGGTGGAGGGCCTCGACCTCGAGATCCGGCAGGGCGAGGTGTTCGGGCTGCTCGGCCCGAACGGCTCGGGCAAGACCACCACCATCCGCATGCTCTGCGGCCTGCTCGAGCCGAGCGCCGGTGAGGCCACGGTGGTCGGGCTCGACGTGCGCACCCAGTCGGAGCAGATCCGCCGGCGGATCGGCTACATGTCCCAGGGGTTCGGCCTCTACGACGACCTCACGGTCCGGGAGAACCTGCGCTTCTACAGCTGGGTGTACGACATCCGGGGGGCCGAGCTCGACGCCCGGATGCGGGAGGTGATCGATCACCTCGGCCTCGGCGAGCGGCTCAACCAGCTCGCGGGAACCCTGAGCGGCGGCTGGAAGCAGCGCCTCGCGCTCGCCTGCGCCATCGCGCACCGCCCGGCGATGTTGTTCCTCGACGAGCCGACCGCCGGGGTGGACCCCGCGAGCCGGCGACTCCTCTGGCGCTGGATCTACGGCCTGGCGGAGGGCGGTACCACCGTGCTCGTCACCACCCACTACATGGACGAGGCCGAGCG
>DASUAH010000004.1:0-3573 GCA_035763885.1 Gemmatimonadales bacterium
GGGAGGTGGTGCTCGAGCGCGTAGAGCCCGGCGGCGGCCAGGATGCCGGACTGGCGCATCCCGCCCCCCAGGCGCTTGCGGATCTCCCAGGCCTCGGCCCGTCGAGCGCCGGCGAAGGCCAGGCAGGACCCGACGGGGCATCCCAAACCCTTAGAAAAGCTCACCATAACTGTTGTCGCCCCCCGCACGACCCGTGCCGGTGCGACCCCCAGCGCCGCGGCGGCATTCCACAGCCGGGCGCCATCGAGGTGGACGGCCAACCCCGCCTGCTGCGCCGCCGCCACAATGGCGGCCATCTCCTCCAAAGGCAAGACCCGGCCGCCCGCGGCGTTGTGGGTGTTCTCCACCGCCACTGCGGTCACGCGCGGCAGGTGCTTCGAGGCGGGACGCAGCGCCCGGCGCACCAGCGGCGCGGTGAGCCGGCCGTCCGGGGTCTCGACGGGGCGGATCTGGACCCCCCACAGGGCCGCCACGCCGGCCAGCTCGTAGGTGACCAAGTGGGCGTTCGCTTCCAGCACCAGCTCGGTTCCGGGCCGGGTGCACAGCGCGACGCCGGTCCCGTTCGCCTGCGTGCCGGAGGGGAAGAAGAGCGCGTCCTCCATGCCGAGCAGCTCGGCGGTGGCGTGCTCGAGCCGGCGCGTGGTGGGGTCGCCGTCCAGCACGTCGTCGCCCACCTCAGCCGCGGCCATGGCCCGGCGCATTCCCTCCGACGGGCGGGTGACCGTGTCGCTGCGCAGGTCGATCGGGGGGGGCGCGGCCGTCATCCCAGCTGCACCCGCTGCGCGCGCCGCATGCGCACCAGGTCGTACGCCTCGGCGATCTCGCCGCCGATGAGTAGCACGCAGTTCGTGTAGTAGATCCAGAGGAGCAGCAGGAAGAACGCGCCCGCGTTGGCGTTGGACGCCAGCCGGTCGAGCGTGACGAAGTTGGCCACGTACAGCGCGTAGAGCCGCTTGGCCAGCTCGAAGGCGAGCGCGCAGAACACCGCGGCGACCACCGCGGTGCGCCAGGCGATGCGCCGGCTCGGCAGCACCTTGAAGACCGCGAGGAACAGCGCGGTGCTGAAGCCGAAGGCGATGATTTGGAGGCTCAGGCGGTACATCCACTCGACCAGGAAGTTGCGGCTTTCCTGCAGCGTGCCGATGGTGCGCGCCCCGAGCGCCGGCATCAGCACCGACGAGAGCAGCAGCGCCCCCGTCAGCAGCACGAGCGCGAGGTCGATCAGCTTGCCGATGTGCCAGGGACGCCGTTCTTCGGTGTCGAACACCTCGTTCAACGCGGCGCGCAGGCCGCCGAAGAGTCGCGTGGAGAAGTAGAGGAACAGCGGCAGGCCCACCAGGGTCAGCTGCCCGCGGCTCGCGACGACCTGATCGAGGATCCGCTCGACGTTGCGCACCGCGTCTCCGCCGGCGCCGGTCGTGGCCGGCATGAAGCGGCGCAGCAACTCCTCCAGGTTCACCTGCTGGACCGTAATCTGATACTGCACCAGGGTGCCGACCACGGCCAGGAGCACCACGAGGAACGGAATGGCCGTGAGGATGACGTCGAACGACAGGGCGCTCGCGAGAAACGGCAGGTTGTCCTCGTACGCGCCTTCGATCGTGCGCTTGACCACGCCCCAGAACGACTGATGCCACCCTCGCGCGGCGCGCACTAGCGGTCACCCGCTTCCACGACCTGCCCGTCGTACGCCGGCTCGATCCCCGGCGGCAGCGAGGCGGCGAGGTCGGCGTGCCGCCGCTCGTGGGTCAGATGCGTGAGCAGCGTACGGCGGGCGCCGATCGCCTGCGCCGTCGCCACCGCCTCGGGGATCGAGAGGTGCAGCGGATGGGGTCGCGGCAAGAGCGCGTTGAGCACCAGGACCTCGAGGCCTGCGAGCCGGGCGCGCACCGCCTCGGGCACCGACTTCGCGTCGGTGAGGTAGGCGACCGGCCCGATGCGATAGCCGTACACCACCATGTCGCCGTGCGGCAGGGCGAGCGGCAGCACGTGCACGCCCGCGACGCTCGCCGGCTCGCCCGCGGCGAGCGGCAGGGCGGTGAGCTGCGGCTTGGTGGTGCCGGAGGGCGGACGGACGGCGTCGTCGAAAATGTAGTTGAAGCGCCGGGCCAGCTCCGCCAGCGCGTCGGGCGGGCCGTACACCGGGAGGCGCCCGCCCCCGGTCGTCTCGCGCCGCATCGAGATGGCGCGCAGGTCGTCGATGCCGTGAACATGGTCGGCGTGCGCGTGCGTGAACAGCACCGCGTCCACCCCGTCGATGCCCGCACCGGTGAGCTGCAGCCGCAGCTCGGGGGGCGTGTCGATCAGCAGGCGGCGTCCGCCGGCGTCGATCACCGCGGCGGTGCGCGTGCGACGGTCGCGCGGGTCCGGTGAGGTGCAGGTGGCGCAGCCGCACCCCACCTGCGGCACCCCGTAGGACGTGCCGGTGCCGAGCAACACGAGCCGCACGCTCAGACCACCTCGACCTTGATCAGGTTGGTGCTCCCCGACACCTCCCACGGGAGCCCGGCCGTCACCACGATCCGGTCGCCGGCGCTGGCGAGCTCGCGCTTCACGAGCACGTCGCGCACCACCTCGAGCATCGCGTCGTAGCCGGGCACGCGGTCCACCAGCACCGGGATCACGCCCCACACCAGCGCCAACTGGCGATAGGTGGCGGGCACGGTGGTGACCGCGACGATCGGCACCGGGGGGCGCACCGCGGCCACCTTGCGGGTGGTGAACCCGCCCTGGGTGAGCGTCACGATGAGCGGTGTGGCCAGCATCCGCGCCACGGCCGCAGTGCCCTGCGCGATGGCGTCCTCGACCAGAACGCCGGGCGCGATCGCGCCGCGCCGCTCGTCCCGCCCCTGGAGGGGCGTGCGCTCCATCTCGCGGACGATCCGGTCCATCGCCGCCACCGACTCGAGCGGGTAGTCCCCCGTCGCCGTCTCGGCCGAGAGCATGACCGCATCGGTACCGTCGAGGATGGCGTTCGCCACGTCGGAGGCCTCGGCGCGCGTCGGCCGCGGCGCGTGGATCATGGATTCGAGCATCTGCGTCGCGGTGATCACGGGCCGGCCGGCGCGGTTCGCTTCGCGGATCAGCCGCTTCTGCACCAGCGGTACGGTCTCGAACGGCAGCTCCACGCCGAGATCGCCGCGCGCCACCATCACCGCGTCGGCGGCGACGAGGATGCGCGCCAGGTCGTCGAGGGCCGCGGCCTTCTCGATCTTGGCCACGAGCTTCATCGCGGGCGGCACCAGCGCCCGCAGCGCCTGCAGGTCCTCGGCGCGGCGCACGAACGAGAGCGCGAGGTAGTCGGCCCCGCCCGCCACCGCCGCCACTACGTCTTCCTTGTCCTTGTCGGTCAGGGGCGGCGCGCTCACCGTCAGCCCCGGCAGGTTCAACCCTTTATGCGAGGTCAGCTCGCCCCCGTCGATCACGCGCGTCACGACGCGCGGCGGCACGATGCGCGTCACCTCGAGCGCGAGCAGCCCGTCGTTGAGCAGGATCTTCGCCCCCACACGGGCGTCGCGCGCCAGGTCGTCGTAGGTCGTCGGCAGCTCGCCTCCCTTGGCCACCTCCTCGGGA
>DASUAH010000005.1:0-20461 GCA_035763885.1 Gemmatimonadales bacterium
CATCCACCGGCCCGCCATCAAGGTGCTGTACATCTCCGGCACCAGCGACGCTTCGATCGCGCGGCTCCGCCTGCTCGAGCCGGGGACCGAGCTGCTCGAGAAGCCGTTCTCGCTGGACCGGCTGCTCCGCTCGGTCCGTCAGGCCCTCGGCCACCCCGATGGAGCGGGCCGGCCGGCGTGAGCCCGATCCTCGACCGAGCCTTCTGACGGGTATATCTTCGGGGCACACTCCGACCGGGCGCCCTGGCGCCCCCATCCGCTGCCGTCCCAAGGGTTGCCCTGGTGGTCCCTGCCCTCTCCGACCTGATGGAGCGCGTTCCCCCCGCCGCACTCGTGGCCCTCGGCGCCGTGGCGGCGCTCGCGCTGCTGGCCGCATTCGTAGCGGAGCGGCAGCGGCGGCGGCGGGCGGAGAACGCCGCGGGCGCCGTGCTGAGCCGGCTCAGAACCATCACCGCCAGCATGCGCGAAGGGGTGGTCGCGTACGACATGGACCTCCGCCTCACCCTGGTGAATCCGGCGTTCGAGCGGCTCACGGGCTACGCGGCGGAGGACCTCCGCGACCAGGAGTTTCTACAGTACATCCACCCTGACGACCGGCCCGCTCTGATGGCCGAGTGGGAGCGGCTGGCGCAGGGCGGCGCGCTGCGGGACCAGGAGCACCGGCTGGTCACGCGCGGGGGGCAGGTACGCTGGTGCGCCAGCACGTGGGAACCGGTCCGGGACGAGGCCGGCCGGCAGATCGGCTACCTCGGCACCGAGCTCGACATCACCGAGCGCAAGCAGACCGAGCACGATCTCCGGATGGACGTCGAGCTCTTCCAGACGGTCGGCGAGATGCAGCGGGCCGTGATCGCCGCGGGGCTGGAATCGCGGACCGTGCTGCACGCGATCGCCGACCGCGCGCAGGCGCTCACCCACGCCGACGCGGCGCTCATCGAGCTGCGCGAGGGCGACGACCTCGTGCCCCGGGTGGACACCGGCAGCCCGGGCGCGCCGCGGGTCGAGACCACCCTCTCCGGCAGCTGCCTGCGGACCGGCGAAGTCCAGCGCTGCGACGATACCGCCAACGACCGCCGCGTAGACCCCGAGGTGACCCGCCGGGCGGGCGTGGGATCGGTCGTCGTCGTGCCGCTCAAGGCGAACGGCCGGATGCTCGGCGTGCTCAAGGTGATCGCCGCGAGGGCGAGCGCCTTCGGCGACCGGGACGTGCGCGCGCTCCGGATGATGGCCGGCCTCATGAGCGCCGCCCTCGAGCACGCCGCGCTGCTGGAGTCGCGGCAGGCCCGCCTGGAGGAGCGGACCCAGACGCTCCAGGAGAGCGAGCAGCGCTTCAAGCAGCTGGTGGACGCGGCGCAGGAAGGCATCTGCGTGCTCGACGAGCAGCAGCAGGCCACCTATCTCAACCCCAGGATGGCGGAGCTGCTCGGCTGCGCCGCCGGGGAGATCGTCGGCCGTCCCCTGTACGACTTCGTGGACCAGCCCGCGCGCGCCGCGGCCCGGGACATCCTGACCGGCCGGGAGAACGGCGCCCGCAGCGATCTCCGGTTCCGTCGCCCGGACGGGGGGGACGTATGGGCGATGGTATCGGCCAGCCCGCTGTTCGGGCGCGACGGCGCGCGCATCGGCACCGTCGCGATGGTCACGGACGTCACCGAGCGCCGCCGCGCCGAGGACCGCCTCCGCCGCTCGGCCGATCGGCTCGCGATGCTCCACGATGTCGACCAGGCGGTCCTCGCCGGCCGGCCCCCCGCGGAGATCGCGACGCTGGTGATCGGCCGCCTGCGGCGGATGCTGCCCGCGTTCCGTGCGGAGGTCGTCCTGTTCGACCCCGGCCGGGACGAGGTCCTGCGCCTCGCCGGCTTCGAGCAGAGCGAGTCGCTCCCCCAGTCGCGCGCGCCGCTCGCCGGCTACGGGCCGCCCGACCTGTGGCGGCGCGGGGTGGTGCAGTGCGTACCCGATCTGGCCGCGCTCGACGCGCCCGGGGTCCGTTTCCGGCGGCTGCTGGACGCGGGAATGCGGAGCTTCCTGGCCGCGCCGCTCCTGGTGGACGGCCAGGCGCTGGGCGAGATCAGCCTCGCGGCGAAGCCGGCGGAGGCATTCACCACGGAGGATCGCGAGATCGTGCAGGAGATCGCGGCCCCGCTCGCGCTCGCGGTGCAGCAGGGGCGGCTCCGCGACGAGATCGCGCGACGCGCCGCCGAGCACGAGCGCCGGCTCGCCGATCGCGGGGCCGCGCTGCGGGAGCTGGGTGCCGACGTGGACGCGCTGATCGGCGGTCTCGCCCACGAGGCGCGCGCGCCCATCCGCCAGCTCGACGGGTTCGCCGCGCTGCTGCTCGAGGACGGCGGCGCCCGCCTCGACCCCACCGCCCGGCACGCCGCCGGACGCGTGCGCGAGGCCGCGGCCCGGATCGCCGGCATCGTGGACGACCTGGTCCAGCTGGCGCGCGTCGGCCGGCACGAGCCCATGCGCGCCGCCGTCCCCCTCGCGGAGCCGGTGCGGGAGGTCGTGGCGCAGCTCGAGAGTCGGCTCACCGACCGCGTGGTCGAATGGCGGGTGGGCGAGCTGCCCACCGTGCAGGCCGACCCGACACTGGTGCGACTCGCGCTCGGCCACCTGCTGGGCAATGCGGTGAAGTTCACCCGCACGCGCCCGCGAGCGGTGATCGAGCTGCTCCCCGTGGTGGGCGACGGCGAGGCCGGCCTAGCCGTGCGGGACAACGGGGTGGGGTTCGACCCCGCGCACGCCGGCCGGCTGTTCGGTCTCTTCCAGCGCCTCCACCGCCCCGACGAGTTCGACGGGCATGGCCTCGGACTCGCCCTCGTGCGCCGGGTGGCCGAGAAGCACGGCGGCCGCGTCTGGGCGGAAGGCGAGGGGGGCAGCGGCGCGACGTTCTATCTCACCCTCGGCGAGCCGCAGGGTCGGTGACGCACACAGCGCCGGTGCCCTCGCCAACGGATCTCCTGCTGGTCGAGCCCGACCCGGCGGAGGCCGAGTTGGCGGTACGGCTGCTGCGCGGCCGCGTGGCAGTGGCCCGCGACGGCGAGGAGGCGCTGCGGGCGGTCGATGCGCTCGAGCCACGCGTGGTGCTGCTCTGTCCGCGCCTGCCCCGCATCGACGGGTTCGGCGTGCTCGAGCGGCTGCGCGGCGAGCCGCGCCACCGCATGCTCCCCGTCGTCATGCTCACCTCCGATCCCGAACCGGCGGCGGTCGCGCGCGCGCTCGCGCTGGGCGCCAACAGCGTGGTACGGAAGCCGGTGCGCTTCGAGGAGCTGCGGGCAGCGCTGACCGAGGTGGAGGCGTACTGGCTGGATCGCCACGTCACGGCGTGAAACCGCGCAACCCTCTCCCGCGTACACGTGTCCTAGCCTGACGCGGACGGAACAGGCTCCCCTCCCCCCATCAGGAGGAACAGTGATCCATCGGTTCTCCGGCCGGCTCGCCGCGCTGGCCGCGGCCACGCTCGTGGCCGCCGCGGCCGTTCCGGCAGCGGCCCAGCGCCCCGCCCCGCGTCCCGTCGCTGCGCCGGTGCCGGACATCCCGTTTCAGCGATTCGTGCTCGGCAACGGCCTGACGCTCATCGTCCACGAAGACCACAAGGCGCCGATCGCGGCCGTGAACGTCTGGTATCACGTGGGCTCCAAGAACGAGAAGCGGGGCCGCACCGGGTTCGCCCACCTGTTCGAGCACCTGATGTTCAATGGCAGCGAGAACCACAAGGGCGAGTTCTTCACGCCCTTCGAGCAGGCCGGCGCCACCGACATGAACGGCACCACGAACGAGGACCGGACCAATTACTTCGAGAACGTGCCCGTCAACGCGCTCGACATGGCCCTCTGGATGGAGTCGGACCGGATGGGCCACCTCCTGGGCGCGATCGACCAGGCCAAGCTCGACGAGCAGCGAGGGGTGGTGCAGAACGAGAAGCGCGAGGGCGAGAACCAGCCGTACGGGCGGGTGTTCGATTTCCTGCTGCCCCGGATCTACCCGCCGAACCATCCGTACTCCTGGAGCACGATCGGCTCGATGGAGGATCTCAACGCGGCCAAGCTCGACGACGTCAAGGAGTGGTTCCAGACCTACTACGGCGCGGCGAACGCGGTGCTCGTGATCGCGGGCGACGTGAACACCGCGGAGGTCAGGGAGAAGGTCGAGCGCTACTTCGGCAACATCCCGTCGGGACCACCGATCGAGAAGCAGTCGGCATGGATCGCCAAGCGGAGCGGGCACCAGCGCGGCATCATGCAGGACCGGGTGCCGCAGGCGCGGCTCTACCGGGTGTGGAACACGCCCGGCTGGGGCACCGCGGACGGCGACTACCTGAATCTGGTGAGCGACGTGCTCGCCTCGGGCAAGACGTCGCGGCTCTACAAGCGGCTGGTGTACGATGACCAGATCGCGACCGACGTCACTGCCTCCATCAGCCCGAGCGAGATCGCGGGCAGTTTCTACATCTGGGCGACGGCGCGTCCCGGGGATGACCTCGCCAAGGTCGAGAAGGCCATCGACGAGGAGCTCGCGCGCTTCCTGCGGGCCGGGCCGACGCCGGCCGAGCTCGAGCGGGTGAAGACCCGGCACCGGGCGGACTTCATCCGCGGCATCGAGCGGATCGGCGGCTTCGGCGGCAAGTCGGACGTGCTCGCGCAGGGCCAGGTGTTCAGCGGCCGGCCCGACGCGTACAAGCAGCACCTCGGCCGGCTCGCGGCGGCCAGCCCGGCCGATCTGCTCGGCGCAGCGAAGCGCTGGCTCTCGGACGGCGACTACACCCTCGAGGTCGTGCCCTTCCCCGAGTACCAGACGGCCGCGACCGGCGCCGATCGGACCCGGCTCCCGGCGACAGGCACGCCCCCGGACACCAGGTTCCCCGCGCTCCAGCGCGCCACCCTGTCCAACGGGCTCAAGGTGGTGCTCGCCGAGCGGCCGTCAATCCCGCAGGTGCGTTTCGATCTCGTGCTCGACGCGGGCTACGCCGCCGACCAGTTCGCCGCACCCGGCACCGCGAACATGACCCTCGCCATGCTCGACGAGGGAACGAAGACCCGCTCCTCGCTCCGGATCAGCGAGGAGCTCGCCCGGCTGGGCGCGAGCTACGGCACCTTCCAGCGGCTCGACTACTCCAGCGTCTCGCTCGAGGCCCTCACCGAGAACCTGGAGCCCTCGCTGGCGCTCTTCACCGACATCGTGCTGAACCCGTCGTTCCCCCAGAGCGATTTCGACCGCCTGAAACGGCAGGCGCTCGCCGGCATCGCCCAGGAAAAGGCGGACCCGGTCTCGACGGCGCTGCGGGTGCTCCCCGGGCTGGTCTACGGCAAGGGGCACGCCTACGCCCAGCCGTGGACCGGCACCGGCACCGAGGCGTCAGTGAGCGGGCTCGAGCGGAAAGACGTGGTGGCATTCCATCACACCTGGTTCAGGCCGAACCACGCCACCCTCATCGTGGTCGGCGCGACGACCATGGCGGAGATCCGGCCGAAGCTCGAGCGGGCGCTCGCCGGGTGGCAGCCGGGCGAGATCCCCAGCAAGAACGTGAGCCGGGTCGAGCCGCCGGCCGCGTCGACAGTGTACCTGGTGGACCGCCCCGGCTCGCAGCAGACGGTGGTCGTCGCGAGCAACGTCGCGCCCCCCAAGAACAACCCGGCCGAACCCGCGATCGAGACGATGAACGCGGTCCTGGGCGCGAACTTCGGCTCCCGCATCAACCTGAACCTGCGCGAGGACAAGCACTGGTCGTACGGTGCGTTCACGATCTTCCGCGATGCCCGCGGCCAGCGGCCGTTCGTCGCCTATGCTCCGGTGCAGACCGACAAGACGAAGGAGTCGATTGTCGAGCTCGCCAGGGAGCTGCGCGGCATCCTGGGCCCGCGCCCGATCGAGCCGAACGAGCTCGAGACGGCCAAGTCCACCCTCACGCTCACGCTGCCGGGCAGCTGGGAGACGATGGCCGCGGTGGCGGCGTCGATCCGGAGCATCACCGTCTTCGGGCTGGACGATCGCTACTTCGACACCTACGGCGACCGGGTGCGCCGCGTGACCGCCGCGGAAGCGGTGGCCGCGGCCGGGCAGACGGTGCTGCCCGAGCGGCTGGTGTGGGTGGTGGTCGGCGACCGGGGCAGGATCGAGGCGGGCATCCGCGAGCTGGGGCTCGGCGAGATCAAGCTGATCGATGCCGACGGCAACCCGCTTGGCGCATCGGCCTCGGCCCGTTAACATCCGGGGCCAATGCCCCCCCTGCACATCCATCTCGCCCTCGGGCTGCTGGCGCTGCTCGCGCTGCCGGCCGCGGGCGTCGCGCAACGTGGTCGGGGCGGCAACCCGATGGCGCTCGCCGCCGGCATTCGCGGCGGTCACGACTTCGAGAACGACGCCTGGAGCGCGGGCGCCCAGGCGTCGGTGCCGCTGTTCGAGCGGTTCGAGCTCCGGCCGAGCGGCGACTGGTACTTCGGCGATGAGACCCCGTTCCGCTGGCAGCTCAACGCGGACGGCGCGATCCGCTTCGGGCCCGGGGGCACGGTCTACGGCGGCGGCGGCGCCGCGTTCGTGCGGGTGCGGCCGATCAGCGAGGTGAAGACCGGCTACAACCTCTTCGTGGGCATCGTGCCCGCGCGCCCCGGCTCGAAGCTCCGGCCGTTCGTGGAGGCGCGGTGGACCTGGGTGTTCGACGAGAGTCCGTTTCGCCTGGTCGCCGGGTTCGACCGCACGTTCTAGGCGCAGTGGAACCGCTTGGGCCATCAGCGCGCCGCCGCCGGCCTCCCCTCCAGCTCGTCTGCAATCCACGCCGCGTCGTACACCTGCCGCAGCGCGGTCGTGATCGCGCGGCTGTGCACTCCCACCGAGCGGGCCACCGCGTCGGTGAACACGAACCGGTTCGGGAGCTGCTCGATGTTGCCGTCGAAGACGAGGCCCACCACCTCGCCGTCGCGGCTGATCATCGGGCTGCCGGAGTTGCCGCCGATGATGTCGTTGGTGGTGACGAAGTCGAGCGGCGTGGCGAGGTCGAGCCGCTCGCGCGCGGCCTTCCACCGATCCGGCAGCTGCCATGGCGCGGTGTCGTCGAACTCGGCCGAGCGGGCGTAGAGCCCGTAGAAGCTGGTACGGTAGGGCGCGACCGTCCCGTTGTACGGGTAGCCGCGCACCAACCCGTCGGAGACGCGGAGGGTGAAGGTCGCGTCGGGTGGGAGGGCGCTGCCGTACGCCGCGAAGATGGCTTCGCCGATCCGCTCCGCGTTGGCCGAGACGACCGCCTCCAGCCTGGCGTTCCGGGCCGCGACCGCCCGCGAGATGGGGGCGAGCCGGCGCGCCAGGACGACCATCGCATCGTCGGACGCGCGCACCGCCGCGCCGCCCTCCGCCAGCCGGCGCCGCACCGCGACGTCACCCAGCGTCGTGCCCTCGATCAGCGCCTCCGCCGCCACCTCGGGGCTGCGGCCGCCGAGCAGCGCGGTGAGGAGCGGATCGGTGGCCGGCAGCTCCTTGCGCATCGCGTCGAGGTGCGCGGCCAGCGTGAGCTTCTCCAGCTCTTTATCCACCGGCACCTCGCGGAGCACCTGTGCCCGGAGCGTCTCGAGCCCCTGCCCCCGGTACGCGGGCAGCCGGAGCGAGTCCGGCAGCGCCGCTTCCTGCGGCAGCCGTACGAGCACCCCGGCGAACGCGAGCAGCTGCGAGCCGCCGAACCCGTACCATCGCGCCCTGGTGGCGAAGCGCCGCTGCTCCGCCCGCGCGCCCGCGATCGCGTCCCACGCCCCCGCGTAGCGGGCCCGGAGCTTCGGGGCCCGCTGGATCCGGCGGCGGAAATCGCGCTCGAACGCGTGCTTCGTCGCCATCAGGGTGCTGTCGAGCAGGCCGCGCCGGTAGCCCGAGATCGCCTTGTGCGAGTTCTGGGCGTAGAAGAGCTGGTTCTCGTACTGCCGTCTGCGCTGCTCGTCCGTCCCGGCATAGGCCTCGAGCACGGCGATGGTGCGGGCCAGCGACGCGAGCTGCCCGGGGTACTCCACGTCGCGCAGGTACTCGAGCTGCGCGTAGGTCAGCAGCCGGCCCGTCGAGCCCGGGTTGCCGATCACGAAGACCAGGTCCCCGTCGCTCGCGCCGGCCGCGCTCCAGCGGAGGTAGTCGCCGGGCCGGTGCGGCGCGTCGTTCTCGTAGACCCGCAACAGGGTGAGATCGAGGTCGTACCGGGGATAGGTGAAGTTGTCGGGATCGCCGCCGAAGAACGCGATCGGCTCCTCCGGCGCCATGACCAGGCGGAGGTCGGGATAGCGCCGGTAGCGGTAGAGCGAATAGCGGCCGCCCTGATAGAAGCTCACCACCTGGCAGGTCTCACCGGTCTCGCGCTGGCAGGCGTCCTGGATCTCCGCGATGGCCGAATCGCGCTGGGCCACCCGCGCCGCGGCGGCGCGGCCGGTGATCCGGCTCCGGACCCGCGAGGTCACGTCCTCGATCGAGCGGAGCTGGTCCACATACAGACCGGCGCACTTCTTCTCATCGCTCATGGAGCGCGCGACGAAGCCGGCGCGCTGGTAGTTCGTGTCCGGGGGCGACACGGCCGTGATGCAGGCCCGGGCGCAATGGTGATTGGTCATCACCAGCCCGTCGGCCGAGACGAACGAGGCCGAGCAGTTGGGCAGCCGCACCGACGCGAGGCGCACGTGGTCGAGCCACGCCGCGTCGGGGGTGAACCCGTACCGCGCCTTCCAGTAGTCGAGCGGCGGCGCGTCGAAGGTCCACATCGTGCCGAACGCCTCGACGTAGCTCGCGGGCAGGGTGGCCGGTGCGGCGGGCGCCGCCACCTGCGCGCGCGCCGTTGCGGCGCAGCACGCGAGCAATAGACTGGCCAGAAGCCGGGCCATAGGAGCGGGTTGGGGAAGGCTGCAAGCTAATCGCGATCGCATACCTTTCGTACCTCACTGCAGCGCGAGGGAACATATGGCTACGACCAGCAGGGCTGTCGCCACCTGGGAAGGCGTGCTCCGGACGGGCAAGGGGCACTACGAGGCCGGGTCCGGTACGTTTCGCGGGGACTATTCCTTCGCCACCCGCTTCGAGGGCGCCACGGGAACGAACCCCGAAGAGCTGCTCGCCGCCGCCCACGCGGCCTGCCTCAGCATGGCGCTCTCGGTGGGGCTGGAGCAGGCCGGCACCCCGCCGGAGCGGATCCGCACCACCGCGCACTGCACCATCGACAAGGTCGCCGACGGCTTCAGGGTGACCAGGATGCGCCTGGAAGTGCGCGGGACGGCGCCGGGCGCGACCCAGGCGGCCTTCGCCCGGGCGGCGCGGGCGGCGAAGGAGGGCTGCCCGATCTCCCAGGCCCTGAAGGGCAACGTCCCGATGGAGCTGGATGCGAAGCTCGAGGGATGAGCGGCGGGCGGTGAGCGGCCGGACCGCTCACCGCTCACCCGACCGACAGCTTCCGGCCCATCTCGAGATATCCGGTGATCATCTTCGCGAGACGCTCCTCCGTCTGGGCGTCGGCGAAGCCGCCATCCTCCCGGAACGCCTTGTCCGCGTGCGCCAGGGCGAACATGTCGGGGTACAGCGTCACCCCGAGCCCCTCGAGCGGGATGCGCAGCTGCCACAATCCGCGGATGCCCCCGACGGCCCCGGGCGACGCGGCCATCACGAACCCGTGCTTGCCGCGAAGCGGCACCGGGCGGACCCGCGACACCCAGTCGATCAGGTTCTTGATCGTGCCCGGCAGCGAGTAGTTGTACTCCGGCGAGGCGAGCAGGATGCCGTCCACGGCGAGCACCCGGCGCGCGAGCTCGCTCGCGCCGTGCGGGATCCCCTCCGCCGCCTGCACGTCGGCGTTGTACAGCGGCACGTCGAACTCGGCGAAGTCGGCGTGGTCGATCTCGGCGCCCCCGGCGCGGGCCAGCGCGACCGCGCGGGCCAGCAGCTTGCGGTTCCAGGAGCCGCGCCGGAGCGAGGCGGCGAAGGCGAGCAGTCGCATGGGTCAAGCATAGTGCGCGGTGCAAGCCCCGCGGCGTGACCGGCCTCATGCCGCCGCGCTAGTTCGACCTGATCTCGTAGCGCACCAGCACGCCCTCCACGAAGTCGGCCACGATGCGCTCGCGCTCGTGGTCGAACGTGCGCGTGCTCACGTGCAGCGTGCCCTCCATGCGCTCGGTCACCCGGACCGGACCGCCCAGCAGCGCCTCCACTTCCTCCACGCTGAGTCCCTTCCGGAGCGCCGACGGGAGAGCCGGCTCCGGGACGGCCGCGGAGAAGTCGACGTAAGGAGCGAGTGCCTCCTGGAGGCCCTCCACCAGGAGCGCGCGGGCGGGTACGGCATCTCGCCAGCGGAGGTTGAACCGCGAGCCGCTGGCCAGCCGCCGCTGCTGGATGTGGTCGCGCCGCCGCTCGGTGGCCTCCGCCGCGATCGCCTGATTGCGCCGGTCTTCCCGTTCCCGCTCCAGCCGGAGGTAGTCGAGCTCCTGCTGGAGCCGCCGCTTCACCACCGGGTCGCTCGCCGCCTTGATCTCCTCCTCCAGCGCCTTCTCGCGGTCACTCCTGGGCAGCGGCGTGAACCCCACCGAAGGATCGGTCGGATCGCCCGCCGTCCCGTACCCCCCGCCGCCGAGCTGGAACTCGATGAGCTTTCCCTTGACCTTGACCTTCGTCACCGTCGCGGATTCGCCCTGCCGGAGGGCGACGCCGTAGCGCTTCACCCGCGACTGGTAGCGGGCGTAGTCGATCGGTTGCGCGGCCGCCGGGTAGACGTCCACGCCGTCTTCAGTGGCCGGCAGGTCCAGGCGGACCGTCACCGTGCGGCCCTCGAAGTACTCCTTGAGCGCGGCTTCGGTCTGCGCGGCAACGGGCGGGGTGACGGTCGCAAACAGCGCGACCAGCGCAGCGGGGGACGGCCAGACGGCCAGACGGCCGGACGGCCGCGGCATCATCAACCCCCTGACCGTCCGGCCGTCCGGCCGTCCGGCCGTCTGATCGTCTGGCCGTCCTCCAGCACCGGCTGCAGCGCCTCCCACACCGTTTCGGCCATGCGCCGGTGCCCCTCTGGCGTCGGGTGAATCCCGTCCGCCTGGTTCATGCCGTCCTCGCCGGCCACGCCGTCGAGCAGGAACGGCACCAGCGGGATGTCGTTCCGGCCGGCCACCTCCTCGTAGACCTTCCTGAAACGCCGGGCATACCCGAATCCGTAGTTGGGCAGCGCCCGCATCCCCAGCAGCACGATCCGGGGCGGCGGCGAGAGAGCGCGCGCGCTGTCGATGATGGTCTGGATGTTGGCCCGGAGGGAATCCGTGCTCAGGCCGCGGAGCCCGTCGTTGCCGCCGGTCTCGATCACCAGCACGTCGAACGGCTGGCGCAGGAGCCAGCCGAGCCGCCGCACCGCGCCCGCGGACGTCTCGCCGCTCACTCCCGCGTTCACGACCCGGTAGGGCAGGCCGGCCGAATCGATCTTTCGCTGGAGCAGCGCGGGATACGCCTGGTCGGGATCGAGCCCGTACCCGGCCGTGAGACTGGTGCCGAGGAAGAGCACGGCGGCACGATCGGCGGGAGGCATCCGGGCCGGCGCCTCGGAACGCTCCCGCGCGAGATCGCACGATTCCTCGCAGCCGGTCAGGATGGCGACGGCGAGGACCAGCGGGGACCGGGATATCATTCCGCATGCTCAAGTGTGAATCGCTGTCCCGGACCTACCTGTCCGGCGGCCGGGAGCTCTCGGTGCTGAAGGATATCAGCTTCGAGGTGGAGCCGGGCGGCTTCGTCGCCATCGTCGGGCCCTCGGGGAGCGGGAAGACCACGCTCCTCGGCCTGCTCGCCGGTCTGGACCGCCCGTCGTCCGGGCGGGTCTGGCTGGACGGACAGGACCTGGCCGATCTGGACGAGGACGGCCGGGCCCGCCTGCGGCGGGACCGGATCGGCTTCGTCTTCCAGTCCTTCCAGCTCATCCCGACGCTCACGGCGCGGGAGAACGTGCAGGTCCCGCTGGAGCTCGCCGGCGGGGACGGAGCGGGAGCCGCGACGGAGCTGCTCGAGCGGGTCGGGCTCGGCGACCGCGGGCACCACTACCCGGCCCAGCTTTCCGGCGGCGAGCAGCAGCGGGTGGCGCTGGCGCGCGCCTTCAGCAACCGGCCGCGCCTGCTCCTCGCGGACGAGCCCACCGGCAACCTCGACGCCGAGACCGGGGGCGTGATCATCGACCTCATGGCGGAGCTCAACCGCCAGCTCGGCACCACGCTCGTGCTGGTCACCCACGACCCCGATCTCGCCGCGCGGGCGCGCCGCACGATCCGGCTCGCCGGCGGCCGCGTGGTGGCGGACTCCGGCGCGTGACGGCGCCCGGGTTCGTGCTGCGGACCGCCTGGCGCGAGAGCCGGGCCGAAGGGCGCAGACTCGGGCTGCTGGTGGGCGCGGTCGCGATGGGCGTCGCCGCGCTGGTCGCGATCAACTCGTTCACCACCAACCTCCGCGACTCGGTGCGCCAGCAGGCGCGCGCGCTGCTCGGCGCCGACCTGTCGCTCACCAGCCGGCGGCCGTTGTCGCCGCGGGTCGAGGCGCTGGTGGACTCGCTGGGCGGCTGTGCCGGCTCCGAGACGCCGTGCGGCGCCACCGCGTTCGTCACCGATTTCGCCGCGATGGCCTACGTCCCGCGGACGACCGGTACCCGGCTGGTGAACGTCTCCGCCGTGGCGGGGCCGTATCCGTTCTACGGCGAGATGCTCACCCTCCCCCGCGCCGCCTGGCCCGAGCTGCAGCGAGACCGCCGCGCGGTGGTCGACCCCGCCCTCCTCACCGCCCTCGGCGCGCGGGTGGGCGACACGCTCGCGCTGGGGGAGGCGCGCTTCGTCGTCACCGGAACGCTGGAGAACCTGGCCGGAGAGGTGGGACTCCGATCGGCGATCGGGCCGCGGGTGTTCATCCCCGCGCGCTACCTGGACGAGACGGGCCTGCTGGGGTTCGGCGCGCGCGCCGAGCGCCAGGCGTTCGTCCGGCTCGACGACCCCGGTTCGGCCGACGCCGTCGCCAAGCGCTATCGCCCCGAGCTCCGCACCGAGCGGGTGCGGATCCGGACGGTGGCCGAAGACGAGGAAGACCTGAACGAAGCGCTGGCGCGGCTCGCGCGATTCCTGGGCCTGGTCGCGCTGGTCGCGCTGCTGCTGGGCGGCATCGGCGTGGGCAGCGCGGTCGTGGTGTTCATCCGCCGCAAGCTCGACACCATCGCCGTGCTCCGCTGCCTCGGCGCCACCGCCGGCCAGGTGTTCGCCGTGTACCTGGTACAGGCGGCAGGGCTGGGGCTCGCCGGCAGTCTGCTGGGCGCGGCGATCGGAGTGGGCGTTCAGCAGGCGCTGCCCGCGCTGCTGGAGGGGATGCTGCCGGTGGACGTCGCGGCCGCCCCGGCGCCACGCGCCATCGCCCTGGGCGTGGGCATGGGCCTCTGGGTCGCGACGATGTTCGCGCTCCTGCCGCTGCTCGCGGTGCGCCTGGTGCCGCCGCTCGCGGCGCTCCGCCGCGCCTGCGAGCGGACCGCCGCACCGCGCGATGCGTGGCGCTGGCCGGCGGCGGGGCTGCTCGCGGCGAGCGTCGTGCTGCTCACGATCGTCGAGGTCGGGAGCGCGCGGACCGGCGCCGTCTTCGCGGCCGCGATCGGGGGAGCGCTCGCGGTGCTCTGGCTCGCCGCCTGGCTCCTGGTGCGCGCGCTCCGGCGGTGGCTCCCGGCCGGCTGGCCGTACGTCTGGCGGCAGGGGCTCGCCAACCTCTTCCGCCCCGCGAACCAGACCGCCGCGGTGGTGCTCGCGCTCGGCTTCGGCGCGTTCCTGCTCGGCACCCTGTTTCTGGTGCAGCACAACCTGCTCCGCGGCCTGGCCGCCACCGGCGGGCCCCAGCGGCCGAACCTGTTGCTGCTCGACGTGCAAACCGACCAGGCCCCCGCGATCGCGGGCTGGCTTCGCGAGCGCGGGCTCCGCGAGCGCGGGCCCGTCCCGATCGTGCCGATGCGCATCGCCTCGGTGAAGGGACGGCGGGTGAGCGACATCCTGGCGGACACCGCGCGCGCCCCCGGCAGCGAGCCGGCGAACGCGTGGGCGCTGCGCCGCGAGTACCGCTCGACGTACCGGGACACGTTGGTCGCGAGCGAGGAGCTCGTGGCCGGCAGCTGGTGGCGAGCCGCGGATGGACCATCCGCCGCCATCTCCGTGGAGCAAGACCTCGCCCGCGAGCTCCGGGTCGGCCTGGGAGACGAGATCGTCTGGGACGTGCAGGGCGTCGAGCTTCCGACGCGGGTAGCCAGCCTCCGCGCCGTCGAGTGGGCGCGGTTCGAGCCGAATTTCTTCGTCGTGTTCGCCCCCGGCGCGCTCGAGCAGGCGCCCCAGACGCTGGTCACGCTCACCCGGGTGGAAGACCCCGGCGCGCGCGGCCGATTCCAGCGCGAGCTCGCCGAGCGCTTCCCGAACGTGACGACGCTGGACCTGTCCCTGGTGCAGCGGGAGATCGAGCGGATCGTGGATCGCGTCTCGCTGGCGATCCGGTTCATGGCGCTCTTCAGTCTCGCGACCGGCGCGCTGGTGCTGGTCGGCGCCATCGCGACGACCAGGCTCCAGCGGATCCGGGAGGCCGTGCTGCTCCGGACGCTCGGCGCGACGCGACGCCAGGTGTTCCGCATCGCGCTGGCCGAATACCTCGCCCTCGGCCTCCTCGCTTCGCTGGTGGCCGTGGGGCTCGCCACCGGGGCGGGGTGGGGACTGGCCCGGTTCTTCTTCGATGATGCACGCTACTGGGTGCCGGTGCCCGCGCTCGCGGCCATCGTCGCCGGGGTCGTCGGGCTCACCGTGCTCGTGGGGCTCTGGAGCACGCGCGGCGTCCTCGACCGGGCCCCGCTGGCCGTGCTGCGTGAGGAGTGAGATCATGACCGTCCGCCTCCTCGCGCTGGTCGCGCCGCTGGCCGCGGGCGCGGGCGCCGGGCTCCCGGCCTGGCTGCTGAGCGTCGAGGCCAAGGCGACGCTCCGAGAGCTGTGGGAGACGAGCGCGGCGGCGCACCGGGAGCGAGTCGCCTGCCTCGGCGGCGCCGTCGGCGACGATACCGTGCGGATCACCCGCGCCCGCATCCTCGACGGCGTGCAGTCCGACTCGCTGAACGCCAGCGCCGGCGCCTCGATCGAGCGTTGCGCGCCGCCCGAGTGGGTCGGGACGGTCCACACGCACGTGCGCTCCACCGACGACGACGTCCCCGCCCCGCGCTTCAGTCCGGGCGACCGCGCCGTGATGTCGGAGTGGTCGCGGCGCCACGGCCGCGCCGGCGCGTTCTGCGTGCTCTACAGCGCGCGGGGGGCGCACTGCGAGGTGTATCCTCCGCGCGAGGAGCCCAGGATGCTTCGGCCGGGGAGGCGGTAGCACCCGACCAGACCCGCTCCATCGCCCCTACCGCCCCGACCGTCCACTGGTACCTTCCTGTCACCTATGCTCCCCATCAACCTCAGCGGCGCCCGCGCATTCGTGGCGGGCGTCGCGGACGACAACGGCTTCGGGTTCGCCATCGCCAAGGCCCTCGCCGAAGCCGGCGCGACCATCTGCCTCGGCACCTGGCCGCCGGCGCTCGGCATCTTCGAGAACCTGCTGGAGCGCGGCAAGATCGACGCATCGCTCGAGCTGTCCGACGGACGCAAGCTCGAGTTCGAGCGGATCTACCCGCTCGACGCCGCGTACGACACGCTGGGAGAGGCGCCGCCGGAGATCCGGGAGAGCAGGCGCTACCGCGACCGGGGCGACTTCAGCATCGAGGGCACCGCCGGGCGCTTCCGCGACGACTTCGGCGAGGGCTCCCTCGACATCGTCGTGCACAGTCTCGCCAACGCCCCCGAGGTCAAGAACCCGCTGGTCGAGACCAGCCGCGCCGGCTATCTCGCCGCGGTGAGCGTGAGCGCGTACAGCAATGTCTCGCTGGTGCGGAACTTCGCGCCGCTCATGCGTCCGGGCGGCGCCTTCCTGTCGCTCACCTACATGGCGAGCGAGCGGGTGATCCCCGGCTATGGCGGCGGCATGTCGTCGGCCAAGGCGGCGCTCGAGGCCGACACGCGCACGCTCGCGTTCGAAGCCGGCCGCAGGTGGGGCGTCCGGGTGAACGCGATCTCCGCGGGTCCATTGGCGTCCCGCGCCGCGAGCGCGATCGGGTTCATTGACACGATGATCGGCTACACCACCGCGAACTCGCCCCTCCCCCGCCCCATCCGGGCCGCCGACGTCGGCCACACCGCCGCCTTCCTCCTGAGCCCGCTCGCCGGCGCGATCACGGGGAGCGTGGTGTACGTGGACAACGGCTACCATTGCATGGGCATGGCCGCCGCGCCGCCGGCCACCTGACCGCCGATGCCCGAGCTGCTGAGCCGCGCCGAGGGACCCGCGTGGCGCATCACGATCGATCGCCCCGCGCGGCGCAACGCGCTCACGCCCGAGCTGGCCGGCGCGCTGGCCGGCGAGATTGCCCGCGCGGCCGCGGGGGACGAGGCCTGCGTCATCCTGCTCGACGGCGCCGGCGGGCACTTCTGCGCCGGGCTCGACCTCCGCTGGCTCGCCTCGCTCGGCGCCGCGCCCGCGCCGGCCGACGTACGGGCGGGGCTCGCCCGCTTCCAGCAGGCGATCCTCGCCACGGTCCGCGCGCCCATTCCGGTCGTGGCGCTGGTGCGCGGGTCGGCCGCGGGGTTCGGGGTGGACCTCGCGCTCGCGTGCGACCTGCGCCTCGCCGACCGGACCGCCGGGTTCACCTCGGCGTTTGCCCGCATGGGTCTCGTCCCCGACGGCGGCTCGACCTGGAGCCTGCCCCGCCTGGTCGGCGGCGGCGCGGCGCTCCGGTTCCTGCTCAGCGGTGAGACCGTCGAGGCCGACGCCGCGCTCCGGATGGGCCTCGTGGACGAGGTCGTGGCCGACGGCGCGCTCGAGGCGCGCGCCCAGACGCTGGCGCGGGCGCTGGCCGGCGCCGCGCGCGGGAGCGTCGCCGCCATCAAGCGGCTCTGCCGCGCGGAGGAGCTGACGGCGCTGGAACGCGCGCTGCGCGCCGAAGCCGAGGCGCAAGTCGAGGCCTTCTCGAGCCCGGAATTCCAGCGCCGGGTCGCGGCCTTCCTCGGCCGCGGCGCCGGCGAGCGGGAGCCCGCGTGAGCGCGCCCCGGCCCGTCTTCGTCCCGGATCTGCTCGCGGGCCGCGTGGCGCTCGTGACCGGTGGCGGCACCGGCATCGGGTTCGGCATCGCAAGCTGCCTCGCCCGCGCCGGCGCCGCGGTGGCGATCGCGAGCCGCAAGCCGGACCACCTCGGCCCCGCCGCGGCCGAGCTGCGGGAGGCCGGCGCCCGCGTCCTGCCGGTGGAGGTCAACGTCCGCGACCCGGACTCGGTCGCGCGCATGGTCGAGCGCGTCACCACCGAGCTGGGGCGGCTCGACATCCTCGTGAACAACGCGGCGGGGAACTTCTACGCCGGTTCGGCCGACCTGTCGCCGAATGCCTGGCGCGCCGTCGTGGAGACCGATCTGTACGGGACGTTCTACTGCTGCCAGGCGGCGTACCCCGCGCTCAAGGCCTCCGGCGCGGGGCGGATCGTCTCGATTTCCATGACGCTGCACTACCGCGGCTGGCCCCTCATGGCGCACGCGACCGCGGCCAAGGCCGGCGTGGACGCGCTCACCCGCACCCTGGCGCTGGAGTGGGCCGCCGACCGGATCACCGTGAACGCGGTCGCGCCGGGACCGATTCCCACCGAGGGGGTGCGGAAGGCGTTCACCCCGCCCAACGCCGACGTCCCCGACCTGTTCCGGATGGACGCGTGGGCCCGGGGCGCCATTCCGGCCCGGCGCTGGGGCACCCCCGAGGACATCGGCCACATGGTCACCTATCTCGCGAGTCCCGCGGGCGAATGGATCACGGGGGCGATCTTCGTGGTCGATGGGGGGCACTGGCTGGCCGGGAGCGCCGGGCCGCAGTGACGACCGAGCGCACCTTCGCCGTTCTTGGCAGCCTCTCGGGTCTCCTCGCCGTCGCCGCCGGCGCGTTCGGGGCGCACGCGCTGCGCGCCCGGCTCACGCCGGATCTGCTCGCCGTCTTCGAGACCGGGGCGCGCTACCAGATGTACCACGCGCTCGCCCTCATCGGCGCCGCGTGGGTGGCCAGCCGCTGGCCGGGACCGCTGGCGGCCTCGGCGGGGTGGCTGTTCGTGCTCGGGACCCTGGTCTTCTCGGGCAGCCTCTACGCGCTCGCCCTGACCGGACTGCGCTGGCTGGGCGCGATCACGCCGCTCGGCGGGCTGGCGTTCATGGTCGGGTGGATCTGCCTGGCGCTTGCGGCTCACCCCGCCTTCGCGAAGGCGTAGTGATACGCCATCAGGGCCAGGAGCGAGAAGATGATGATCGCCGCGATGATGAGGGGGAACACGAACACGCCGGTGAACAGCCGGCTGTCCTGCTTGAGGTGCATGTAGAACATCGCGACGAGCGCGAACTTCGCCCCCGACAGCGTCAGCAGGAGGGGCACGAAGATCGCCGTCAGGTCGCCGGCCGCACCGGCGCTGCCGCCGTAGGTGATCTCGTACAGCGCCACCTCCAGGGCCGTGAGAACGAACAGCACGAGGCCGACCTTGGCGTACGTCCCCGGGGTCGGGTGGGCATGCTCGTGTGCGGTGGTCGGGTGGGCGGCGGTCGCGTGGGCGTCCATGGACTCGGGCCTCACTTCATCAGGTAGACGACGGGGAAGATCACCACCCACACCACGTCCACGAAGTGCCAGTAGAGAGCCGCCATCTCCAGATTGAGCGCGCGTTTCGGCGGCAGCTGGCCGCGGGCGGCCAGGATGAACATCGTGAGGAGCCAGATCACGCCGATCGTGACGTGCGTGCCATGGAATCCGGTGAGCGTGAAGAAGCTCGCCCCGAACATGTTGCGCTGGAGCGTCAGCCCCTTGTGCACGAAGTGGGTGAACTCGTACACCTGCATCCCGACGAAGAACATGCCGCAGAGGATGGTGGCCCCGAGCCAGCCCAGCAGCATCTTCCGGTTGCCCCGCTGCGCGCCGTACAGCGCCAGCACGATGAAGAGCGAGCTGAACAGCAGCACCGCCGTGCCGAAGGTGACCAGCGGGATCTCGATGATCGGCTCGAACACCTTGCCCGTGGCCGGATCGGTCCACGGCTCGTGCGGCAACGGGCCGACCAGACTCTTCCCCCGGTTCACCACGTAGGTGGAGATGAGCGAGGCGAAGAAGAGGCACTCGGACCCGAGGAAGGTCCAGATCGCGAGCTTCCGGCTGTCGAGGCCGGTGGAGGTCTCAAGCGCGTGGGCGTGGTCGGACAACAGTCGCTCCCAACGATGCGGGTTGTGAGTGAGCAGTGAGCAGTGAGCAGGGCACCCGCCCCACCGCGTACTGCCCACCGCTTACTGCTTACTGCTCACTGCTCACTGGCGTCGTGAACTCCGAGTATCCCTTCTCGAACACCCAGTTGAACAGACCGAAGAACAGCACGCTCACGCCGACGAAGATGCCCCAGAAGCCCGTCCTGGGCGAGAGCATTATGCCCAGGTTGAGCAGCAGCACGCCCACGGCGGTGACCAGCGGCCAGTAGGACGGGTTCGGCAGGTGGATCCCCTGCCCGCTCACGAGCGGCGGCTCGGGGAGCGGGCCCCCGCGCTCGCGCTTCCTCTCCCACAGCGGGTCCCGGCTGTGCACGTTGGGCAGCTCGGCGAAGTTCCACTCCTGCGGCGGCGACGGGATCGACCACTCCAGCGTGGCGCCGTTCCACGGGTCGGCGGGCCCCTTGGCCGGCGCCCGCGAGGTCTTCCAGATGTTCCACATGAACACCAGGAAGGCGAACAGGAGGATGAAGGCGCCCAGCGTCTCGACCTGGTTCATCAGCTCGAACCCCAGCCCGTCCTGGTAGGTGTACACCCGCCGGGGCATCCCGTGCAGGCCGAGGAGGTGCATCGGGAAGAACGTCAGGTTGAAGCCGATGAGCATGAGCCAGAAGTGGAGCTTGCCCAGTCCCTCGTCGAGCATCCGCCCCGACATCTTGGGCCACCAGTAATAGGCCCCCGCGGTGAGCCCGAAGATGCTGCCGCCGAACAGCACGTAATGGAAGTGCGCCACCACGAAGTAGGTGTCGGTCTGCTGCAGGTCGTGCGGCGCCACGGCGTGCATCACGCCCGAGAGCCCGCCGATGATGAACATCGCGATGAACGCGAGCGCGAACAGCATCGGCGTCCGGTACTGGATCGACCCGCCCCAGACCGTGCCGATCCAGTTGAAGATCTTCACCCCCGTCGGGATGGCGATGAGCATCGTCGCGAGCGCGAAGAACGTGTCGGCGATGGGCCCCATGCCGGTCGCGAACATGTGGTGGCTCCACACGCCGAAGCCCACGAAGGCGATGAACGCGCCGGAGAACACCATCGCCGCGTAGCCGAACAGCGGCTTGCGGGAGAAGACCGGCAGGATCTCCGACACGATCCCGAAGGCGGGCAGAATCAGGATGTAGACCTCG
>DASUAH010000006.1:0-4200 GCA_035763885.1 Gemmatimonadales bacterium
GCGGCGATGGCGGCGCGGGTGGGGCGGGCGTTGGGCCTAGGGGGGGAGGCCATCGACGAGCTGCGGATGGGGGCGCGGCTGCACGATCTCGGCAAGATCGGCGTCCCCGATGCGATCCTGACCAAGCCGGGACCGCTCGACTCGAAGGAGCTGGCGGTGATGCGGCGCCATGCGGAGGGCGGGTCGGAGATCCTCCGCCGGGCGCCGCTCTCAGATCGGGTCAAGGCGACGGTGCGGAGCAGCCACGAACGGTGGGACGGCGGTGGGTATCCGGACGGGCTGGCGGCGGAAGCCATCCCGCTCCCGGCGCGGATCGTCGCAGTAGTGGACGCTTACGAGGCGATGACGAGCGACCGTCCGTACCGCCGGGCGCTCCCCCCGGCCGAGGCCCTGGCCCGCCTCCGCGGGGCCGCGGGGTCGCAGTTCGATCCACGCATCGTGGAAACGTTCGTCGGGCTCATGGAGCGGGGCGAGCGGCGCCGGACGATCCCGGCCTGAGGCGCGGCCTCAGCGCGCGCGCTCGACCGTTCCACTGAGGGCGATCCTCCAGTCCTTGGGGAGCAGGCCGACGGCGTCCTTCAGCTGCCAGTACAGGGGGCTGACCTTCCCCGCGTGGGCATCGTGACGGTCCAGCGTGCGGAGCTCGTCCCAAAGCTTGTTGACGACCTGGGTGCGCGGCCGCAGCACTTGGCGATCCATCATCTCTCACCTCCTTTCCTCGGCATCGTTTTACCCACCCAAACCTCCATCATCTTGCCGTGCGCCTGCGCCGCACGATGAACGCGAGGACCACCAGGACCAGCGCGGCGGCGCCGATGACGAGCAGCACCGAGGGGCCGACCATCTCATAGAACTCCCGGACGTTGCGGACCTGAGCGCGGCGCCGGGCCTCCGGCAGCGGGACCGCCTCCACGACGATGGGGCCGGACCGCCGCACCGCCGGGAGGCTCTCGGGATAGATCCGCCAAACGATCCCCGTCCCGGGCACGAGCTCGAGTCCTTTCTCCGTCACCGTGGAGGAGCCCCAGTCCAGCACGTACAGGCTCTGGTCGGGACCGAAAGCGACGTCGGTCGGCCGGTCGAAGCCGCCGCTCCGGTTGAGGTACGAAGGCCCGGGCAGGACGTTGGATGCGAACTCGCGCACCTCCCGCGTCCGGGGATCGAGGCGCACGACGCTGTAGCCCGCGGGGCGAAGATTGACGCCGGTGGCGACGGGAACGTAGGCGCCGAACATGGCGATGAACGCATCGCCGTCGAATCCGAACGCCCCGCCCGGGGAGAACGCGAAGCCGTTCACGCCGGAGTGCGTGTCGAACGTGAAGTCCGGCCGCGTCAGCGGCGGGTGCTCCCGCCAGAGGAAGCGGGGCGCCGCCTTGGTCGGGGCCGCGAAGCGCCGCGCGGTCACGGGCTCGCCGGCGAAGTATTCCGGCCAGCCGTACCACGCGCCTTCGCGGACGCGGACCAAGTAGTCCGGGTCGTTGAAGATGCTGCGGCTGCCGCGGACGTCCGCGCCGTGAAAGGTCGCCCACAGATCGCCGGCGCGGTCGAAGGCCAGGCCGAATGGATTGCGCAGTCCCCAGGCTACGACCTCGAAGCCCGATCCGTCGGGCGCGAAGCGGACGATGGAGCCGCCGCACTTCGGATTTCCCTTGACGACCTCGCCCGGCCGGCTCGGCGTCCCGAAGGGCTTGTAGGCTCCGGTGACGGCGCGGTCGTCCTCCGGCGTGAGGGGGTTGTCGGTCTCGAAGTTCTCCCCCACGAGGGTGACGTCGCGGCAGGGATCCTCGTGCAGCCGCGGGGCTCGGTCGAGCCAGCCGAAGATGTAGTTGTCCACCCCGACGACCGCGGAGTTCGTGACCGTGCCCTGGCCCATGTAGATCCGGCCGTCGGGACCCGCCGCGAGCTGGTTGTTCTGATGGTCCCCGTCGCTCGGCAGGCCGGTGACGATGTCGCGGGCGATGCGGCCGTTCTCCACCACGGACACGCGCCCGCGGTGCGAGACGTACAGGAGGCCGTTCAGAAAGAGAAGGCCGGTGACCGGGCCGCGCAGGCCGTCGCCGGCCAGCACTTCGACGCGCCCGTCGAGCGAGATGCGGAGCACCCGGGGACGCGCCGTGTCCGCCCATCCGGACTCCGCGACGACGAGGTCGTTCCCCGCGAAGCGCAGCGTGGTCGGGACGCTCAGGTTGGTGACGACCGCCTCGATGCGGTAGCCCTGGGGCAGCGTGATGGCGCCGGGATCGGGAGTGCGTCCCGCTGTCGGCGTCGCGGCGGCGCCGCCGGCGCCGGCGAGGCCGGCCAGGAGGAAGAGGGTCACCCACCGCAGGCGCGACGGCGCCATCTCGAGGTCCCCGGCGAGCGCTAGCGGCGCGTCGTGCCCGCGGGGACACGGGCGCGCTCGCCGGAACGTGGGTCCTTGGGGCCCTCCTTCTTCTCTTCCACGCCGACTTTGTGCTCGTAGACGAGGTCACCGCCGAGCCAGCCGGAGTACAGCAGGGCGGCGATGGCGATGACGGAGAGGACGTATCCCGTCACGGTCTCGGGCGTACGCGCGCGGAGGACGTAATTGATGACGTAGAGGACGGTGACCCCGAGGTTGACGAGCATGTGCTTCGTCGCCGTGCCCTTGGTCTTCCGGTCCATCGGCGCCGTGAGGTAGTCGATGAAGCCGAAAACCGCGGCGAGCAGCGCGGCGATGATGCCGAAGCCGATCAGCGTCGCGCCCATCGACGTCCAGAAGTCGTTGTCGGTCGCGAAATAGGCGATGTCGGCGATGAGCGAGCCGGTCCAGAAGCCGATCGGGAACGAAACGAGCATCGGGTGGATGGGGTGTTCCTTGATGCGGGCCTTCCCCTGCATGACGGACCTCCGCGCAAACGGCTGCTTGAGGATTTTCCCCCTCCGGCCGGGGGAGCTAACGTTCACGCCCCGGCCGGAAGGGTACCGGCGGCATCCGCCGGCGATGGGATCCGTCAGTACCCGAAGACGATCGTCACCCGGGCGGTGACGTTGATCAGTCCCGGCTCGATCGGGGTGGGGACGTTCTGGGGAGCGGCCGGGACGGCCCGGCCCATCGCGCGGGTTTCCAGGCCCACGAACTCCTCCGTGATCTGAACGATGCCCTTGAGCTGCAGCCCCGCGGCGCGGGCGATGGTATCCGCCTTGTCGCGCGCGTCGCGGACGGCGCGGGTGAGCGCCTCGCGGCGGGCCTCCGTGTCGTCGCGCAGGCCGAAGCCGACGCCCTGGACCTGATTGGCGCCCGCCTTGACCGCTTCGTCGATGACGGGACCGACCTGGCGGAGGTCGGTGACGGTCACGGTCAGCGTGTACGTCGCGCGGTAGCCGACGACCTGCGGGGCGCCCTCGCGCGGCGTGCTGAACACCGGCGTGAGCTGGACGCCCGAGGTCCTGACGTCCTGGCGGCGGATGCCCAGGGCCTGGAGCCGCGCCAGCACCTGGTCGGCGATGCGGGACACCTCGGCGCCGGCGTCGGCCGCGGCCGGCCGCTGCACCTGCGCGCCGACCGTGACGACCGCCTGGGTCGGCGCAACCTCCACCTCTCCGACGCCGTGCGTGGTGATGATGTTGCGCGCCATCTCCCCGACCTGCGCCCCGGCGGGGGCCGCCGTGATGAGCAGGGCGGCGATAGCGAGGATCGCGATGCGCATCGGATCACCTCCGGATCATTGGACGCGCGGCACCGGGGATGCGTTCCCGGTCCGGGCGCGGGAACCTTTCGGGCCGCGGTCTGCGTACGGCCCTCTTCGCAGGACCTCTGATTACGCCGATGGCACGGGGGGAAAAAGGCCCTGGTAAGGAGGGAGTATACCCATGTGGATGTCACGTCTCGCACTGGCCCTGATTCTGGCGCTCGCCGTCACCATCGTGCCGGCCGCGCCGGCGCAGGCCCAGACCGTCCGGGTGATCGTCGACGGATCGCCCGTGTTCTTCGATCAGCCGCCGGCGATCATCGGCGGCCGCACGCTCATCCCGCTGCGGGGCGTCTTCGAGCAGATGGGGGCGACCGTGCAGTGGAACCCGGTGAACGACTCCGTCTTCGCCACCCGGGGGACCACGCAGGTGCAGCTCACTATCGGCAGCCGCATCGGCTACATGAACGGACGGCAGGTGATGCTGGACGTGCCGCCGATGATCATCAACGGCCGCACACTCGTGCCGCTGCGCTTCATCAGCGAGTCG
>DASUAH010000007.1:0-2064 GCA_035763885.1 Gemmatimonadales bacterium
TGAGGTAGATCCCGAGGCTGTCGGGCGAGCTGAGGCCTGGCCGCTCGCCGAGGAGGACGGCGACGAGGCGCGCGCCGAGGACGGCGCCGATCTCGTCCCCGAGCGCCACGCGGCCCTGTTCCGCCACCACGACCGGCGCCACGGACCAGCCGTCCGCCACCAGTCGGGGCAGGAGCGCAGCGACGACCGCGGGCGCGTGCCGCTCCGCCGCGCGCGCCGACAGGCCGTCGGCGATCACGAAGCAGGCGTCGGGCGTGGTGATGCCGAGCCGCGCCAGGCGATCCCGCGACTCGGCTTCGAGCCGGCGGCCGCGATCAGGGCGCTGGAGGTACTCGGTGCGATCGGCGGCCGCGCTGCGGACGCAGACGGCGGAGAGCCCGGCCCGTGCCAGACGCTGGAGCAGCGCCGGCACATCGAGGGGATCGTGAACGGCGTCCCGGGCCCGGGCATGCGCGAGCTGAAAGGCGAGCTGCGCTGTGGTGGGGAGACTGCCGCCGACGTGCCCGAGGCCGATGCGTGCGGGGGTGAGACGGCGGAGGGAAGACCAGATGTCGGACATCGCCATTCGCCTTCGATCACCAGCCCATGCGCTTCCTGAGCCCGGTGATGTGTCCCGCGTGGTGCTCCCCGTGCCAGGCGTACATGTCCAGCATGTAGTCCAGGGTGACCAGCCCCAGCTCGGGGTGTCGGAGCGTGCGCAGGCATTGCTCGGCGGTGAGCGACCGGAGGAAGAGCACCCAGCGGGCGTGCAGGGCGTCGAGCAGGGTGAGCGACAGCTCCACCGGCGCGGTGCGGGCCTCGGGGAGCTCCGCCCAGCGAGCCTCCTCGTAAGGCTTGATGGTGGGGACGTCCTCAGTGACCGCGAGCTTGAACCGCACGTACGAGTTGAGGTGACTATCGGGGAGGTGGTGCACCACCTGGCGCAGGGTCCAGCCGCCGGGGCGATACGGCGTATCCAGCCGGGCGTCGGTCAGGCCCGCGACAGCGGCGCGGACCAGGGCGGGCGCGGCGGCGATCCGGGCGATGCAGTCGGCCCGCTGCGCAGGCGTCAGCGGACCTCGATGCTCGAAACGGCCTATCGGGTACCGGTAGTCATCCATGGCAAGCGCGAAGGCGCGAAGGAAACCACGAAGACACGAAGGCTCAGCAGAACGGTACGATGCTCGGTGCTACAAGGTTTCCTTCGTGCCGTGCGGATCCCTCCGCGCCCTCGCGTTCACCGTCGAGCTAGCGGGAAGTAAAGCTCCGGATCCGCCAGCCCCCGCCGGTTCGGTCCAGCAGCACCCGTGCGTCCACCTTCTCGTCGTAAGGGTTCCCCCCGGCCGCGAGGACGCGGGTGGTGCCGCGCACCCGCGCGGTGGCGCTGTCGCCGCGCACGGAAATGTCGGAGATCTTCCACTGCGGCTGCATTCGGCCCCCGGCACCGAAGAGCGACACGAGATACGAATGCCGCGCATCGGTCATGGCCGGCCAGGTGCGACGCGCCTCGGCGGCGCTCCCCGACCGGAGCGCGGTGGAGTAGGCCTGGATCGCCTGTTCCACCGCAGCGCGATCCGCCTTGCCGGAGGAGGGCGCGGCGGGGACCGGGCCCGACGCCGACGCTCCCCCGCCGAGCAGCGCGGATGCGCCCGAAAGCTGGCCGCCGGGTCGGGGCCCTGCGGCAGCAGGCCGGGCGGCGGACTCGAGGACAGACGTGGCTGCAACGGGCGCCGGCGGCGCGGCGGGCGCGACGCTCTCGGGCACGGACGCCGGGGCAGCGGCCGCGACCGACTCGGCCGCGACCCGCGCCGGCTGGCGGGCGCGGGAGGGCGCAGCCTCCCGGCGGACCGGCGGGGCCGGTGAGGACGGAGCGGGCTCGGCTGCGGCCGGCGCGGGCGCCGGCGCGCTCGCCTCGACCACTGGTGCCAGCACCGCGGGCGAGGGCGTCGGGGGTCGGGCCGAGTCGGCCACCGCGCCGACCGCGCCGGTATCGCCCGACGGAGCCGGCGTCCCGGCGCGCGACCGCAGCGCCACGGTGATCGCGATCGCCGCGACCGCGAGGCCCCCCAGGCCGATGGCGATGGA
>DASUAH010000008.1:0-3083 GCA_035763885.1 Gemmatimonadales bacterium
GATTGAAAAGGCCAAGCGCCTGGTCGAGCACGGCAAGGACGTGGTCATCCTGCTCGACTCGATCACCCGCCTGGGTCGCGCCCACAACGTGGTGGTGCCGCACTCGGGCAAGATCCTCTCGGGCGGCGTGGATGCGAACGCGCTGCAGAAGCCCAAGCGGTTCTTCGGCGCGGCGCGGAACATCGAAGGCGGCGGATCGCTGACCATTCTCGCGACCGCGCTCATCGACACCGGTTCGCGGATGGACGAGGTCATTTTCGAGGAGTTCAAGGGCACCGGCAACATGGAAGTGATCCTCGACCGGCGCATCGCGGACCGCCGCGTCTATCCGGCCATCGACGTGCAGCGCACCTCGACCCGCAAGGAAGAACTCCTGCTCGCCAAGGAAGAGCTCAACAAGGTCTACCTGCTGCGCAATTTCCTCGCCGACATGCCGCCGGTGGAGGCGATCGAGTTTCTGCTCGAGCGTATGAAGCGCACCAAGTCGAACCAGGAGTTTTTCGCCACGATGTCGCAGGGGTAGGCGTGTTGGGTCGGCTGTTGGCGGTTGACTGGGGCGAGCGCCGCATCGGCCTGGCCCTGTCCGACGAGACGCAAACCCTCGCCCAGCCGCTCGCGACACTCACGCGGCGCACCGGCAAGCGCTTCCCCATGAAGGATCTCCTGGCCCGGCTCGAGCAGCATCAGGTCACCGGGATCGTGGTCGGCCTCCCCCTCGACGCCTCGGGCGCGGAAGGCGAGCCGGCCCGCGCCGCCCGCGCGCTGGCAGAGGACATCGCCCGGCGCTCCAACCGCCCGGTGGCGCTGGTGGACGAGCGGTTCACGACCGCGCGCGTGCGCCGGGCCGTACACGAAATGGGCGGCAGGACCGAGGGCAGAGCCGGTGACGTGGATGCCCTCGCCGCCACGCTGCTGCTGCAGCACTACCTGGACACCCGCCGCGGGAGCTCGGTGTGAGACGCTCCGGGCGCAGCCTGCTCGTGGCGGCCCTGCTCTGCCTCGCCTGCCGCGTACAACCCTCGGCCCCCTGCGATGCCGCGGGGCCGGAATGCATCGTTCTCACGATTCCCCGCGGGGCGACGCTGTCGGCCGCCGTGGATTCGCTCACGGCGCACCAGATCGTCGCTCCTCGCGTGCTGTTCAAGCTGTACGCCCGCATGCGGGGCCTGGGCAGCTCCCTGAAGAGCGGCATCTACGCATTCCGCCGGGACACCCGCTGGACCGACATCGTCGCCGCCCTGGAGCTCGGCCGGGGGATTCTGGTTCGCTTCACGGTCCGCGAGGGCCTGCAGGCCAGCGAGATCGCCGACATCGCCGCGCGGCAACTGCAGGTACCGCGCGACTCGTTCCTGGCGGCCACCCGCGATGCCGAGCTGCTCGCCCTGCTCGGCGGGAGCGCCAATGCCGAGACCGCCGAGGGCTATCTGTACCCCACGACCTACACCGTCCGACCCGATCTCACCGGTCGGGAACTGGTCCGGCTGATGATCGGGGAGTTCCTCCGCCACTGGTCCCCGGCCTGGGACGCGCGGCTCGACAGTATGCAGATGTCGCTGCACGACCTGGTGACGCTGGCGTCGATCATCGAATCGGAGGTGCGCTACGCGCCGGACCGCGAGTACGTCTCCGCCGTGTATCACAATCGCCTGCGCATCGGCATGCTGCTGCAGGCCGATCCGACCGTGGTGTACGCGATGGGGCGGCGCCCGCGCCGGGTCTACGAGAAGAACCTGCTGATCCAGTCGCCGTACAACACGTACCTGCACCCCGGGTTGCCGCCGGGGCCGATCAGCCAGCCCGACAGCTCCTCCCTCGCCGCGGCGTTGTATCCCGCCCGGGTCCCGTTCCTGTACTTCGTGGCGCAGCCGGACGGCAAGCACATCTTCTCGGTCAGCTACCAGGAGCACCTGGCCGCGATCCGCCGGGTGAAGGAACAGGTCCAGGAAATACGAGAGCGCGCGCGGCGGACTCGGGATCCACAACCCCGAACACAGCGGCGATGACCGCGACGCCGGCCGCGCCCGCGCGAAGGATGAGCGGCGCATTGCCGGCGCCGATGCCACCGATGCCGATCAGCGGCATGGCGGGAGGCGCGAGACGCGCGAGCGCGGCGAAGCCCGCGGGCCCGAGCGGAGGACCGGCATCGGGCTTGGTGGCGGTCGCGAAGCAGGGGCCGATGCTCCAGTAATCCGCAGGCTCCGCGCGAGCCCGGTCGGCCTCCCGGGCGGAGCCGACGGAGGTGCCGAGGATGAATCCCGCCGGCACATGGGGCCGCACCGCGGCGATCGGCACATCGTCCTGTCCCAGGTGCGCGCCGGCCGCGCCGGCCGCGAGCGCGACGTCCACGCGGTCGTTGACCAGCACGGGGACGGTCAGCGCCTCGACCAGGGACCGGACGAGGGCGAGCAAGTCGCGCGGCGGCGCCTCTTTGTCCCGCACCTGGATCATCGTGGCGCCGCCCCGAACTGCCGCGCGACACACGGCGACCGGATCGCGCCCCTGGAGCAGCGTCCGGTCGGTGATGACCATCAGGCGGAGCCGGTCGGCGAGGGAGGTGGCCATGGACTCGGACAAAGCTATCGCGACGGTCACCGCCAAGGGCGCCGCGCGCTGGGCCGCCGGCCATCCCTGGATCTATCGCAGCGACGTCGTCTCGGCGCCGCGCGGCCCGGCCGCCCCCGGCATCGTTCGCGTACACGACCGGCGCGGCGCGCCACTGGGCCAGGCCCTCTACTCCCCACGCAGTGAGATCCGGTTGCGGCTGCTCACTCCCGACGACGAGCCGATCGACGCCGCCTGGTGGCGCTTCCGCATCGCGGCGTGCGCCGCCCGTCGTGAGGGGATTCCGGCCACCGCCTACCGCGTGGTGCACGCGGAGGGCGACGGTCTCCCGTCCCTCGTCGTCGATCGCTACGGCCCCTTCATCGTGGCCCAGCTGCTCTCCGCCGGCCTGGAGGCGGTCCGCAGCGACGTGCTCACCGGCCTGCGGCAGGCGCTCGAGCCCCAGGGGATCCTGCTGCGCCACGACACGGCCGTGCGCCGCCACGAAGGCCTGCCGCTCGAGGTGGAGCCGACGTACGGCG
>DASUAH010000009.1:0-2715 GCA_035763885.1 Gemmatimonadales bacterium
ACCGTCACGTTGGGGGGAGTGGCGGGGGCCGCCGGAGGGGCCGGCGCGGGTGGCGGCGCCGGCGGCGTGCTGGGACGCGCCCGGACCAGCAGCTCCAGCTCCTCGAGCTGACTGATGTCCTCGTCGACCGAACCCAGCTCCTCGCGCACCGAGACGAGCTCGGCCAGCGATTCCTTGTGCACTTGCGTCCACTGCGACTCGTCGTACTCGCCGACCGCGTGGCGCAGCTCCGCCTCGGCCAGCCGCTCGGCGGCCTGCGTCTCCCTGGCTTGCAGCTCGCGACGCATTTCCTTTCGCTGCGCGGCCATCAAACGCGCCGCTTCCGCGTGCACCTTCAACTCTTCGATGACCGCGTTGAGCCGAGCCTCGTAGTCGGACCGCACACGCGTGCGCACCGTGGAGGGCGCCGCGCCTCCGGCGGCGTCGATCCGTGCGATCCACGCCTCGTATTGGCGCCGCTCCTCCAGCAGACGCTGGATCGCAGCTGTGCTTTTGCTCGGCGCTTTGGCCATCCCGCTCCGCTCCGGCTACACGCTCGCCCGCAGCGCTTCGAGTCGCGCTACCACATCCGGGGTGAGCTCGGTCACTCGACCTAACAGGCGCGCTCCCAGCAAGATACGCGCCGAATGCTCCAAGGTCTCCATCCGCGTCCACGCCTCCTCGAGGCTCCGGCCCAGCGTCACCGCGCCGTGATTGGCCAACAGCAGCGCCGCGTGGCCCCCGAGGCATGCCTCCACTTGATCGGCCAGCTCCTCAGTTCCCGGCATCCCGAAGGGCACCAGGGGTACCCGGCCGACTAGCAAAATAAGCTCGGGCAACGAAAAAGATGCCAATCCTTCGCCTGCCAGGGCGAACGCCGTCGCGGCCGGCGGATGCGCGTGGACCACCGCTCCGACATCGCTCCGCAGCCGCAGGATCCTCAGGTGTAAGTCCAACTCGCTGGTGGGGTTGCGACGGCCGGCCCGGCGGCGCCCGGCGAGGTCGACTGCCACCATGTCCGCCGGCCTGAGGCGGTGCTTCAGGCCCCCGCTGGGCGTGACCAGGACACAGTCCTTCCCGGCCCGCACTGAGAGGTTGCCGTCGCGCCCCGCGATCAGGCCGCGCCCCGACAGATGGCGGCAGCACGCCGCCATCTCCGCGGCGAGCGCGCGCCGGGTCATCGCGGCGACGCGGCCACCTCGTGGACGACCCGGCCCGCGACGAGCGTCAGGACCGCGCGGCCCACCAGCTCACGGCCCGCGAACGGCGTGTTGCGGCTCTTCGAGTGGAATTCCTGCGGCCGCACCGTCCAGGGTGTGGTGACGTCGAGCACACAGACGTCCGCCGCCGCCCCGGGCGCGAGGGTTCCGCCCGAGAGGTGAAACAACGCGGCGGGTCCGGTGCTCATCCGCGCGATGAGCGTGGGCAAGGCGAGGACGCCCGTGCGAACCAGATCCGAGTGGGCCACCCCGAACGCCGTCTCCAGACCGATGATGCCGAACGGGGCGTCGTCGAAGGCGGCTTCTTTTTCGTCGTACGCATGCGGCGCATGATCGGATGCGATGCAATCGATCACCCCGTCACGCAGCGCCAGCCGCAGCGCCTCGACATCCGCGGCCTCGCGCAGCGGCGGGTTCATCTTGGCATGGGTGTCGTAGTCCTCGCACGCCGCGTCGGTGAGCGCGATGTGATGCGGTGTGGCTTCCGCGCTCACGCGGAGACCGCGCTCCTTCGCGCGGCGGATCAGCTCGACCGAGCCACGCGTGGACATGTGACACAGATGCACGTGCCCGCCGGTGAGCTCCGCCAGCAGAATGTCGCGGGCCACCATGATCTCCTCGGCCGCGGCGGGAATGCCTTTGAGGCCGAGGCGGGCAGCCACCAGCCCCTCGTGCATGGCCCCGCCCGCGACGAGGGTCGGCTCCTCGCAGTGATCGGCGACCGGGATGTCAAACGTGCGCGCATACTCCAGGGCGGTGCGCATGAGATGGCCGGACGCCACGGGCCTGCCGTCGTCGGAGACCGCCACCGCCCCGGCCCCGACCATCTCGCCGAACTCGGCCAGCTGCTCGCCGCGCTGGCCGACCGACACGGCTCCGATCGGATATACCCGGGCGAGACCGGCGCGCACCGACTGGCGCACGATGAATCCGACTGCGGCCTGGTTGTCGGTGACGGGATCGGTGTTGGGCATGGCGCAGACGGTCGTGAACCCACCCGCCACGGCCGCGCGTGCGCCGGTAGCGACCGTCTCCTCGTCCTCGTTTCCCGGCTCGCGCAGGTGGACGTGAACGTCCACCAGGCCGGGTGCGACTACCATTCCCGAAACGTCGCGGATCTCAACGCCGTCGGGGGCCCCGAGCCCGGTGCCGACCGCGACGATCTTGCCATCCTCCATGAGCACGTCGGCCACGGCGTCGAACCGGCGGGCCGGATCGATCACCCGCCCCTGGCGCAGCAGCAGGGGGTGGCTCATTCGGGTGCTCCCCCGCCCTTGGCGGCGTCGGCGAGCTCCGGGCGGCCCCCCGCCAGCAGGTACAGCACGGCCATCCGGACGGCGACACCGTTGGTGACCTGTTCGAGGATGACGCTGTGCGGGCCGTCCGCCACGCGCGAATCGATTTCCACGCCGCGGTTCATGGGGCCGGGGTGCATGATCGTGAGCCGGCGCGGCGCGCGCGCCAGCCGCTCGGCCGTCACCCCGAAGACCCGATAGTATTCGCGCAGGCTCGGGAT
>DASUAH010000010.1:0-5996 GCA_035763885.1 Gemmatimonadales bacterium
GCCGAGCCAGCACAGCGTTCGATTCATCCGCCGCGTCACGCGCAGGATTCTAGCGGCGCCCGCCCGGCCGCGCGAGATTGCGGCATGCAGCGCATGCTCGCCCGCCGCGCGCTCGCCGGGATGGCCGTGGTGGCGGGGGTCGTCACACTCACCTTCCTGCTGCTGCATGCGGCGCCGGGCGACCCCACCGGGCTGCTGCTCGGTCCCACCGCCACCGAGGAGCAGTTGGCCGCCGGCCGGCATGCACTGGGTCTCGACCGTCCCCTGCTCGCGCAGTACGGCGCGTGGCTCGGGCGCTTCGTCCGCGGCGACTGGGGCACGAGCTTCGCCACCGGCCGGCCGGTGCGCGTGATGATCGCTGCGGCCTGGCCCGCGACCGTCCGGCTGGTGGTGCTGTCGCTGCTGCTGAGCTATGGCTTGGGACTCGTGGTCGGCGCCGTCCAGGCGGCGCGGCATCGGCGCCGGCTGGACACCGCGCTCTCGGTGGTGAGCGTCACACTCGTCGCGCTACCCGGCTACTGGCTCGGCCTGATGCTCGTGACGGTGTTCACCTATCTGCTGCGGGTGCTCCCCGCCTTCGGCGCCTCGGGCTACGATGCCGACTACTTGAGCGGCTGGGCCCGGTTCGCGGACGGCGCGCGTCATCTGGCCTTGCCGCTCGCGACGCTGACGCTGATCGGCATCGGCGCGGCGGCCCGCTTCGTGCGCGGCGCTCTGCTCGACGCGCTGGAGCAGCCATTCGTCGTCACCGCACGTGCCAAGGGCCTCAGGGACTCGGCCGTGATGGTACACCACGCGCTGCGGCACGCGTTGATTCCCGTGGTCACGCTGCTGGGGTTGTCCCTGCCGGCGCTGTTTTCAGGCGCGGTCTTCGTGGAAGCGGTCTTCGCCTGGCCGGGCGTCGGACGCGTGCTCGTCGAAGCGGTGCAGGCGCGTGACTACCCCGTCGTAATGGCGGCGACCGCCATCAGCGCCCTGCTCGTCGTGGCCGGCAACCTGCTCGCCGATGTGGCGGCCGGACTCGTGGACCCGCGCCTGCGCGCCGCCGAGGCGGCGCTTCCCTAGTGAACATCGCCCTGCAGGATCGGCGCCTCACGGTCGGACTCACCCTGCTCGCCGGCGTGGCCGCTCTGGCCCTGGCGGCGCCCCTCGTCACGAGCGGCGACCCCAACGCACCGGGCGATATCATCGCGACCCGCTTCCTCGGCCCCCTGGCGCGCGACGTGCACGGCACCCTGCACCTGCTCGGCACCGACCGCTTCGGCCGCGACGTGTGGACGCGACTCGTGTACGGCGCCCGCATTTCCCTCGCCGTGGGATTCCTGTCGGTCCTGCTGTCGGTGGCGGTCGGCGTGGCGATCGGCGGTCTCTCCGGCTGGTGGCGCGGCTGGCCAAGCACGCTGCTTCTGGGCGTGACCGATTTCGCCCTGGCGTTGCCCCGCGTCGTCCTGCTGCTGCTCCTGGCGGCGCTGTGGCAACCCAGCGCGCTGCTCGTCGTGCTGCTGCTGGCCGCCACGGGATGGATGCCGGTCGCCCGCCTCGTGCACGGCGAGGTACGCGCGCTGGCGGTGCGGCCCTTTGTGGAGGGCGCCCGGAGCCTGGGGGTGCGTCCCCTGCAGGTGTTGTGGCGTCACGTGCTCCCCAACGCTCTGACGCCCGTGATCGTCGCCGCCGCGCTCGGCGTCGGCAACGCGATCCTGCTCGAGGCCGGGCTCTCCTACCTCGGGCTCGGCGTGCAACCGCCCACGGCCTCCTGGGGCAACATGATCGCCTCGGGGCGCGATACCCTGGTCAATGCGCCCTGGGTCGCGGCCGCGCCGGGTGGGATGCTGGTGGTCGTGGTGGTTGGGTGCACGTTGGCGGGAGACGCCTTGAGAGACGTCATGAGCCGTCAGACGTCAGCTGTCAGCCGTCAGCCATCAGGGTCCTGATCATCGACCAGCCGCCGCAGCACATCCTCCCGGATCTCATGTCCACCCTCGAATCGCTCCACGCGGAAATCGATACCGTGTGAGCGGAGCCGCTCCTCGTCGCGCGCCAGGATCTTGGGCGTGATGTAGGCATCGTGGCTCCCCGCCACGAGGATCACTTCCGTCCGGGCCCAGCGCTCCCGCGCGGCGGCGAGATCGAGATCGGGCGGTACCTCGCCCCCATAGAGGATCAACCGGTCGGCGTGCGTGGTCCCAAGCGCCAGCCAGCGTGCTGCCGTCGCGGTGCCCTGTGAGAACCCGAGCACGGTGACCCCGCCGCCGTCCCGCCGCCCGCTCACCAGGTCGCCGTACAGCCCGTCGAGGTAGCGTACGTAGTCGGCGATGTCGGTGAGGCGGTCCTCCCGTGTCATCCAGCTCGCGCCGACCTTGTCGTGCCGCCCCGTCGCCTCGCCGAGATAGAACCGCGACAGCGCCTCGGGCGCGATGAGGCACCGGCTTCCGTCGTCCAGCGCCTGGAATGCGATCAGGAACCGCCCGGCCAGCTGCCCGTAGCCGTGGAGCAGCAACCAGACTTCGCGCGCCCCAGCCGCAGCGGGCCCGAGCGTGTAGTAGCGGGAGGTCCGGGACGCCGTGAAGTGATGTTCCTGCACGGTCAACGCACCATCACGGTTACGATTTCACGCGGCTCGGCGGTGAAGCGCACCACACGGCCACCGTCCTCGAGTATGAGCGGGACCGGCTCCCGCTCGTCGAGCCGGGTGCGGAACGCCGCGCTGACCGGAACGCCGAAACGCCATGCGCCGGCGACCGGCCGGTCTTCGGGGTTGTAGCAGCGTAGCACGACGTCCCGTGGGTTCTCCTCGCCCGGTTTCATCGCGGAGAACACGAGCCCCGCGCCGTCCAGCGTGATGCCGGCTCGCCGCGGCGTCGGTGCGCCGCCGAGCGCGTCGCGGATCCAGAGTCCCCGGACGGGAGTGAACACACCCTCCCACACGGCTGGAATCGTTTCCCCGGGGGCGAGCGGCGCCAGGGCCAACTCGATACGGGAAACGCCGAGACATTGGGCCTCGGGAATCGCCGTGGGCCATGCCGCATGTCCGGGGCGAACCGGCAGATCGCCCCGCGAGAGCACGCCGATGGCGCGCAACAGGGTCACGACGATGTCTCCCGACCGCGTGTGCTCGTACTCGAAGAACCCGGGAGCCAGCAGTGCCAGTCCGCGCCCATTGCCCATGACCGCGAGAAAGCGATGCGCCGGCGCCGTGGCCACGGGCGCCTCGAGCGCCGCGCGCGCAGGGCTCGGCGCCGCGAGCGGCCGCGATTCCTGTCCGAATTGCGTCCCGACCAGAGCCGGATCGGCCGACCCCATCGGCACCCGGGCGCGCAGCCGGTGATGCAGCGCGCCGTTGTCCACGTCGAGGATACACCGCACGACCGGGCTGTCGGCGTGGAGCGACAGCAGCAGCCGCACGCCGACCTTCCCCCGGCGTCCCCCGCCGGCGCGCAGCGTCCACCGAGCCTCGAGGACCGCGACGAGCGGCCCCGCCGCGACACGCCGTACCTGGATCGGCCCCTGGCTGCGTACGAGGCGATCGCGCGCCGCCGCACAGAAGCTGTAAGCGTCACCGGCATCGGCCTCGCTCTCGAGACGCAGCAGGTCGAGCCAGCGCCCGCCGGTGCGACGATCGTAGAGCTGCAGGCTGCCGGCCCGGTCGAGCGTGGCCACTACGAAGCGGTTGACCAGCGAGCGCGCCTGGACCTGAACCGTGTCCTCGGGCGCCGCCGCAGCCGGCGCCCCGCAGGAGAGCGCGGCCAGTCCGAACCCCGGGAGGAGCGGCGCCCGGAAGGCAACGCGCACCACGTCCACCTCGTCCTGATCCGGGTAGTGCCGGCTCGCGTCGAGCCGCTCCTGACCGCGGCGGCGATCGAGAACCTGGAGTGGGACGGCGTGACCGCGGGCGGCACGCAACGAGAACGCCTGGGCTCCCGGACCGGTACGCGGCTTACGGGGCCCGGGTGGTCCGACCGGAACGTCGCGACGGAAGAACGTGCAGTCGGCGATCATGATGCCCCCCCGCGCGTGCGGCGCGGGATTCCAGAGCACCAGCGTGGGCGACTGCCCCTCCGGGCGCTCGCGGGCGCGGTCCGGGTCGTGACCCACGAGCGCGAACGCGGCGGACCGGATCACCTCGTCCGCGTACGCGTGCGCTGCGTCGAGCCGCAGCTCGGCCGCGCGCGCTACCGCATCGCTCGTCGTCCCGCAGATCGTGTCGTGGAACTGGGACTGGACCAGGGCGCGCCAGGCGAGCTCGAGCACGGGCCGCTGATCGTGCGCTCCCTGCCGGGCCGCCAGCGCCGCGAGCGGCTCGGCCATGCGCGCCAGCCGCAACTCGAGCATCGCGGCCCGTCGCTTGAGCGGGGCGCGAGTGCCCTGCGCGCCCTGCAGGGTCCAGGCGTATCCAGGAGCGGAGCGCAACGATCCGGTCAGGACCGGGGCCGCGTCGACTTCGGCGGCGGCCGCGGCGAAGACCTCGTCGAGTCGCGACACGCGCACCGCATTGGGCCGCTCGAGCTCGGCGAGCTGCTCGCGGAGGCGCGATACCTCGGTCGGCGCCCCATGATGGTCGGCGCCGATGAACACCGGGATGTGGCTGCTGCCCCCGGCTCGGCCCACCAGCTCGCCGCGCACCCAGGCCCAGAGCTCCGGCAACGCCTCTGAGTCCGCTGCGAGCTCCACGCCGATCTCATAGCCCGTCGGCGGGAGGTGCCACAGCCGCACCTCGGCACCGCTCGGGCCGCGCCACCGATAGCGGTCGCGCTCCTGCCCCGGAGCGCCGCCCAGCCCGCGCCACAGGACGCCCGACGCGCACCCCGCCCCGCGGGCCAGCTCCGGCCACCAGGCGGGATGCCCGAAGGCGTCCGGCGAATAGAGCACGTCGAGCCGCCCGCCGAATCGCGCGGCGTCGGCCGCGCCGAGCAGCAGGTTGCGCACGAGGGACTCTCCCGCGGGCACGATCTCGTCGACGAGCACGTACCACGGCCCCACCTGCAGGCGTCCCGCACGCACCAGCTGCTGAATCAGCTCACGCCGCTCCGGCCGGGCGCGCAGGTAGTCCTCGAGCAGCACCGTCTGACCGTCCAGCAGGAAGCTGCGGAATCCCGCATCAGCCTCGAGATGCTGCAGTAGCTCATCCATCATGGGTACGAGCCGCGCCTGATACGTGGCGCGGGGGAGGTGCCACTCGCGGTCCCAGTGGGTATGGAGGATCAGGTGGAAGGTGATCACACCCGCTCGAGGTCGGCCACGTCTTCTGGCCGGCGCAGATGGTGGTAGCAGACACGGCGGCCCCGGGCGAGCAGGGCGCGGACGTCGCCGATCGCCTGCGCGCGCTCGAGCCGGGCGAAGGTCGTGTTCATCGTGGGGATCTCCAGATCCTGGGCGGGCTCTGACGTGATGACGAGAAACAGACCGGTATTCGGACCGCCCTTGTGGAGCTGGCCGGTGGAGTGGAGGTAGCGCGGTCCGAAGCCTTGCGTGGTTACGACGCCGAGGGCATCCCCCCACGCCCGGCGCACACGCGCGAGCGCCTGCTCCAGATCCGCACGGGGCGGCAGGTAGGCGAGAATCGCCAAATAGTCACCCTGGCGGGCGGCCCCGCGCAGCTCGGCGAGGCTCAGCGTGTGCGGCACGACGCGCCCCGCCTCCGGCGGCGCGGCCAGCTCAGCGCGGGCCAGCGCTTTGGCTTCTTCGACGTCCGGCTGATCGAACGCGTTGACGCCGAGGCCGCGGCACAGCTCCCAGGTGGCGTACTCCCAGCGCAGGAACTCCCGACCGAGATCGAGCGGATCGCCGGAGAACTCCCGCACCACCTGGACGTCGCGGCCGCCGCCATCGACACCTCCGACCAGCGGGACGACTCCGGCCCCGTTCTTCCCCGAGCTCTCGGCGACCAGCTGCTCGATCCAGTCCGCCAGGGCCGCGACGGGGGCCGGCGGCTCGAGGACCAGCTTGTCGCGACCGGCCGCCGCGGCGGCGCCCAGCGTCCGGCCGAGCTCCTGGGCCGC
>DASUAH010000011.1:0-5334 GCA_035763885.1 Gemmatimonadales bacterium
GCCACGGCCGGATCGCCGCCGCGGCGTGCGTCCTCGGCGCTGAGCACCCGGGCGAGCGCCTCGATGCGCGCGGCGCTTTGCGCGCCGAGCGGGGCGGCGCCCGCCAGCGCGAGCGCGAGGGCGAGCGACCGGGCGCGCACGGCTAGAGTCGCACCGGGTCGGGGATCGGCACCAGGCGCGCCGCGACGTCGTCGGGCAGCCGCCGAAGCGTCATCGAGGCGTCGAGGGGCAGGAGCGCGACCGTGGCGGTGGCGAGCAGCTCCCCATCCTCGGCGCGCTCGACGGCGTAGCCGAACTCGATCCGGCGCGACGCGACCGAGCGGACCCAGCAGCGCACCCGGAGCACGTCGTCGTAGCGCGCGGGGCGGCGGTAGCGCACGGCGACGTCGCTGACCACGAGCCGGAACCCCCGCGCCTCGAGGTCGCGGTAGCTGAGGCCGGTCTCACGCAGGTACTCGCAGCGGGCCACGTCCAGCCAGACGAGATAGCGGGCGTGGTAGACCACGCCCTGCTGGTCGGTCTCCGAGTAGTTCACGCGCACCGTCGTCTCGGAGACGCGGCCGCGTTCGGCTTGTCCGCTCATTCCGCCCTCGGCATGTTTCGGCCCGTGCCGGCAGAGGCCCTCGTCGTCTTCTCCGACGCCCACCTGGGGTACGCACCGCCGGAGACCGAAACGGCGCTGCTCGAGTTTCTCGATCGCGTTCCCGAGATCGGCGACGCGCTGCTCGTGAACGGCGACCTGTTCGAGTTCTGGTTCGCCTACGAGCAGGTGATTCCCCGCGGCGGGTTCCGCGTGGCCGCGGCGCTGGGCCGGCTGGCGCGGCGGGTCCCCGTCGCGATGGTCGGCGGCAACCACGACCGCTGGGGCCGGCCGTTCTGGGAGCGCGAGCTGGGGGTCCGGTTCGCCCGCGACCGTCTCGAGCTCGCGGTGGGCGCGCGCAGGGTGATCGCGCTCCACGGCGACGCCGTGTCGTACGGCCGGGCCCGGTCCCGCGCGCTGCACGGATTGGTCCGTCTACCGGTCACCTCGACGCTCTACCGGGCCCTGCATCCCGAACTCGGCGTGCCGCTCGTGCGCTGGCTGGCCGGGCGACTCGGCGACCACGCGCTGGCCGGCGATACGGTCGACCGTGGCGCGGCGCTGCAGCGGGAGTGGGCGGAGCGGCTGCTCGCGGCGGATCCGTCGGTCGGCCTGCTGATCCTGGGCCACACCCACCGCGCAGCGCTCACCGAGCCGGCGCCCGGCCGCCAGTACCTCAACCCGGGCGCGTGGTTCGACGGCTTCCGCTACGCCGTGGCGACCGGGAGCGGCGCGGAGCTGCGACAGTTCACCCCATCGGAACCACTTCGGCGTCCGTCAGCCGGTCGCCGATGAACCGGGCGCCGACCTGGCGGAACCGCGCCGGGTCGTCGCTCACGGCGAACCGGTGCACCGCGCGCCCGTCCCGCGCCGTGAGGCCCTCCGCCTCGAGCACCCGGGCGAGCTCGGCCGCGGTCGCCTGCGCGCTGTCGATCAGCGCCACCCGGTCCCCCATCACCCGCTGGAGCATCGGCTTGAGCAGCGGGTAGTGGGTACAGCCGAGCACCAGCGCATCCACGCCGGCGTCGCGGAGCGGCGTCAGATACTCGCGCGCGACCAGCTCGGTAGCCGGATGATCGAACCAGCCTTCCTCCACCAGCGGCACGAACAGGGGGCAGGCGCGCTGCTCGACCCGCGCCTCCGGACGGAGGCGGTGGATGGCACGCTCGTACGCGTTGCTGGCGATGGTGCCCACGGTGCCGATCACGCCGATGGCGCCGGCCCGCGAGGCGGTGACGGCAGCCCGGGCCCCGGGCTCGATCACGCCGACCACGGGCACCGGGGACGCGGCACGGAGCGCATCGAGCGCGCGGGCGGTCGCGGTGTTGCACCCGACCACGACCGCCTTCACGCCCTGCCGGAGCAGCCAGTCGAGGATCTCGAGGCTGTAGCGGCGGACCGTCTCCGCCGATTTGGGGCCGTAGGGGACGCGCGCGGTGTCGCCGAAGTAGATGGTGGATTCGCGCGGGAGGCGCTCGAAGATCGCCCGCGCCACCGTCAGCCCGCCGATGCCGGAATCGAACACGCCGACCGGTGCATTCGCGGTGCTCACGGCACCCGCACCGGTATGGCGAAGCCGGCGTTCACGCGGTCGGGTGCGCGCTCAACCCGCAGCTCGCCGGGGAAATCCGAGAGATGCGCGGCCACGAATGCTTCCAGGCCGGCCAGCAGGTGGTTCACCGCGAGCAGCACGTACCAGTCCTCCCGCTTGCGCACCTTGGCGGCGATCGCGGCGCTGTCCGCGCCGATGCGCCGCAGGTAGCCGACCTCCTGATCGGCCTTGAGGCTCATGCCGATGGTGAGGCCCTCGGTCGCGATGAAGAGCCCCGCGGTGAGCTTGCGGCCGACCTTGAGCTGGCCCCAGCCGGGGACGAGCAGCGAGCGCCAGAACGCTGCGAGCGGCTTGACGGGGCGCAGGGTCACGCTGTCGGTGGAGATCTGTCCGGGCGCGGGCGGGGGAACGCTATCGACGGCCGCGGAATCGAGGGCCGCGGTGTCGGGACGGACCTGCAGCGAGTCCTGCGCTGCCAGGGCGTCCATGCCCACCGGTCCCAGCGCCAGCGCGGCGACCAGCAGCGCCCCGTGCCGCGGGGGTGCGGCGGGGTGGCGGGAGCGTGTGGGAATCGAACCCACCGGAGCCACCGGAGGCGTCTCCATCGCGGTTTTGAAGACCGGCCGAGCCACCAGGCCCGATCCGCCCCCACTCCCTGCCTCGCCCCCGGCCGGCCGCTGAGCCGGGAGGCTACCGCTCACCGATCACCGCTGAGGGTCGCCACCGCGTCGATCTCCACCCGGGCTCCCTTCGGCAGCGCGCTCACGGCCACCGTGCTGCGGGCGGGCCGGTGGGTCCCGAACGCTTCGGCGTACACCTCGTTCATCACGGCGAAGTCGCCCATGTCGACGAGGAACACGGTGGTCTTCACGACGCGATCCAGCCCCGATCCGGCCGCCTCGAGCACCGCGCGCAGGTTGGCGAGCACCCGCGCGGTCTGCTCCCGCACGCCGCCCGCCACCAGCTCGCCGCTCGCGGGCTCGAGCCCCACCTGTCCGGCCGTGAACACGAAGCCGTCGGCGACGATCGCGGGGCTGTAGGGGCCGACCGCGCGGGGGGCACGGTCGCTGTGGACCGCCCGCATCAGAACAGCCCTTCGATCGTCCCGTCCGGCAGCACGCGGATCGCTTCCGCGGCGGGCGCCCTGGAGAGACCGGGCATGGTCATGATGTCGCCGGCGAGGGCGACGACGAATCCGGCGCCCGCGGAGACGTAGGCGTCGCGCACCGTGATCCGGAACCCCCCGGGTCGGCCCAGCTTCGACGCGTCGTCGGTGAGCGAATATTGCGTCTTGGCCATGCAGACGGGCGTACCGCCGTAACCGATCGCCTCGATCTGCTCGATGTTCTTGCTCGCGACGGGCAGGAAATCGACGCCGTCGGCGCCGTAGATGTCGCGCGCGATGGTCTCGATCTTCTCCTTGACGGGCCGGTTGATGTCGTAGAGCGGTGCGAAGCGGGCCTTCTTCTCCTCCAGCACCGCCAGCACCTCGCGGGCGACCGCCTCTCCGCCCTCGCCCCCCTTGGCCCAGACCTCGCTCAGGGCCGCGCGCGCGCCCCAGCTGCGGCAGGCCTCGAGCACCGCGTCGATCTCCTCCCGCGAATCCGACACGAACCGGTTGAGGGCCACGACCGGCGGCACCCCGAACTTCATCACGTTCTTCACGTGCGCCTCGAGGTTCACCAGCCCGCGCCTGAGGGCGGCGACGTCCGGCGCGCCCAGGCTCTCCTTCTTGACGCCGCCGTGCATCTTCAGCGCCCGAACCGTGGCGACGATGATGGCCGCCTCCGGATTGAGCCCCGCGAACCGGCACTTGATGTCGAAGAACTTCTCGGCCCCGAGGTCCGCCCCGAATCCGGCCTCCGTCAGGACCAGGTCGCTGAGCGCCAGGGCGAGCTTGGTCGAGGCGACCGAGTTGCAGCCGTGCGCGATGTTGCCGAAGGGACCGCCATGGACCAGCGCGGGTCCGCCCTCGAGCGTCTGTACCAGGTTCGGCAGGATGGCATCCTTGAGCAGCAGCGTCATCGCCCCCGCGGCCTTGAGGTCGCTCGCGCTGACCGGCTTCCGGTCGCGGGTGTAGCCCACGATGATGCGGCCGATGCGGGCCTCGAGATCCTGGAGGTCGTTGGCGAGGCAGAGGATCGCCATGATCTCGCTGCCCGGGACGATGACGAAACGCTCCTCCCGGACCGGTCCCGCATTGATGCCGCCGAGGCTGATGACGATCGAGCGGAGCGCGCGATCGTTCATGTCGAGGGTGCGGGGCCAGGTGATCCGCCGCGGGTCGATGCCGAGCGCGTTGCCGAAGTGGAGATGGTTGTCCAGCAACGCCGACAGCAGGTTGTGCGCCGACGTGACCGCGTGGAAGTCGCCCGTGAAGTGCAGGTTGATCTCGTCCATCGGCACGATCTGGGCATAACCGCCGCCGGCGGCCCCGCCCTTGACTCCGAACACCGGGCCGAGCGACGGCTCGCGCATCGTCACCATGACCTTGTGCCCCAACCGGCGCAGCGCCTGGGCGACGCCGATAGTGACGGTGCTCTTGCCTTCGCCCGCCGGCGTGGGGTTGATGCCGGTCACGAGCACCAGCCGCCCCTGCCGAGCGCCACGCCGCTTCGCGACCGCTTCGGGCGCGATCTTGGCCTTGGTGCGTCCGTAGGGGAGGATCTCGTCGGGGCCGAGCCCCACCTCGGCCGCCACGTCGGCGATCGGGCGGAGCTTGGCCGCCTGGGCGATGGCGATGTCGGACGGGACGGCGGGTGGCGCGGCGGTTGTCGTCACGGTGGGGCTCCGGTTAGTGGTCGGCCGCCGGGGCGCCGGGCGCGAACCGGGCGGCCGAGAGCGGGGACTGGATCGCGGCCAGCCGGTGGCCGAACACCCGGGCGGCGTTCTCGCCGGTCTGCGCGACGATCTCCTCAAGCCCGCGGCCGAGAATCAGCGCCAGCCGCTCGGCCACGAGGCGCACGAAGCCCGGCTCGTTCCGCTTGCCGCGGTGCGGCACGGGGGCGAGGTACGGGCCGTCGGTCTCCACGAGCAGCCGGTCCAGCGGGGTGGCGCGGATCGCGTCGTCGAGGCGCCAGTTCCTGAAGGTGACCATCCCGCTGAACGACACATAGTGACCCAGATCGACCCCCGCCCGCAAGAGGCCGGCGCCGCTGCTGAACGAATGGAGGATGGCGGTCGTGCGCGGATGGGCCCGGAG
>DASUAH010000012.1:0-20555 GCA_035763885.1 Gemmatimonadales bacterium
AGCCGGCCTCGAGCAGGCGCGGCGCGAGGTCGCCGACGCCGTCGGTGCCGAACCGTCCCAGGTGATCTTCACTTCGGGCGGGACCGAGGCCGATAACCTCGGGATCGTCGGGGCCGCATTCGCGGCACGGGAGCGAGGCACCGTGATGTGTGCGGCGGTATCGGCGATCGAGCACAAGGCGGTGCTCGCGGCGGCTCACGCCGTCGCACGCTTCGGGGGGGCGGAAGAGATTCTGCCGGTCAGCGCCGACGGCGTGCTCGAGCTGGACGCGCTGGACGCGGCGCTCGCCAGGCGTCCCTCCCTGGTTTCGGTGATGTGGGTGAACAACGAGACCGGGGTCATCCAGCCGGTGGCCGAGGTCGCCGCGCGCTGCCGCGCGGCCGGCGTGGCGTTCCACACCGACGCGGTGCAGGCCTTCGGCAACGTCCCGGTCGCCCTCGACCGCCTGGGCTGCGATCTGCTCACGATCTCCGCGCACAAGATCGGCGGGCCGAAGGGAGTGGGAGCGCTGCTGGTCCGCGACCCGGCTCTGGTGGCGCCGCTGGTGCACGGTGGGTCCCAGCAGGGTGGAGTCCGGCCCGGGACGGAGAACGTCATGGGAGCCGTCGGCCTGGGCCGCGCCGCGGCGCTCGTCGCGGCCGAGCAGCCGGAGCACGCGTGCCGGCTCGCGGGCCTGCGCAACCGTCTGGCCGATCGCCTGCTGGCCGCGGTACCGGACGCAGTGGTCGCCGGCGCGGGGGCCGAGCGTGTCTCCCATATCCTCAACGTCTGCGTGCCCGGCGCCGATTCCGAGGCCCTGCTCATGCACCTGGACCTCGCCGGCGTGGCTGCCGCAAGCGGATCGGCCTGCACCACCGGGGCGATCGAGCCCTCGCACGTGCTCGTCGCAATGGGGATCCCGCGCGAGCTCGCGATCGGCGCCGTGAGGCTCAGCCTGGGTCGGGAGACGACCGAGGCGGACGTGGACCGGGCGGCGGAGGTGTTCCCGGCCGTCGTCGCGAAAGTGCGCCGGCTGGCCGGGATACTCGGCCGTGCCTGAGCGGGTGCTGGTCGCGATGTCGGGCGGCGTAGACAGCTCGGTCGCCGCCGCGCGGCTCGTCGAGCAGGGCTACGACGTGGTGGGCGCCACCATGAAGCTGTTCTGCTACGGCGAGTCCGTGCCCGACCGTCCCTGCTGCTCGCTTGACTCGATCGACGACGCGCGCGAGGTCGCGCACGCGCTCGGCATCCCCCACTACGTCCTCAACCTCGAGGACCGGTTCGCGCTCCACGTGATCGGGAACTTCGTGGACGAGTACGCGCGGGGGCGGACGCCGATCCCCTGCGTCCGCTGCAACTCGTTCACCAAGTTCCGCGATCTCCTGGCCCACGCTGACGCGCTCGACTGCCGCTACCTCGCCACCGGGCACTACGCGGTCGTGCGGGACGGTGCCCTCTACCGCGGACGGGACCCGCGCAAGGACCAGACGTATTTCCTCTGGGGCATCGACCGCGCCGTCGTGGCCCGGATGCTGACGCCCGTCGGCGAGCTCACCAAGGCGGAGACCCGCGCGTACGCCCGCCGGCTCGGCCTGCCGACGGCCGACAAGAAGGAGTCGGTGGAGATCTGCTTCGTGCCGGACGACGATTACGCCGCCGTTCTGGAGCGGCACCTGCCGGCCGACGCCCCGGCCCTGAGCCGGGGCGCCTTCGTCACCACGGCGGGCGAGGTGGTGGGCGAGCACGCGGGCTACGCCCGGTACACGATCGGCCAGCGGAAGGGATTGCCCGGCGGCGGGGAGGGTCCGCGCTACGTCGTCGCCATCCGGCCGGCGACCCGCGAGGTGGTGCTGGGCGGCGCCGCCGAGCTCGAGGGGTCGCGGGTGCGGCTCGAGGAGCTCAACTGGTTGGCCGATCCTCTCGCGGCGGGCGTGCGCTGCCAGGTCCAGCTCCGCTACCGGTCGCGCGCGCTGCCTGCCGTAGTGGTCCACGCAGGCGGCGGGGTGCTCGACCTCGCCCTCGGCGAGCCGGCGCGCGCCATCACGCCGGGCCAGTCGGGGGTGCTCTACCAGACCAACGGCCGCGTGATCGGCGGCGGGGTGATCGCCTGATGCGGCATCTCATCGTGCGCCTGCTCATCAACGCCGCGGCGCTGCTCGTGGCCGTGTGGCTCATTCCGGGCATGGAGTTCAGCGGCGGTCCCTGGAAGCTGCTCGGGGTGGCCGCGGTGTTCGGCATCGTCAATGCGCTGGTGCGGCCGATCCTCACGATCCTGAGCTGCCCCCTCATCGTGATCACGCTTGGCCTGTTCACCCTGGTGATCAATGCCGTGCTGCTGCTGCTCACCGCCTGGCTCTCGCGCGCCTGGAATCTCGGCTTCAGCGTGGACGGGTTCCTGCCGGCGCTGTTGGGAGGCCTCGTGATCGCGGTCGTGAGCACGATCCTGACGCTCACGGTGGGCCGCACCGCGGATTAGCCCGGGGCCGTTACACGTTCGTGACAGGAGATACCGCCCGCCCCGCCCCGCGCCGTAGATTTGGGGGATGACCCAGGCCATCCCGACATCGGTCCCCGCCGAGCCCCCGCGCGCGGACCTGCGGCATCCGTCGCTCTACCTCAACCGGGAGCTGTCCTGGCTCGAGTTCAACCGCCGGGTGCTGTACGAGGCCCAGGACCCTCGGACCCCGCTCCTCGAACGGCTCAAGTTCCTCGGCATCTTCAGCAGCAATCTGGACGAGTTCTTCCAGGTGCGCGTCGCCGGCCTCAAGCAGCAGCTCGCGGCGGGCATCGTGGAGCGGACCGCGGACGGGATGACGCCGGAGGCGCAGCTCCGGGCGATCTGCGCGACGGTGCGCGAGCTGGGCCGGCAGCACCGCCAGTGCCTCATGCACGAGGTCATTCCCGCGCTGGCGGAGCACGGGCTGCACCTCGCGCTGCGGGTGAGCGACCTCTCCCCGGCCGATCGGGAGCATCTCGACCGGTACTTCCAGGCCAACGTGTTCCCGGTTCTGACCCCCCTCGCCGTCGATCCCGGCCACCCCTTCCCGTACATCTCGAACCTCAGTCTCTCGCTGGCCGTGGTGCTCCGCGGCTCGGACGGCGAGGAGCGGTTCGCGCGGGTGAAGGTGCCCAAGATCCTGCCGCGCTGGGTGCCGCTTACTGCGCCCAACCGCTTCGTGCCGCTGGAGCAGGTGATCGGGGCGAACCTCGAGAGCCTGTTCCCCGGCGTGGAGATCCTGGGCTGGTATACGTTCCGGATCTCGCGCAACACCGACCTGCAGCTCGAGAACAGCGACGAGGCGGAGGACCTCCTGAGCCTGATCCAGGAGGAGGTGCGGAACCGGCGGTTCGCAGAGGTGGTGCGGATCGAGGTGCACGCCTCCATGCCCGAGTCGCTGCGACAGCTCCTGCTGGCCGAGTTCAACGCGGAGCAGGAGCAGGGCAGCGCGCCGCTCACCCGTGACGACCTCTACGAGGTGATGGGCCTGCTCGACACGGCGGACCTCCTGAGCCTCGGCGCCGTCGATATCCCGGAGCTCAGGGATCCTCCCTTCCATCCGGGCACCCAGCCCCGGTTGCAGGGCACGCGAAGCATCTTCGACGTGGTCAAGGAAGGCGACGTCTTCCTCCACCATCCGTACGACAGCTTCGCGAGCTCGGTGGAGCGGTTCATCCAGACCGCGGCGGACGACCCCGACGTGGTCGCGATCAAGCTGACGCTCTACCGGACCGGCGGCGATTCGAGCATCGCCCGCCTGCTGGCGCACGCGGCCGAGCGGGGCAAGCAGGTCGCCGTGCTGATCGAGCTGCAGGCGCGGTTCGACGAGGAGAACAACATCATCTGGGCCCAGCGGCTCGAGGACGTCGGCGTGCACGTGAGCTACGGCGTCGCCGGGCTCAAGACCCACGCCAAGGTGATGCTGGTGGTCCGCCGCGAGGGCGACACGATGCGGCGGTACGTGCACATCGGCACCGGGAACTACAACCCCAAGACCGCCCGGCTCTACACCGACTTCGGGCTGCTGTCGGACGACCCCGACCTCGGCGCCGACCTGACCGACCTGTTCAACGTGCTGACGGGGTTCGCGTCGCCGGCGGGATACCGGAAGCTGATCATCGCGCCGCGGGGGATGCGGGAGCGCTTCCTCGAGATGATCCGGCGCGAGATGCGCCACAAGGAGGCCGGCCGGCCGGCTCACATCTTCGCCAAGATGAACGCGCTGGTCGACCCCGACATCATCGCCGCGCTGTATGAGGCCTCCCACGCGGGCGTGCCGATCGACCTGATCGTCCGCGGCATCTGCTGCCTCCGGCCGGGACTCTCCGGGGTGAGCGACAACATCCGCGTGATCAGCATCATCGGGCGGTTCCTGGAGCACTCCCGCGCGTTCTACTTCCTGAACGACGGGGACGAGGAGGTCTACATCGGCTCGGCCGACTGGATGCCGCGGAACCTGGACCGCCGGATCGAGTGCGTGCTTCCGATCGAGAACCCCGCGCACCGGCAGTCGATCCGGAGCGTGCTGGAGCTCATGTGGACCGACAACCGGCAGGCGTGGGAGCTGAGGGCCGACGGCACCTACGTGCAGCGATACCCGCCCAGCGCGGACGCCGAGCGGGCGACCCATCGGATCCTGGCGGCCACGCCGCTGTAGCAGGCGGCGGCCTAGTAGGCCATCCCCGCCGCCTCCGCGAACTTTTTCATCATCTCCTGCTGCTCCGCCGACAGGTTCTCCGGCACCCGTAGCTGGATTTCCACCAGCTGGTCGCCGCGACGGCCGTTCTTCTCGACGCCCTGCCCCCTGATCCGGAACCGGCGCCCGGGCTGGGTGCCGGGCGGGATCCTGAGCACGACCTTCTTCCCGTCGATGGTCCGTACCCGGATTCTTGTGCCCAGCACCGCCTGCGCCAGGTTGATCGGAATCTCGGCCACGAGGTCGAGGCCCTCGCGGCGGAAGAACCGGTCGGGCTGCACCTGGAAGGTGACCAGCAGGTCGCCCGCGGGCTGGCCGGGCCGGCCCGCGGCCCCCTGTCCGCGGAGTCGCACCCGGGTGCCGTCCTCGGTGCCGGGCAGCACGGTGATCTGGACCCGTCGCTCGGTGCGCGCCTCGCCCACGCCGCCGCAGACCGGGCACGGCTGCGACGGGATCCGCCCGCGGCCACGGCACTGCGGGCAGGGCCGGTTGACGGCGAAGCCGCCCTGGCCGAACGAGATCGTGCCGGCGCCCTTGCACTCGGGACAGGTCGTGAACGTCGCGCCCGGCGCCCCGCCGCTCCCCCCGCACGCGCGGCAGGGTTCCGTGACGGGCAGGGTGACCGGGATCTTCCCGCCGAGGACGGCAAGGCGGAAGGGAACCTCGACGACGGTCTCGAGCGTCTCGCCGCGCTCCTCGCGCCGTCCCCGTCCGCCGAAGATCGACGAGAAGATGTCGCCGAGGCCGCCGAAGCCGCTCAGATCCCCGAAATCGATCGTCTCGGTCGAGAACCCGCCCGGGAAGCCGCCACCCGCCTGGCGGCCGGCCGGCCCGCCGGCGAACGCGCCGTACTTGCGCATGGTGTCGTACTGCTTCCGCTTGTCGGGGTCGGACAGCACCGAATGCGCCTCGGAGATCTCCTTGAACCGCTCTGCGGCCTGCGCGTTGTTGGGGTTCGCATCCGGGTGATACTGTTTCGCCAGGCGGCGATAGGCCTTCTTGATCTCGCCCTGGCTCGCCGTGTCGGACACCCCGAGGATCTGATAGAAGTCCTTGGCAGCCACGTTCAGCCGGCACCATGGGTCGAGTAGACCTGCACGCGGGCGGGTCGCACCAGCTGGCCCTTGAAGCGATAGCCGGTCTGGAACGTCGCGCTCACCACGTGGTCCTGCGCCGGGTCCGGTGCCGGGATCGTGGACACCGCTTCGTGCTGGCTGGGGTCGAACGGCTGGCCGACGGGGTCGAGGCGCTCGACGCCGGCAGCCTCGAGCTCCTTGCGGAGCTTCTTGTCCACGAGGACCATGGCCTCCCGCACGGCGTCTCCGGCCCCGCCGGCGGCGACAATGCGATCCATGTCGTCGAGCACGTCGAGCAGCCGCGTGACCAGCGCCGCTTGCGCGCGCTCGGACAGCTCGTTGCGCTCGCGCGCGACGCGCTTGCGGTAGTTGTCGAACTCCGCCGCCAGGCGGAGATGCTTGTCCCGCAGGTCGGCGACCTCGTCCTCCAGCCGGCGGATCGCCGCCGGCGCCGGCTCGACCGGCACGCCGGTGTGGGGACCGGCGTACGCCGCCTCGACCGGCGGCGCGTTGGACGGATTCGCGTCCATGTCGGTGGAGGCGATGTCGGCGGCGTCGGCGCTCCCGCCGGTCGCCGCGGCCGGCTCGCCCATCCCGCCGGCGGCGTGAATCGGCTCGCCGCCGGCGCGGGGGTCGCCGCTATAGCGCTCGTTGTCTGACACTTGCCACACTCATCACTCAGAGGTAACGGGGAAACATAATGCGTCTACCGCAATCGCCGGCGCAGCAGGGAGAGCGCCGCCTGCGCCGCGCGCGCCCGGATCTCTGCGCGCGAGCCAGGGAGCATTACCCGCACCGCCTCAACCTCGTCCCGGAGTGCCGTCGCGAGCCACACCGTGCCGACCGGCTTCGCCTCGGTGCCCCCCGCGGGCCCGGCGATTCCCGTCACGGACACCGCGAGCTCCACCCCGAACCGCTCGGCCCCGCCGACCGCCATGGCGCGCGCCACCTCCTCGCTCACCGCCCCGTGCGCCCGGAGCAGTGCCTCCGGGACGCCCAGGGCGCCGGTCTTCAGCCGGTCATCGTAGGCGATCACGCCCCCGGCGAACACCTCGCTGCTTCCCGGCGTGTCCGTGAGCCGCTTCCCGATCAGCCCCCCAGTGCAGGACTCCGCGACCGCGATGCGGAGACCGCGACTCCGCGCCGCCGCCAGTACCACCGCGGCGAGATCGGCATCGTCCTCACCGTAGGCATGGTCGCCCGCACGAGCCCAGAGCAGCTCTGCGCCGGCGCGGAGCCGCCCATCGGCCTCGTCGGGCGGAAGCGCCCACGCGGTCAGCCGGAGGTCGACGCCGTCGTAGCCCGGCAGGTACGCCAGCGTGAGCGGCGCGACCCGCTCATCGACGTCGCCCAGCCGCTCGGCCAGCGTGGACTCGGGGATTCCGGTGGTGCGCACCACCACCGAGCGGATCACCCGGCGGGGGCCGCCGGCGCGCGCCACGAGCCGCGGCACCACCTCGTGCCCGAGCAGCTTCCGCATCTCCCGCGGAACGCCGGGAAGCAGGACAGCGAGCCCCGCCGCCCCCTCGAGCCACAGCCCCGGCGCCGTTCCCCACCGGTTCGGGAGGACGGTCGCGCCGCGCGGCACCTGGGCCTGGACCCGGTTCGATTCCGCGGGCACCCGGCCGAGCTTCGCGAACCGGTCCACCAGCGCCTGCCAGACGTCGGCGTCGAACTCCAGCGGCGCGCTGAACAGGTCGGCGACGGCGTTCTTCGTCACATCGTCGTGGGTGGGCCCGAGGCCGCCCGTGGTGATCACCGCGCCGGTGCGCCCCAGCGCGTCGCGGATCGCGTCACGGATCTCCTCCCCCCGGTCACCGACCGACGTGCGGCGCACGACCCGCACGCCGACGTTCGCCAGCGATCGCGCGATCTCGGCCCCGTTCGAGTCGAGGGTGAAGCCCAGCAGCAGCTCGGTGCCGATGGTCAGGACTTCAATCTGCATGACAGCAGACGCACCGCTTCTTCGCGCCTCGGCGGCTCAATGGTCTAGCGAACCCGGTCGGAGAAGAGATGCCGGTGGCGGTAGATGTACACCGCGAACGAGTAGACCGTCAGCGTCGTGGCCACCGCGAGCGCCACCGCGACGAATCCGCCGTGGAACTCGTTCCAGTACTGCGCGAGCCGGTTGTGCTCCCAGCCCAGCGGCTTGCGGGCGTCGCGGAACGCGAACCACGCGATGGTGGCGCCGATGAAGATGTTCTGGAACACCGCCTTCAGCTTGCCTGCACCGCCCGCCGGAATGACCACGCCCCGGCGGCTCGCCCACCACCGGAAGCCCGTCATGGCCAGCTCGCGGCCGATCAGGAGCACGCACACCCAGAGCGGGATGCTGCCCCAGACCGGGATGTCGTAGAGGTCGTGCCGGGCCCGGGAGATCCAGTAGATGGGGATGAGCGTCGCGAAGAGGAGCAGCTTGTCCGCGATGGGATCGAGCAGGATGCCGAGGTCCGTGACCTGCTTGCGCGAGCGGGCGAGGTAGCCGTCGTACACGTCGCTCACCGCGGCCGCGATGAACACGACGAAGCAGATCAGCTTGGGCCAGTACCCTTCGATGAATGGCAGCAGGGCGATGACCGGCGTGAAGCAGATGCGGACGATCGTGATGATGTTCGGCAGCGTCCACATCGGCCGGCACCTACCCCAGCGTCTTCACGACGCTCTTGCTGATGGCGCGCAGCGTGTCGAACACGCCCTCGCCGGTGAGCGCGACCGCCTCGAACCACGGCGCCCGTTCGATCCACTGGCCGTTCTGCTGGGCCACGAGGAACTCGCCCTCGTGGTAGGGGTCCGGGGTGGTCCGCTGCCGGGTGGCCTCGGTGACCGGCCAGCCCGGATTGAGCGCGGCCTGCAGCTCGGGAATCGGCGCGGCGTTGGGCAAGTCGCGCTTGTTGTACTGGATCGCGAACGGGATCTTCGTGAGGTCGTACCCGTGCTGCTGCATGTTCTCGTACAGGTTCTGCATCGCCTCGATGTTCGCGTCCATCCGCTCGGTCTGGCTGTCGGCGACGAACACGACGCCGTCCACTCCCTTGAGGATGAGCCTCCGCGACGCGTTGTAGTAGACCTGGCCGGGCACCGTGTAGAGGTGGAACTTGACCTTGAACCCGCGGACCGTGCCGAGATCCACCGGCAGGAAATCGAAAAAGAGGGTGCGCTCGGTCTCGGTCGCGAGCGAGATCATCTTGCCCCGCGACGCCGGCGCCACCTTGCCGTAGACGTGCTCGAGGTTCGTCGTCTTCCCGCCAAGCCCGGGGCCGTAATAGACGATCTTGCAGTTGATCTCGCGCGAGGCGTAGTTGATCATCGACATGCGCGGACTCCCTCAGGCCCCGAACAGTCTGTCGATCTCGTCCTCGGCGTCGCCCACGAACCCCGACTCCACCTGCGGTCCGCGAGGCGGTGCCCCGCCGTCGAACATGGCGGTAAACACCTGGTTCAGCGCGCCCACCGCGGTCTTCACCCGGAGCTTGACCAGCCCGAGCGTGGTCCGGTTATCGAACAGCACCACCAGGATGACGCGTCGCGCCACGTCGGCCAGATACATCGACTCCCGCTCGCCCTGATGGAAGAGGGCGCCGAACTCCGGCTCGCCGAGCATGCGCGCGAGCTGGTCGTTCGCGCTGAAATCGGCCGCGGTGAGCGAGGCGAACGCGGTCGGGTCGAAGACCGGCGGCTCGCCCACGGTGGCCACGAGCTGGCCGGTACGATCCACGATGAGCGCCGTGCGCGCGTTGGATTCGCGCAGAAAGCCCGCCAGGACCGTTTCGATCCGGCGGGAATCCTCCTCGCGGAACGACCAGCTCGATGCACCGCCGCTCATGCCGTCCCCCTCAGAGCTGTGCCTCCATCCGGCGGACGAGGGCCCGGGCGCGGCGCCGGAGCACCGGCTGGGTCTCCCAGGCGAGGTAGTCGTGCAGCAGCCGCACGCTGTCCACGCCGGTCTGCCCGGCGAGGAACCCGAGCGCGCCAAGGCGGCGAAGCGGCGACGGGCTGAACAGGTCGCGCCGATGCCGCTCGAACCGGTACTGCGCCAGCAGCCAGCCGGCGACGAGCCCTGCCAGCGCGCCCCCGCCGAACACGGCCGCGCGCGAGCGCATCAGGGCAGTTCCTGCCGCGCCGTGAGCGCGTGCGCCAGGGTCACCCCATCCACGTACTCCAGGTCGCCGCCCACCGGCAGCCCGCGGGCGAGCCGGGTGACCCGGAGCTCGTGGCCGGCGAGCAGCTGCTGGATGTAGGTCGCCGTGACCTCGCCCTCCATCGAGGGATTGGTCGCGAGAATCACTTCCCTCACCTGCCCCTCGCGCACCCGGGCCACAAGCCGGTCCAGCCGGAGCGCTTCCGGCCCGATGCCATCCAGCGGCGACAGCCGGCCGCCGAGCACGTGGTAGCGACCGCGGTACTCGGTGGCCCGTTCCACCACCTGGAGATCGGACGCCTCCTCCACCACGCAGAGCACGCCGGCATCGCGCCGCGGGTCGGCGCAGATGGCGCACGGCTGCACCTCCGTGGGGTTGCCGCACTCCTGACACGGCCGCACCCGCTCGGCCACGGCGGTGAGAGCGGCGGCGAGCCGGCTCGCCTGTTCCGGCGTTTGTTGTAGCAGATGGAAGGTGAGGCGCTGGGCCGTCTTGCGGCCGATGCCCGGCAGCTTCGCCAGCTGGGCGATCAGCTCCTCGATCGCACTCACCGTCACGGCATCGGGAACGGGAACGGCTGCACCTTCCGCATCTCGGATTGCAGCAGCTCCGCGGCCCGGCGCTGTGCCTCGGCGACGGCCGAGAGCACCAGATCGGCAAGAAACTCGGCGTCGTGGCCCTGGAAGACCGTCGGGTCGATCGTGACCCCCCGGATCGTTCCGCGCCCGTCGGCGGTCACGCGGACGAGGCCGCCCCCGGCGGTAGTCTCGACCGTACGCTCCGCCAGCTCCGACTGCAGCTGCTGCAGCCTTCCCTGGACCTGCTGACTGAGCTGGAGCAACTGTTGGAAATCCGCCATCGAATCAGGTAGTCCCGCCATTGGTAGCAACTTAGACGCAGGGTCGCGGGGGTGGCAAGTTGGCATGCGCCGGTGCGGCGCACCCTATTCCACGATCTCCAAATCTAACGCGTCCGCAGCGCGATCGAGCGCCGGATCCCGGGCCCGCATTCCCTGGAGCCGGTCCGCCCGGATCGACTCGTCGGTCACCCGGCGCCGGGGCGCGGACTCGGTCGCGGCCGGCTCGCCCGCGGCTCGCACGCGGAGCCGGACCGCCGCGCCGAGGATCCCGGTCGCGATCTCCTCCACCGTGGCCGCCTGCTCCTCGAGCGGCCGGCCGAACACCCCGGCCGAATCGGGCAGCTCGACGGTCAGCCACGGCGCGGCGAACTCCAGCGGCCGCACCGCGGCGACGGCCTCGCCGAGGAACCGGCTCCGCTCGCGTACCGCGGCCACGATGGAGGCCCACTGGCCGGCCAGACGGTCGGACGGCCCGCTGGGCGTCTCCTCTGCTGCCGGTGGTCGCGGTGCCGCCGCCGGGGGCCGCTCCCCTGGAGCCGACGGCCCGTCCACCGCCGGGGCGTGTTCCGGGCCGGCCGTCCGGCCAGCCGGCCGGCCGGCCGTCTGCAGCACCCGTTCCAGGTCCACCATCCGGTCCATCATGGCCCACCGGAGCAGCAGCGTCTCGACGACCAGCCGCGGGCTCCCGCTCCGGCGGATCCCCTGCTCGTTGTCGGCGAGGAGCTTCAGCATGCGAAGGAGGTCGCCCGCCGCAAGCCGGTCGCGATATTGTTCCAACGTCGCCCGGGTCGCCTCGGTGAGCCCCTCCGGCTCTGCCCCAACCTGGAGCATGAGCAGGGCGCGCAGTAGCTCCGCCGTGCCCAGCACGAACTCCTCGAGGTCGGCCCCCGCCTCAAGCAGGCGGTCGACCAGCGGGAACACGGCGCCGGGGCGGCGCTCAGCGACGAGCGCCAGCACCTCGGCATAACGCTCGTCACCCGCGAGCCCGAGCACCTCGCGGACGCGGGCGGCCGTCACCGCGCCCTCCCCGAAGCTCAGGCACTGGTCGAGCATCGAGAGCGCGTCGCGCATGCCGCCGTCCGCGTGCCGGGCGATGAGAGTGAGGGCGTCATCGTCGGCCGCGATCCCCTCGGCGTCGAGCACTTCCCGGAGCCGGCTCCGGATCGCGGCCGGTCCGATCCGGCGGAAGTCGAACCGCTGCAGCCGGGACAGCACCGGGGCCGCCGTGTTGGCGATCTTGTGCGGCTCGGTCGTGGCGAACACGAAGACCACCCGCGGCGGCGGCTCCTCGAGGATCTTGAGCAGCGCGTTCCAGGCCTCCCGGGTCAGCATGTGGGCCTCGTCCACGATGTACACCTTGGAGCGCCCCTCCCGGGACGCGGCGTACATCGCCCGCTCGCGCAGATCGCGCGCGTCGTCGACGCCCCGGTTGCTGGCGGCGTCGATCTCGACCACGTCGAGATTGGCCGCGCCGGTCCAGACCCGCCGGCAGTCCTCGCATTCGCCGCAGGGCTCGCCCGAGGGATCCCGGTTCGGGCAGTTGAGCGCCATCGCCAGGATGCGGGCGGCGGTGGTCTTGCCGACCCCCCGGGGACCGGTCAGCAGGTAGCCGTGACCCACCCGGCCGCGCGCAACCGCGCCGCGGAGGACGGCGGCTACGTGATCCTGCACGAGAAGATCCGAGAAGCGGCGGGGGCGGTACTTGCGGGCGAGGGCGATCACGGATGGTCGGCTGAGCAGATGGATGGGAATGAATTGCCCCAGGCACCCCGAAGCGACACCGGACATCGCTTAGCGCTGCTACCGGCGAGGTCCTGACGCGGTTCACGCGCCGGCGCCCTTCGGACCTGGGGCACCGGCAATATAGCGGACTGCGGGATGGAGGGGCAGATGGCCCGACCGCCTACCCCAGGATCGCTCGCTGCCGCGTCTGCATTCTCCGCAGCTCCCAGGTCTCTGCCACCACCCCACCCAGCAGAAACACCAGCGCCGTATAGTAGACCCACAGCACGAAGAGCACCGCCGCGCCGATGTTCGCGTCGCCGGCCGGGCCCTGCAGCGAGGCCACGTTGGCGAGGTACCATCCATAGAGTCGCTTGGCCAGCTCGAACGCGAACGACGCGAACAGCGCGGCCAGCAGCGCCGTCTTCCAGGGCAGCCGGCGGATGGACGCATGGCGATACACGAGAAGGAACAGCGAGACCTGGAAGGCGAACGCGAGGAGCTCGGCCAGGATCCGCCCCGCGGTGGACAGGAAGAACCGCAGCTCGGGGAGTGACGTCGCGCCCCGCGCCTGGAGCAACGCGAGGCCGGCGGTCATCACGGTGTTGGCCAGGAACAGCACCAGCGTCGCCAGCACCATCAGCACGTCGCGCAGCTTTCCCCGGAGGTACAGCAGGACGAAGTTGCGCCGCGGCTGGGGCCGCGCGGCGACGTCGTACACCTCGTTCAGCGCCGTGCGGATGCCGGCGAACAGCCGGGTGCTGAACCAGACGAACGCGGGCGCCGCCACCAGGGAGAGCTCGCCCCGGTTCCGGGTGATCCGGAGCAGCAGTCCCTCGAACAGACGGAACGGATCGCTGCCCGGATCGCGGGAATGCGGCGGCAGGAAGCGGTGGAACAGCGCCGTCGGATCCGCGCCGCCCAGGTCCACCCCGCCCTGCAGCGCCTGGGCGAGGTGGGTGAGGCCGATCAGGAGCAGGAGGACGAAGGGTACCGCAGCGAGCAGCGCGTCGAAGGTGAGCGCGCTCGCAAGGAAGGGGATGTTGTTCTCGTCGGCTGCCTGGAGCGTGCGCTTGAGAAACCCGCCCGGCGACCGGTACCAGGCCCGCAGGGGGGCGCCCTTCAGGCGAGCGGCTCCTCGACGTCTGCGGCTGCGGCGCGCCGCCGGGCCCGCGCGTCAGCGAGCCGGCGCTCGAGGTCCTGCCGCGCACCGCTCGCCACCCCGCGCCCGGGCCCGTTGCCGTGTCCCTCGGTCTCGAGCTCGTCGCCCTCGTCTTCCTCCTCGAGCTCGGCCAGCGACTCCCGGCGGCTGCCCCTGCCGCCGAGCTGCTGGGTGAGCTCGTCCAGCTTTTCCTCGGTCATCGCCCGGAGCTTCCAGAGCCGCCGTTGCACCAGGCGGCGGGTCTCCTCGCCGCTGCGCGGGGCATACAGCAGCGCCAGGCCGGCGCCGAGCAGCGCACCCCAGAACAGCCACCTCGCGGACGGATCGCCGCTCCGTTCGACGTACACCACCTCGGAACGCGGACGCATGCGGGCCATCGGATCCTCCTACTCGCCGGCCTCGGCGTCGTCCACCGCCGTGACGAGCGCCGGCTTGAGCGCGGCGTGGTGCTGCACCGGCGCCCGGACGAACCGGCGCACCAGCTCCGCGGTGCGGTTGACGTTGAGCTGCTCGAACAGGAACGTGAACATCTTCTCGAGGTCGCCGGCGATCGCGGCGCGCGTCGCCTCCGGCAGGTCCCACAGCTGCCGCTTGAACGGTCCGATCGCCTTCTTCCGGGCCTTGTAGTAGAACTGCTCCTCGGAGTCCCCCGTCTTGCGCTCGCTCTCCGCGTTCTCCGCCAGCCACGCCTTCATTTCCGCCCGGAGCGCGGCCGGGAGCTGCGGATGGTCGAACACGATATTCTGGAAGTTGGTGGCCAGGTGGATCTCGACGGCCTCGACCCGGGGGAAATGGCCGAAGGCGTCGGGCGGCAGCGTGCTCGCCCCATGCTGGACGGCGCCGCCGAGACCATACGTCTCGCGCGCGGCCCGGGAGAGCGCGGCGAGCGCCTCGAGGTCGAGCTTCACCTCGGCGATCCTTCCGTCAGGCAGCACGACGCCTCCGTGCGAGGTGCCGGTCTGCACCGAGATCTTGCTGAGCCCGGCGTGGCGACCGAGACGCGCGAGGGTCGCGTTGAACCCCTGCATGAACGCGTGCAGCTCCTCGACCGTGCTGTTCTTGTGCCCGACCTCGCCGATCTCGCCGCCCACCGAGACCGTCACGCCGTCCGGCTCGTGCTCCCGGATGAAGGCGGTGATCTCCGCGCACCGCTCGTAGTTGGCGCGCTGCTGCTCGGCCAGCGTGGGCTGCGAGAGGTCCACCAGCGTGGACGTGTCCACGTCGATGTTGTAGAAGCCCGCGCCCAGCTCTTCGGCGATGAGCCTCTTGACCTCCCCCACCTCGCCCTCGGGGTCGGCGGCGTACTTCTTGGCGTTCACCTGGCAGTGATCGCCCTGGATGAAGATCGGCAGGGTGCGCCCCTCGCGGAGCGCCGCGCCGATCATCACCGCCAGATACTCCGCCGGCCGCTGCTCGGTGTAGGCGATCTCGGAGCGCGCAATCTCGAGGATGATGGCGCCGGCATCGCCCGCGCGCGCCGCACGAAAAACCGCGCGCGCAGTGTCGTAGGCCAGCATCCGCACGTTGATGGCAGGGACCGTGAAGCCGCCGCATTCGCCGCGGCCACGGGCGATGTAGAGATCGTGGATCGAGGCGGGCCGGCAGCCGACGACCTGCGCCAGTTCCCACAGCAGCCACCGGGCGGCCTCGCGCCCGTCACCCGAGCCGAACACCGCCTGCCGCACCAGGCGGTCGGTGGCGGACGACCGGAGCCTCGCGGGGTCGCGGACGACCACGCCGGGGCCGCTGAGCTCGACCGCGCCGCCGTAGAGCCCGACCGCTTCGCGTGTTGCGTCAGCCATGGGTGAAAAATCCTTGTCAGGACAACAGCTACCGCGTCACTCGAGGCAAATGTAGGCCGCACGGGAGGGGGCGTCAAACCGAGACGGGCAGACGGAGGTGCACCCAGACGGACACACCGCCCGCCCGTGGTCGCCGCCGCGGCCGTTCTCGCCGCCATTCGCCCCCGACGCGGCCGTGATCGTGCTGGAGGGGATCTTCCCGTTCAAGCGCCTACCGCGGACATCACTACCTGGCGGTATGGATCGACTGCTCGTTCGGACCGCGCTCCGGCGGGCGGTCGGGTCGGGACGATCCCCGCGGGTCCGGCGATCGGTGCCGCCGACTGATGCCCTCCCCACCGCCTATCGTGCGGGCGACATGGCCCCGCGGCGAGCCTCTTCGGTCCAGTTCTGGACGAGCACCATTTCGGAGAGCCGACCCTGATAGACCATCACGAAGGTCTTGCCGTCCGGCGTCACGTCGTAATTGGCGTGCGGAACGGCGGCCTCGTACTCCGACACGTCGAACAGCGGCGCGCGCGTGAGCACGCGGAAGTCCGGCGCCGACTGCACCGATACGGCTACCAGTGGCGTACCCAGCTGGTCGAAGCCCCGATAGAACAGCTCGCGCCCGTCACGCGACCACACCGGTTCCGACCCGCCGTTCTGTGACACCAGGATCTTTCCGCGGCCATCCGGGAACGCCCGTACGTATACCTCGTTCTGGCCCGACTCGTCGGAGGTATACGCGAGCCACCGGCCATCGGGAGACACCGCCGGGTAGTACTCGTTGAACGGGGTGCCGAGCAGGAGGCGCGGCGTCCGGTCGCCGGCGACGGGCACGACGGCCAGATCCCAGCTGCCCGCGTTCCCCGTCACCAGCGCGACCACGTAACGCCCCTCAGGGGTAAACGCGCCTACCGTCATGGCGCTGCCGCCGACCAGGAGTGACTCGGCCGCGCCTGCCCCGTCGGCACTTTGCAGGAAGATCCCGATCACGCCGCCCCGCGCGGTCGCGAAAGCGACCTGCTTCCCGTCGGGCGACCACACCGGGTCGTGTCCGTCCTTGTCGAACGTGAGCCGGGTGAGCGTCCGCTGCTGGACATCAAGGGTCCAGACATCGCGGGTGCCCTGGTAGTTGAAGTCCACCGCGATGCGACGCCCGTCGGGAGACATGCGGGGACTATGAAACCGGCGCCGCACGTCGGCGACTGCGTGAGGTCCGCCGTTCCGGTCGACCAGCGTGAGCTGGAACGGGGCTTCGGGGAAATACACCAGCGAGTGATTCCGGGAGAGCGCCACCTGCGGGGGACCTCCCACCGTAACGCGCACGCCCTGCGCGAGACTCACGGGCGGCGCTGTCATCCGCAGCCGGGCCGCGTCGAATGGGGCGGCCAGAAGCGTTCCCTCGGGCACGACCCAGAGCAGGTAGCCCGCATCGTAGTACAATCCGGCAATGTTCCCGTCCACGACGCCAGTTTGTTCGCCGGACCGAAGATCCACCGCCACACCGCGGCCGTTGAAGCTGCCGCCTTTCGCCGCAACCGCGAGCACCACCTCCCCGCCCGGCAGGACGCCAAAGACATTCAGGCTGCCTTCGCCCGCGGCCGAGTCGGGCCGAGCGACACGCCGGGCCGAGCCGTCTGGTTGGATCAGCTGCAGGGAGCCGTCGACTCCAGTGGCAACCAACCTCTCGTTGTCGAGCCAAACCGTGGTCTGCGGGGCCACGGCGCCGGTCGGGACGGTGACCGGCACGCCCCCTTCCGGCGGGATTTTCTTCATGCTCGCGCCGACGAAGAACGTGAGCCACCGGCCATCGGGCGTGAAGAACGGGTTCAGGCCTCCGTCAGTACCAGGAATCGGCGTCGTCCCCAGCTCGCCCAACCGCCGCCGGTAGAGCTGGTATCCTCGCGAGCTGATGCCGCTGTACACCACGGTTTCTGCGTCGGGCGACAAGGCGACGCCCACCGCCGGGAAGGCGCCCGATCCGGTCGAGTACCGGTGGTCGCTGCCGGTCGAGATCACAAACTGGCGGAGGCGCCCGGGCGAAGCCGCCTCGTGGGCCGCGGTCAATCGTCCCAGGGCGAAGCCTGCGACCAGCCCCGCGACGGCGGAGACTCCGACGAGGGCCCAGCGTCGCCCGGCCGCTCGGGCGGCCGGCCCGCCCAGCGTTGGGCGGCTGACCGGCAGCGGGGTCGCGACGTCGGGCCGGCCGAGGCTCTCCGCGAACTCCGCGGCGCTGCCAACGCGGTCCGCCGGAATCTTTTCCAGCCCGCGCAGCACGGCCGCCTCGAGCTCCGGCGTCACGCTGGGGCGCGCGGGCCGGATCGGCCTGGGTCGCTCGGTCACGACCTTCGCGATGATGGCCTGGGCGGTTGAGCCGGTGTGCGGCGGGTCGCCGATCAGCATCTCGTAGAGCACGGCCGCGAGAGCGTAGATATCGCTGCGCGGCGTGAGCTCGCGATCCGCGGTCGCCTGCTCGGGGCTCATGTAGTGCGGCGTCCCGAGCGACAGGCCGGTTTCGGTCACCCGGGTCCCACCGGCACGGCTCACGGCGAGCGCGATGCCGAAATCGGCCACGAGCGGCTGCCCGTCGTGCAGCAGGATATTCTCGGGCTTGATGTCGCGGTGGATCACGCCGTGGCGGTGCGCGTAGTCGAGCGCGCTCGCCACCCCCTTCGCGATCGTCACCGCCTCGTCCACCGGAAGCTGCTTTTCCCGGGCCAGCCGGGCGCGCAGGGACTCGCCCTCCACGTACGGCATCACGTAATAGAGCAGGCCTTCCGCCGAGCCCGAATCGAACAGCGGCAGGATGTGGGGGTGCTGAAGGTGGGCGGTGACCTTGATCTCCTGGAGGAACCGCTCGGCCCCGAGCACTGCGCTGAGCTCGGGCCGGAGCACTTTCACCGCCACCTCGCGGTCGTGCTTCAGATCCTCGGCCAGCCATACCGTGGCCATGCCGCCGGCGCCCAGTTCCCGCTTGAGCCGATACCGGTCTGCTATGGCTGTCGCCAGGCGCCCCAGGACCTCGCTCAGATGACGCTCCCGTCCGGCACCACCGCGCCCTTGGGAATGATCACGATCCCGTCCCGCACGTGATAGTTCGGCCCGTCCATCTCGACGGGCTTGTCGCCGGGCGTGATGCGGACGTTGCATCCGATCCGCGCGTTCTTGTCCACGATGGTACGCTCGATCAGGGTCGCCTCGCCCACCCCGATCGGCGGCGCGCCGGGGCGCACCCGATCCGGGGTCTCGTAGTAGTCGGCGCCCAACACCAGCGCGTCACGGATGACCGCGCCGGCCTGGATCCGGCTGCGCACGCCGACCAGCGAATGCGTGATCTCGGCGTCGCTGACGATGCAGCCGTCCGCGATGAGCGCGCGGTCCAGCCGGCAGCGGATCGCCTTGGTCGGCGGCAGGTAGCGCGCGTGGGTGAAGACCGGCGCGGTCGCGTCGTAGAAGTTGAACCGCGGCACCGGCTCGCAGAGGTCGAGGTTGGCCTCGTAGAACGACCGGATGGTCCCGATGTCCTCCCAGTAGCCCTGGTGCATGTGGGCGAACACGCGCCGGGTCTGGATGAGCTTCGGGATGAGGTGCTTGCCGAAGTCCGCCTCGCTGCCCACCAGCGCCTCCCCGAGGACGTCGCGATTGAAGAGGTAGATCCCCATCGAGGCCAGCACCGCCTCGGGCCCTGCCTCGGGAATCTCGCCGAACGCGGTCCAGTCGGTCCGGAGCGAGGCGAGCAGATCGGGGTCCTTCGGCTTCTCGACGAATCGGGTGATCCGGCCGTCGGCCGCCACCTGCATGATGCCGAACGCTCCCGCAGCCTCGAGCGTGACCGGAATGGTGGCGACCGTCACCTCGGCTTCCGTCGCGAGATGGCGCTGGACGATTGTCCGGTAGTTCATGCGATACAGCTGGTCGCCGGAGAGGATGAGCAGGAAGCGATGCGGGTAGTCCGCGAGATGCACCAGGTTCTGCCGCACGGCGTCCGCCGTGCCCTGGTACCACTCCACCCGGGTGGGTGTCTGCTGCGCCGCGAGGATCTCGACGAACCCGGGCGAGAAGTGATCGAAGCGGTAGGTCTCCTGGATATGCCGGTGCAGCGAGCTGGAATTGAACTGGGTCAGGACGAAAATCCGGCGCAGGTCGGAATTGATGCAATTGCTGAGGGGAATGTCCACCAGCCGGTACTTCCCGCCGAGCGGCACCGCGGGCTTGGCCCGGTCCTTCGTCAGGGGGAAGAGCCGGGTGCCGGCGCCCCCGCCCATGACGACCGCGAGGATGTCCAGGGCGCGATACGCGGCGTGCGGCGTGCTCGTGGTCACAGACGGTCTCGCGCGCGCAGCTCCGACGGGAGCAAAGTGTCATAGATGAAGGCGTGAATCGGGGTCGGCACCCCCGACTCACGGCCGAGTCGCACGACGGCGCCGCTCCAGGAGTCGAGCTCCGAGGGACGCCCCTCGGCGATGTCGCGCTGCAGCGAGGCGGTCCCGTGGGCGGGCAGGGTGTCCACGAACGCCATCGTACGCCCGACGATGTCGTCGGGCAAGCGGACGCCCCGGGTCGCGGCCACGGCGCGGATCTCCTCCATGGCGCCCTCCAGCAGGCGCCGGGTCTCCGGCACGGCGCGAGAGACGCCGATCGGCATCCGGGTCACCGCGCCGACCCCGCCCCCGGAGGCGACGAAGAGGAACTTGGCCCAGATCGCGGCCCGGATGCTCGGCGGTGTCTCGACCTCGAGGCCGGCGCGCCGGAAGGCATCGCGCAACCGCTCCACCCGGTCCGAGCGGCGGTCGTCGAGCTCGGCGAAGGCCGCCGCGGTCGGGCCGCCCAGCTCGCGAATGTGTCCCGGCCCCTCGATCAGGCTCACGATCTTGGCCACGCCCCCGAGCACTGGCTCGCGGCCGAGCACGGCGACCAGCTCGTCCACCGCCTCCACCCCGTTCTGGAAGGGCACCACGCAGGTCCCGGGGGCGATGAGCGGCCGGATGGCGCGGGCGGCGTCGGTCACCTGCCAGGTCTTGACCGCGAGGAGGACCGCCTCCACCGGACCGACGCCGGCGGGGTCGTCGGTGGCATGCTGCGGACCCAGGCGGAGATCGCCGTGCGGGCTGTCGATCCGGAGGCCGCTGACCCGCAG
>DASUAH010000013.1:0-19515 GCA_035763885.1 Gemmatimonadales bacterium
GATTTCGGTGTGGGTGCGGGCGCCTCCCAGGGTTTCACCGTCCACGGTCTGCCCGGTCGCGCCCTTGACCAGATTGGGACCGCCCAGGCCCATGAAGCTGGTGCCCCCGACCATGAAGATCACGTCGGAGAGCGCGGGCAGATACGCCCCGCCGGCGATGCAGCTCCCCATCACGGCCGCGACCTGCGGCACGTGGAGGTAGCGCCGCATGATCGAGTTGTAGTAGAAGAGGCGGGCCGCGCCGTACTGTCCCGGGAACACGCCGCCCTGATACGGCAGGTTCACCCCGGCGCTGTCCACCAGATAGACGATCGGGATCCGCTGGCGCATCGCGACCTCCTGCGCCCGCAGCATCTTGGTGATCGTCTCCGGCCACCACGAGCCGGCCTTGACGGTGGCGTCGTTGGCGACCACGACCACCTCCCGACCCTCGACCACCCCCACGCCGGTGATCACGCCCGCGCCGGGCGCCTGCCCGTCGTAGCGGTCGTGGGCGACCAGCAGGCCGAGCTCGAACCAGCTCGCGCCCGGGTCGAGCAGGCCCAGCACCCGCTCGCGCGGCGCGAGCTTGCCCTGCGCGTGCATCCGTGCCACGCGTTCGGCGCCGCCCCCCTCCTGCAGCCGGGCGGCGAGGCGCCGGTACTCGTCGGTGAGCGCACGAAGGCGGCCGGTTTTCGAGGGGGCGGCGGTCACGGCGGGCGGCTCAGGAGACAAGGTGCTCCGCGGCCCAGCTCCGGATGTACTCGATGAGCTCGGACGTGGGGGTCCCCGGACCGAACAGGCGGCCGATGCCGCGCGCCTGGAGCGCGTCCATGTCATCCCGGGGGATGATGCCGCCGCCGGTCACCAGGATGTCCGGACGGCCGTGCTGCACCAGCAGCTCCCGCACCCGGGGGAACAGCGTCATGTGCGCGCCGGAGAGGATCGACAGGCCCACCACGTCCACGTCCTCCTGGAGGGCGGCGGCCGCGATCATCTCGGGTGTCTGGTGCAGTCCGGTGTACACCACCTCCATGCCGGCGTCGCGCAGCGCCGCAGCGACCACCTTCGCGCCGCGGTCGTGCCCGTCGAGGCCGGGCTTGGCCACGAGGACGCGGATCGGGCGCGCCGGGGCGCGCACGGGGGCGGGGGCGGGGGCGCTCACCGGCGGAAGCGCAGCAGTCCGGCGAGCCCCGCGACCTCGCGGCGCGCGTCGGGGTCGTAGACCACGTTCACATCGACGCCCTGCCGGAGCGCCTCCTCGATGGCGTCGTCGATGACATCGAGCACCGGCACCGGGGCGCCCTCGCCCCGGCAGTCACGCTCGGTCAGGGCCAGCCGTCCGGAGTCCGCGCAGCGGAAGCCGGGCTCGGCGGCGTCCGCGTCCACCAGGAGCGCGCGCACCTGCCCGCGCGCGAGCGCACGCAGGGTCGGCGCGATCCCGTTTACCGCCCACCCCCTCCCCAGCCGCTCACCCAGCTCGCGCACCAGGGCGCGCTCGGAGGCGCGTTCCCATGCCTCGCGGACCGCGAGGGTGGCCTCGTGCACCCGCGCGGGCGTCGCCTCCTTCGGCGTGAGCCGGGCGGTGCCGAGCACGCGGTCCGCCAGGTAGGCGTGGAGAAACGGCGCGACGGCGCCTGCGTCCGCCCCGGCGCTCGCGAACACCACGCCGTGCACCGGCCGCCGGCGGTCGAGGGTGAACAGCTCGCGGGCGATCGCCTCGAAGTGGCGCTGCTTCTCCTCGCGAATCCGGTTGTTGTACGCGTGCTCGCCCCACCCCGGGCCGTCCTGGTCGCCGTGGAAGCGACCGCCCCGGGTGGCGTCGGCGCGCAGTCCCAGCAGCTCGACCGCCTCGTACGCGCTCACCTCGAAGAACCGCGCACTCGCGCGATCCAGCACGACCGTGAGGATCCGGCCGAATTCGTCCTCGACCGACGCGAGCTCGCGCACCAGCGGCGTGCCATCCACGCCGAGCCGGGACCGGTGGACCAGCGGGAGCGGCAGCGCCTCGAACAGATCGAGCGCCTCGCAGGCGAACGCCGCCAGTCCCTGCGTGGGCGGCAGGTTGCCCGGGCTGCGCAGGTGCTCGACGATGCGGCCGAGGTCCCGCTCGGCGGCCTCGCGGGCGGCGCGGTCGAGCCCCAGCCGCGCCAGGCCGGCAGTGACCCCCTTCACCCGGTTCTTGAGCTTGATCAGGTACTTGCCCCTGGTCCGGTCGCGCGGCTCCAGCTTGAGGTAGCACGACACGACCCAGTGCTCGCTGGGACGGACGCTGGTGAGTCGCTGGAGCTGGGACGCGATGGCCACCGTGGGCGTGCCCGCCGCGATGCGGCCGCGGCGCTCCATGCGGGGGTCCGGGGGGACGGTCGCGACGGCGCCCCCCCGGCCCGAATCAGAAGAAAACCGGCTCACGGTAACTCCCGTAGATCTGCTCCAGCACCTGCCGGACCTCGTACAGCGTGCAGTACGCGCGCGCACAGTCCAGCATGGCCGGAATGAGATTGTGATCGGATGCGGCGGCGGCGCGCAGCGCCTCGAGTCGGCTGGCCGCCAGGGCCGGATCGCGCCGGGCCCGGAGCGCGGCGAGCCGTTCCCGCTGGGTGCGCTCGGCGTCCTCGCCGACCTTGAGGATCTCGACCGGGGCTTCACCCGCCTCCAGGAACTCGTTCAGCCCGACGATATAGCGGCGCCCCTGCTCGACCTCCGCCTGGAAGCGGGCCGAGCTGTGCGCGATCTGCCGCTGGAACCACCCGGACTCGATCGCCCCGACCACGCCGCCCTGCGCCTCGATCTCCGCGAACAGCCCCCGCGCCTCGCGCTCGAGCTCGTCGGTGAGCGCCTCGACGAAATGCGACCCGCCGAGCGGGTCGGCCACGTTCGGCACGCCGGTCTCGTAGGCGAGGATCTGCTGGGTGCGGAGCGCGATCCGGACCGATTCCTCGGTCGGGAGCGCGAGGGTCTCGTCGAGCGCGTTGGTGTGGAGCGACTGGGTCCCGCCCAGCACCGCGGCGAGCGCCTGGTACGCCACCCGCACGATGTTGTTGTGGGGCTGCTGCGCGGTGAGCGTGGCGCCGGCGGTCTGGCAATGGAAGCGCATCATCCAGCTGCGCGGGTTCTGCGCGCCGTACTTCTCGCGCATCGCGCGGGCCCAGATGCGCCGTGCCGCACGCAGCTTGGCGATCTCCTCGAAGAAATCGTTGTGGACGTCCCAGAAGAACGAGAGCTGGGGCGCGAACCGGTCCACATCGAGGCCGCGGGCCAGCCCGTGCTCCACGTAGCAGAACCCGTTGGCGAGGGTGAAGGCCAACTCCTGCGCGGCCGTCGCTCCCGCCTCGCGTATGTGGTAGCCGGAAATGGAGATCGTGTTCCACTTGGGGGTGTGCTCCGCCGCCCAGGCGAAGAGGTCCACGATGATCTTGAGCGCCGGCTCCGCCGGGAAGATCCAGGCGTGCTGCGCCATGTACTCCTTCAGGATGTCGTTCTGGATCGTTCCGCGCAGCCGCTCCAGAGGCACGCCCTGCCGCTCGGCCGCCGCGACGTAGAAGCAGAACAGAATGGCGGCGGGGCCGTTGATCGTCATCGAGGTGGAGACCTCGCCGAGCGGGATGCCGTCGAACAGCGTCTCCATGTCGGCAAGGCTCGAGACGGCCACCCCGCACTTCCCCACCTCCCCCTCGGCCCGCGGATGGTCCGAGTCGTAGCCCATCAGCGTCGGAAAGTCGAAGGCGACCGAGAGCCCGGTCTGCCCGTGGGACAGCAGGAACTTGTAGCGCTCGTTGGTGTCCTGGGCGGTGCCGAAGCCGGCGAACTGGCGCATCGTCCAGAGGCGGCCGCGGTACATCGTCGGATGGATGCCGCGCAGGAACGGATACTCCCCCGGCAGGTCGACCGGGCCCGCGCCGTGGTCGGCCGCCGTATACACCGGCTCGAGGCGCCGGCCGGACACGGTGGTGAAATCGGTGTCGTCGCGGACCGGCTGGCGCAGCGCGCGCTCGCGCCAGGCGCGCACCTCGGCCCGGAGCCGCTCGAGCTCGCGCTCGTGCTCGGCCAGCCGGGCGGCGGTGTCGCCGGCGTTCACGTCAAAGGTCGTCATACCCGCTCACCCTGGCGCAGCGCCTCCACAATGTCGGCCGCCAGCTCGTAAGGGCTCAGCCGTCCCGCCGCGACCTCGTCGAGCCGCTCGCGGAGCACCCGCTCGGCCTGGCTCTCGTCCCACACCCACCGTCGCATCGCGCGGTCCACGACCTCCCGGGTGCGCTCGGCGAGCCGGGACCGCCGGCGGCGCTCCAGCTCGCCCGCGCCGAGCAGCCAGTCGTGGTGCCGGTCGAGCGCGGCGAGGAGCCCATCGACCCCGTCGCCTCTGGTCGCGGCGGTGAGAAGCACCGGCGGATCCCAGACGGCCGGACGGTCGGACGGTCCGCCGGCTGGCAGCTGCAAGCCGGACCCACTGGCCGTCCGGCCGTGGTGCGCCGGCACGTGCCGGTACGCGTTCCCCCGCCGGATGCCGAGCGTGACCTCAAGCTCCTGCCGGAGCTTCTCCGCGCCCGACCGGTCGGCCTTGTTCACGACGTAGATGTCCGCCGCCTCCATCACTCCCGACTTGAGCGTCTGGATCCCGTCGCCGGACTCCGGCACGAGCACGAGCACGGTGCTGTCCGCCATCCGGGCGACGTCGAGCTCCGACTGTCCGACCCCGACGGTCTCGACCAGGATGCGCGCGAAGCCCGCGGCGTCGAGCAGATCGGTGATCTCGCGGGTCGTGGTGGCGAGCCCGCCGAGCGAGCCGCGGCTGGCCGTGGAACGGATGAACACGCCGGGGTCGAGCGCGACCGACTCCATCCGGATCCGGTCACCGAGGAGCGCGCCGCCGGTGAACGGGCTGGTGGGATCCACAGCGACGACCGCCACGGTCAGCCCGCGCGCGCGGTACGCGGTGACCAGCCGCTCGGTCAGTGTGGACTTGCCGGCACCCGGCGGGCCGGTGATTCCGATCCGGCGCGCGCGGCCGAGGTGGGGGTGCACTCCGGCGAGGAGTCGCTCGAAACCGGGGCGGGCGTTCTCGACCACGGAGATGGCCCGCGCGACGGCCGCGGTCCGTCCGGCGAGGATCCCGGCGAGCAGCTCGTCCGCGGTCATGGGGGAAAGGTCGCCTGGCACCGGGGGACCAGGCAAGCGCGCCCATCCGGCCGACGAGTCTATATTCGGCCCATGCGGATAGCGCTGGTGACCGAGTTCTACTATCCCCATCTCGGCGGGGTCACCGAGCACGTCCACAACCTGGCCCGGGTCCTCAACGCCCTGGGGCACCCCGCGATCGTCGTCACCTCGCGGATGCCGATGCCGGTCGGCACGCCCGACGCGCACGAGTACGAGCGGGACGAGCCGTTCGTCCGGCGCGTCGGCACCAGCCGGGTGATCTACAGCAGCGGGTCGTTCGCGCGGGTGACGAGCGGCCTGGGGCTGCGCCGGCAGCTGCGCGAGCTGTTCCGCCGCGAGCGGATCGACCTGGTGCACGTGCACGGCGGGCTTGCCCCCACGTTCGGCTGGATCGCGCCGCTCGCGGGGCGCGACCTCGGCCTGCCGGTCGTGGCCACCTTCCATTCCTGGTTCCCGCGGTCGCATCTGGCTGCGATCCTCCGCCGCCCGCTGCAGGCCCTGCTCGACCGGCACGCCGCGGCGATCGCGGTGAGCGAACCCGTGGTGGCCGCGCACGCGCGCTACTTCCGCGCCGACTGGGAGATCATCCCCAACGGCGTCGACGTGGACTTCTTCCGCGCGAACGGCGGGAGGCCGGCCGGCGCCCGGCCCCGGCTCCTGTTCCTCGGCCGGCTCGATCCCCGCAACGGCCTCGAGACCGTGCTCCGCGCGATGCCCCAGGTCCTCGATCGCTTCCCCGACGCGACCCTCACGGTTGCGGGTGACGGCCCGCTCCGCCCGGTGTACGAGCGGCTGGCCCGGCCGGTGGCGCCCCATGTGGAGTTCCTCGGCCGGGTGAACGGCGACCGGCCCGAGGTGTACGGCGCGGCCGACCTGTATCTGTGCCCGACCACCAAGGCGTCGTTCGGGATCACCCTGCTCGAGGCAATGGCCTGCGGCACGCCGCTCGTGGTCTCCGACATCACCGGGTTTCGCGAGCTGGTGAACGGCGGCGCGGAGGCAGTGCTGGTCCCGAAGGGCGACCCCGCCGCCTGGGCGGAGACCACGGTCGGCCTGCTCGCCGACCCCGCGCGCCGAGCGGTGATGCGCGCCGCCGGGGTGGCGAAGGCGCAGGCGTACGCCTGGCCGCGCATCGCCCAGCAGGTGCTGGGCGTCTACCGCCGGATCCGGGGGTGATCGGTACCGCGGCGGCGGTCTCGGCCGTGGGAGCGGCGGGCGTGGCGCTGTACGGCGCGCTCGAGCCGAACAACTCGCTGTTCGGGCCGGTGACCGGCCGGGGCCCGCGCGACCGGCGGGTGTATCTCACCTTCGACGACGGCCCCAACCCCGAGGCCACGCCCCGCATCCTCGGCACGCTGGCGGACCAGCACGCGCCGGCCGCCTTCTTCATGGTCGGCGCGCACGTGCGCCGGTTCCCGGAGATCGCACGCGCGGTCGCGGCCGCGGGTCAGACGATCGGCAACCACACCGATACCCACGCGAAGCTGCACCTCCGCGGGCCGGCGTGGATTGCCCGCGAGCTCGGCAGGGCGCACGACGCGATCGTCGCGACCACCGGGGCGGTGCCGCGGGTGTTTCGCGCCCCGCACGGGTACCGCAACCCCTTCGTGCTGCGGGCCGCGCACCGTCGCGACTACCGGGTGCTCGGCTGGACCTTCGGCGTCTGGGACAGCGCCCGCCCGGGCGCCGAGGAGATTCGCCGGCGCGTGCGCGCCCGGGTCCGGCCGGGGGCGATCCTCCTCCTCCACGACGGTGACGGGTACGATCCGCTTGGCGACCGCTCGCAGACCGCCGGCGCCCTTCCGGGTATCATCGCCGACCTGCGTGCGGCGGGGTACGAGCTCAGGCCGATCGCCGAGCTGTTCGCGGCGTGACGCAGCTGCGCTGGGTGTTTCGGGCCATCGCCGCGGTGAGCGCCGTGCTCGCGCTGCGCTTCGCCTTCGAGTTCCCCTGGGCCGGCACGATGGCGGCCCTCCGCAGCGCGGACTGGGTCCTGCTCGCGCTCGCGGCGGTGACGAACCTCGCGTCGCTCGGCGCCAAGGGGTGGGCCTGGCATCTCCTCCTGCGTCCCGCGTGGCCGCACCGGTGGCGGGTGGCGCAGGCGGGCACGTTCATCGGCGCCGCAGTCAGCGTCGTCAGCATCTCGGTGAGCGGCGAGGCGGCGCGGCTCCAGGCGCTCGCAACCCGGGGCGAGCCCCCGCTCGCCCCGGCGATCTCCTCGATCGTCTGGAGCCGGGTGACCGAGGCGATCGCCCTCGCGCTGTTCCTCACCGGTGTGCTCGTGCTGCTGCCACCTGCCCCGTGGGTCCGGGCGGCGCGGCTCGGAGCGGTCGCCGTGCTGGCGGCGGTGGTCCTGCCGTGGGCAACCGGCGGCTCGGGGTGGGTGATCGCCCGGTTGCCGGCGGGGTGGCGCTCCGCGGTCACCGTCGGGTCGGCGGGCGCACCGCCGCTCGTCGCGCCGGTGCTGCTCGGCACGGTGAACTGGATGCTGCAGTGGCTCGCGTATCACTGGACCATCGCGGCGACCGGCATCACGGCCCCGGCCGGCGCGGCGCTCACCGCGCTGGTGGCAGCGAACCTGGGTGGAGTGCTGCGGCTGACGCCGGGGAACGTGGGCGTGCTGCAGGCGGCCGTGGTGATGGGCCTGCTGCCGTTCGGGGTGGCGGCCGAGCGCGGGCTCGCCGGAGGGCTCGCGCTGCAGGCCGTACAGGTGGTGCCGACCCTCGCCGTCGGGACCGCCCTCGTGGGCTTCGCGGGGCTCCGCAGCCTGGGAGCACGGAGCGCGCGCGCCGACGGGCCCCGGTAGCCGCCGGGAGCGGCCTTCCCTCGCCCGTCACAGGGCGTTCCTGCTCGCGAACCGGAGCTACGCACCGCCTGCCGGGAAATACTCCCCCCAGCGCCGGTCCACGCGCCGCACAATCTCGGGATCCATCGCCAGCGGGGCCGGATAGCCGGGTTTCCAGGTCGCGTCGATGCCGAGGCGGCCCCGGTACACCGGCCGCGCGCCGATGAACCGCTGCTCGGCCGCGATCAGGTCCCGGGCCGGGTCGAAGCGGGTGAAGATCCCCCACAGGAGGCTCGGCTCGGACTCGAGATCCACATCGTCGCTGACCGCGAACACGAGCTTGACGGGCCCGAGTCCGTCCCATCGCACCAGACCCTCCAGCACCGACCGCGGGTCGCTGCGCGCTTCGACGATGAGGACGCCGTCCACCAGCCGGTGACGCCCGATGCGGCGGTCGAACGCGGAGGGATCGGGAACCCCGCCGGGCGGCGGGTCCGACGTCACCGGATCGCCGGTCGCGTCGAGAATGAGCTTGCTCCCGACGTGCATCCGGTAGGACGTGTAATCGAGGGTGTCGAGCGGAGCGATCGGCAGGAGCAGCATCCGTTCCTCCGGCTCGAAGCGATACCAGAGCTCCCGCAGCAGATCCCGGAAGCGCCGCGGGTCGACGTCCTCGCGGACCATGACCGCCACCTTGGTGAGCGCGAGCTGACCCGTGCCCAGCAGGTTGAACGCGGTCTTGAGCACCTCCTTCGGGTGCCGCTCCTTCAATGCCACGCCGAGCAGGTTGTGGAAGCTGGCGTTCTCGTAGGCGTAGAGGTCGACCACGTTCGGGTTGATCATGCGGATCAGCGGCCCGATCATCTCCCCCGCCGCGACCCCCATGAACTTGTCTTCCTGCGGCGGCTTGCCGACCACCGTCGCGGGGTAGAGCGGATCGCGGCGCCGGGTCACCCGGCGCACATGGAAGACCGGAAACTCCGCGGCCTCGGAGTAGTGGCCGAAGTGGTCCCCGAACGGCCCCTCGAGCCTGCGCTCCCCCGGTGCGACCGCCCCCTCCAGGATGAACTCGGCGTTGGCCGGCACGGCGAGCTGCGTGGCGATGCCCGGCACCAGCTCGACCGGTGCGCCCCGCAGAAAGCCAGCAAACGCCAGCTCGTCCACGTCCTCCGGGAGCGGCAGGATCGCGGCGAGCATGAGGATGGGATCGCCGCCGAGCACGACGGCCGCCTCCAGCGGCTGCCCTCGACGCTCGGCCTCGTAGTGATGTGCGCGCCCGCCCTTCATGCTCTGCCAGTGCATCCCGGTGGTGGCGTCGTCGAACACCTGCAGGCGATAGAGACCGTAGTTCCGTCGCCCGGTCACCGGGTCCTGGGTGAGCGTCGGCCCGAAGGTGACGAACGGGCCGCCGTCGCGAGGCCAGCAGGTGAGGTGCGGGAGCGTGGTGAGCCGCGGCGCCTCGACCACCGCCTGTACGGGCGCGCGGGAGACGATCCGCGGCCGCATGAACCGGGCCCGCCAGAGGAATCGGCGCGAGGCCCACAACGCCTTGAGGCTCGGCGGATTGAGCCGCTGGAGGGTATCGACCAGCTCCTGGCCGATCGCCTGCGGATGCCGGCCGAGGGCGAGCTCGATCCGGTCCGTCGCGCCGAACAGGTTCATCACCAGGGAGAACGGCGATCCCTTCACCCGCTCGAAGAGCAGCGCAGGCCCCTGCTCCCGCACGACCCGCTGCATGATCTCCGAGACCTCCAGCACCGGATCAACCTCGACCCGCACGCGCCGGAGCCGGCCGCTGCGCTCGAGAGCGGTGACGAAGCTGCGGAGATCGGGAAAGGCGTGGCGGCGCGGCGAGGTCGGCTGGGCTGGCATGTCCCAAGCTAATTCTCGCACCGAGTCGCGGGCAAAGCGGCGACTCTGCCCGACTGGCGGCGGGTGCGGAGGGCGCAGGCGAGGTGAGCGGCGCCGGCGCGTCAGCGATCCGGCCAGCGGCGCCGGAACCGCAGCGGATTCTGGAAGAGATGACTCGGCAGGATGAACACCACCGCGAAGAACCCCACGGACAGCGCCAGTCCGAGTGCCAGCAGCTCGAGCCGGCGGGTCGCGACGTAGACGATGCTCGCGATCACGCCGATCGTCAGGGCGAACAGCGCGAGCAGGCCCCGCCGCACCTGCTGGGCGAGAAAGCGCTGCAGCTCCAGCGTGTCACGTGGGTGCCACCGCACCCGCAGCTCTTCGCGCTCGATGCGCCGCAGCAGGTCGCGCACGGTGCGCACCGTGGCGGCGGCGTCGAGGCTCCAGTCCGCCAGGCGCCCCCGCATGTCCTGCCCGAGCACACCCTGCATCAGCCGGGCGGCCGAGCGGGCCAGCACCGGACGGGCCGCCGCGACGGCGTTGAAGTTGGGGTCGTAGCGCAGTCCGATCCCCTCCACCAGCACGGCCGCCCGCCCGAAGTAGACGAGATCTGACGGCAGCATGAGCGGCCACTCGTAGAACGTGCGGAGCACGTCCTCGACGATGCGCTGGAGGCGGCGCGGCGACACGTCGTCGCGGAGCGCCACGCCCATCAGATGCTGCGCCGCGTCCCGCACGGTGCCGCGGTCCACGTCGGGATCGAGGATGCCGAGCTCGTAGAACCCGTTGATGACCCCGTCCACGTCCTGCCGGACCGCGGCCAGCACGGTCCGGACCATCCGCGCGCGGGTCTCCCGCTCCACCTGCAGCACCATCCCGAAGTCGAGCAGCACGAGCCGGCCGGCGGGGTCCACCAGCAGGTTGCCCGCGTGCGGATCCGCGTGGAAGAAGCCGTCCTCGAGCATCATCTTGACGTACACCTCGACGATGTGCCCGACGAGCTCGTCCAGCCTCAGCTCGCCGGCGGCGAGCCGGTCGTGCAAGCGGTCGATGCGGGTCCCCTCCACGTACTCCAGGACCAGCAGCCGGCGGCGGGTGAGCTCGTTCACGACCTCGGGGACGACCACCCGCGCGTCGGCCGCGAAGTTGCGCCGCAGTGTTTCCGCGTTCCGCGCCTCCTCGCGGAAGTCCAGCTCGGCCCAGATCCGCTTGGCGAACTCGTTCACGATGGTGGAGATCGCCCGGGTGTGGTGGTTTGGAAACAGCAGGTTGAGCAGGAAGAGGATCCGGTAGGAGACGACGAGGTCCTGGCGCACCAGCTCGTCCACGCCGGGCCGCAGGACCTTGACCACCACCTCGCGTCCGCGGTGGCGGGCGCGGTGCACCTGGCCGAGCGACGCGGCCGCCAGCGGCTCCGGATCGAACCGCTCGAAGAGCTCCGTCGCCGGACGGCCGAGCTCCGCAGTCGCGACCTGCTCCGCGACCCCGGCCGGCAGTGGCGGCACCCGGTCCGCCAGCGTGCCGATGGCGCCGAGGTACGGCTCGGGGAGGATGTCGGCCCGGGCACCGAACACCTGCGCCAGCTTGATGAACGTCGGCCCGAGCTCGGCGAGGGTGCGGGTGAGCCGCTCGGCGCGGCGGGTGTGATGCGCCGGATCCCGGGTGGTCGGGCGCCCGAACACCACGAAGCGCCGGCGGTCGCGGAGGAAGGCGGCGATGAACGGCGCGAGGCGGAGGAAGACGTAGAGCGCGCGCATGGGGGGTCAAAGGAGGAGCCAGCCCGCCATGCTGAACAGGAGGAAGAAGCCGCAGATGTCGGTGAAGGTGGTCACGAAGATCGACGAGGCCACGGCGGGATCGACCCCCCGGCGCTGCAGCAGCACCGGAATGAACGCGCCCGCGAAGCCGGCGACGAGCAGGTTGCCGGCCAGCGCGAGGAAGACCACCAGGCCGAGCATCGGCCCCTCCCCGAGCAGCACCGCGGCCACCGCCACCACGAGACCGATCGCCAGTCCGTTGGTGAGCCCCACCAGCAGCTCCTTGCCGATGACCCGCAGCGACTCGTCCGGCCGGATCCGGCCCAGCGCCAGCCGCCGGACCGTGACCGCCAGTGCCTGCGTGCCGGCGTTGCCGCCCATGCCGGCGATGATCGGCATCCAGATGGCCAGCGATACCGCGCGTCGCACCGTGTCCTGGAACGCGTAGACCACGCCGGCCGCGAGAAACGCGGTGATCAGGTTGACGTACAGCCACGGCAGGCGGCTCCGGACCGCGTCGTTCCATGCGCCGGTGAGCTCCTCGTCGGCGGCGGCGCCGCCGAAGCGGAGGATGTCCTCGGTGGTCTCCGCTTCCACCACGTCGATGACGTCGTCGAAGGTGACCCGGCCCAGCAGCCGCCCCCGGTGGTCCACGACGGGCACGCTCTCGAGGTTGTAGCGCGCCATCACCCGCGCGACCTCCTCCTGGTCCACCTCGGGCTGGACACTGATCTCGGCGCCGGTCATGAACTGGCGAACCGGGCGATCCGGCGGGTTGGTGACCAGATCCTTCAGCGGCACCACACCTACCAGCCGCCCGGTGTCGTCAACCACGAAGATCTGGTAGAAGTCCTGGACCTCCTCGGCCTGCCGCCGGATCGAGTCCAGGGCCTGCGCCGCCGTCTCGCTGTCGCGCACGGTGACGAGGTGGGTCGTCATCCGGCCGCCGGCGGTCTCCTCGTCGTAGCGGAGCAGGCGGTCTACCTCGGTCCGGTCCTCGATCTCCGCGAGGATCCGCTCCTGCTGCTCCGGCTCCAGCTCGCCGATGAGGTCGGCCGCGTCGTCGTCCTCCAGCTCCTCGAGGATCTCGGCCGCCTGTGCCGGTGCCAGCGCGACCAGCGTTTCCTCGGCGTGCGCATCTTCCGGCATCTCGGCGAGCGCCTCGCCCGACAGCTCCGGCGGCAGCGCGCGGACGAGCCGGACGCGCTCCTCGTCATCCAGCGCGGCGAGCACATCGGCGAGGTCGGCCGGCTCGAGCTGGTGGGCGCGCGCCACGAACGCGTCGGTGAGACCGGCGCGGGCGAGCTCCAGCATCGCTTCCAGTTGCTCGGATCGCTGGGTCACGGGGCGGCCCGGGCGAGCGGTACCGCGGGCGCCGGGGCCTGCCGGATGAGCAGACGCTCGATGCGGGTGGGGGAGGCCTGGATCACGTCGAATTCGAGGCCCTGCAGGAGGAACCGCTCGCCGGCGTTGGGGATCCGCCCGGCCAGCTCGGCCAGCAGCCCGCCGACCGTGGTCGCCTGGCCGGCCGGAAGCGTGATCTCGAAGCGCTCGGCGATCGCCGCAGCCGGGGTGGTGCCGTCGGCCTCGACCACGCCGGGGGGAGCGGGGGCCGCGCCCTGCACGCCCTCGTCGTGCTCGTCGAAGATCTCGCCGACCAGCTCCTCCAGCAGATCCTCCAGCGTGACGATGCCGAGGGTGCCGCCGAATTCGTCGAGCACGACCGCCAGGTGCCGGCGCTCCCGCTGCATGTCGAGCAGGAGATCGCCGCAGGTGCGACTCGCGGGAGCCATGGCCACCGGGCGGATGGGTAGCGGGTCGCCCGGCTGGAGCTTGAAGAGATCGAACGCGTGGAGCATCCCGACGATCTCGTCGAGCGTGCCCCGGTAGACCGGGATGCGGCTGTATCCGCTCTGCCCGAACACCGCGGCGATATCGCTCAGCGGCGCGTCCTCGGCCGTGGCGACGATCTCGGTGCGCGGGGTCATCACCTCCCGCACCGGTCGCTGGGTGAAGCTCATCACGCCGCCGGCCGTGAGCAGCTCGTCGCTCGACCCGAGCCCGACCGCGGCGCCTTCGCGCCAGATGGAGCGGAGGTCCTGCGGCCGGGTCACCCGCCGGGCGGGGAGGATCACCCGCAGCACGGCGGACCAGTAGCGCAGCACCGGCACCAGCCGGCCGGCGCTGCCGCCCGGGAGCGACTGGGTGAGCCACCGGGGCACGAGGTAGCCGCTGAAGAGAACGAAGGGCACCGCCACGAGCACGACCAGGAAGAGCGAGCGGACCGCGCCCGAGCCCGCAATCAGCGCGGGAATCGCGCCGCCCAGGAGCAGCACGCCGAGGGCGGTGGTCGCGGAGGCCGCGGTGAGGTCATGGTCGATCTCGGCCAGCGCGCTGAGCGAGGGCGCGCCGCCCCGCAGCCGGCGGGAGACGATGCGCGCGAGCTCGTCGCGGCTGATCAGGATCAGGGCGCCGCCCGCCGTGGCGCCGAACACGGCCAGCACCAGCCCGGCCGCCACCACCGCCCAGATCACGTCTCCTCCCCGCCCGCGGCGGCCGGCACCGGGACGCGCCGCACCAGCACGCGGCGCACCCGCCGGCGGACCACCTGGTCCGCGACCATCTGAAACCCGTCCACCTCGATCACCTCGCCGGTGCGCGGGACCCGGCCGAACTCGGCCAGGACCAGCCCGCCCACGGTGCTCACGTCCTCACGGGCGAACCGGTGGCCGAGCACGCCCTCCAGCTCGGTGAGTGGCGCGCCGCCCTGCACGCGCCACTGGTCGTCCCCGGCCGCCATGATCGGCGCGACCTCGTCGGTGTCGTACTCGTCGCGAATCTCGCCCACGATCTGCTCGAGGATGTCCTCCAGCGTCACCAGCCCCGCCGTACCGCCGAACTCGTCGACGACGACGGCGAGGTGGCTCGGGCCCCGCTGGAAATCGCGGAGCTGCCGGTCGAGCGTCTTGGCCTCGGGCACGAACGCCGCCGGCCGGATGAGGGCCCGCCAGGAGGTCTCGTCGCCGGTCAGGCCCGCGAGCATGTCCTTGGCATAGAGCACGCCCGCGATGTTGTCGGGGTGGCCGTCGTACACCAGGAGCCGCGCGTGCTCCGAGCTCTGGAGCACGCGGACGATCTCATCGCGCTCCTCCGCCACGTCGACCGCGATGATGTCGATCCGCGGGGTCATGACGTCGGACACCGTCGTGTCGGCGAGGGAGAACACCCCGAGGAGCATGTCGCGTTCGCCCCGCTCCAGGTGGCGCGCGGGGGGGCCCTGCGGGGCCGGCCGCATGCGGGCATCGGCCCACCCCACCAGCCGGAGCAACGGACCGAACGGGGCGAGGGTCCGCACCGCCGCCCGCCGCGCGGGGAGGGCGAGCTCCGGTGCGAGCGCCGCCACCACGCGCGGCAGCAGGTCCGCCACGATCCAGACGAGACCGACCGCGAGGGCAAGGCGCAGCAGGCCCGCCACCGGGGACCAGGCCCACCAGACGACGGTGGCGCCCGCCGCCGCGCCGGCGAGGACGAGACAGGCGAGGTGCGCCACGTGCAGCCGCCGCGACAGGCCGAGCCCGTCCTGATCCCCGCGCAGCGCGCCGAGCGAGCGCGGCAGCTCCGCGTCCGCCTCGGCCGCCAGCGCGAGCCAGGCCGACCAGAGCGTGAGCCCGGTGAGCAGCAGCGGTCCGATGAACAGCTGCAGCATCGCGATCATGCGAGTGCCTCGACGTACCGCTCCTGGCGGCGCCACATGGCGGAGCGCTCCCGCGCCACGCCCTCCGGATGGTCGTACCCCAGCGCGTGCAACGTGCCGTGCACGAGCAGCCGGATCACCTCCTGCCTGATCGGCAGGCCCCGCGCGCGCGCCTCCCGCGCCGCGACCCAGCCGCAGATGTAGACGTCGCCGAGCGGCAGGCCGTCGGGCTGCGGCAGCGTGAAGGCGAGCACGTCGGTGGGACGGTCGTGGCCCCGGTACCGGGCGTTGAGCCGGCGCATCCGCTCGCGGCCCAGGAAGGTGACGGACATGCGCGCCCGGCGCCGTTCGCCGCGGAGCACCGCGCGCACCACGCGCCGCACCAGCGTCGCCGGCACCGGCGACCGGCCCTGGACGCTCACCTCAGCCCGGGACGACCGGCTGAAGCTCGGCCTCGCGCTCGCCGCTCGCACGCGGATAGGGGACCCGGTTGTGGTACATCCCCGCCAGCGTCCGCCAGAACTCATCGGTGATCCGGTCCAGGTCGCGCAGCGTGAGCGGCGCCTCCTCCAGCTGCCGGGAGAGGAGCTTCTGCTGGATGAGCTGCCCGATCGCCTCCCGCAGCTGCGCCGGGGTGGGATCCTCGAGCACCCGGATTGCGGCCTCGGTCGAGTCGGCGAGCATCGTCACGGCGGTCTCCGCCGAACGGGGCCGGGGACCGGGATAGCGGAAGTTGCCGACGTCGATTTCGGCGCCGCCCGCCTGCCGCCGGGCGCGATGGAGGAAGTAGTTGATTTCGGTGGTGCCGTGGTGCTCGGGGATGAAGGCGCGGACCACCGGCGGCAGCACCGCCTCGTCGGCCAGCGCGAGTCCGTGCGCCACGTGGTCGCGGATGATGCGCGCGGATTCCTCCGGCAGGAGCGTGTCGTGCGGGTTGTTGCCCGGCGACTGGTTCTCGATGAAGAACTGCGGGTTGCTCAGCTTGCCGATGTCGTGGTAGTAGCACCCCACGCGGGCGAGGAGACCGTTCGCCCCGATGGCGGTGCAGGCGGTCTCGCAGAGGTTGGCCATCGCGAGGCTGTGCGCCCAGGTGCCCGGCGCCTCGGTGGCCATCCGCTTGAGCAGCGGCCGGCTCAGGTCGGAGAGCTCGAGCAGCGTGAGATCGGTCGTGATGCCGGTCACCGACTCGGCGAGCGGCACCACCAGCAGCGCGAACGAGGCGCTGGAGAGCCCCACGATCGAGCCGCTGATCGCCGTCGTGACGATCGTCGCCGTGCTCCATCCCTCGACCAGCCCGGCGGTGATCGCGGCCAGCGTGAAGGCGCCGGCCATGAGCCCGATGCTCACCCAGATGTGCCACCGCCGCCGCAGGACCCGCATGCTGAGCGCCGCCGCGACGCCGCCGACGACCCCGAAGAGCACGGTGTGGCTCTCCCGCAGCGCCCACTGCCCGCCGAGCAGGATCGCGAGCACGAAGACCCCGAATACGGCGGTCCGCCCGTTGTAGAGCGTGGCGATCAGGATCGCCGCGAAGGGGATCGGGCTCAGCTCGGGTCGCCAGGGGAAGAGCTGGGTGAGCGACGCGGCGAGGAGCACCACGAGGCCGAAGAGCACGCCGAAGAACGCCATCTCACGCAGTCGATCGTAGCTCTCGCGGCGGTACAGCAGCATCAGCAGCCAGAACGTGCTCAGGATGATGGCGTTGTACAGGATGCCGCCGACCACCGCGCGCGTCGCGACGGCATCCTCGCCCCGGCGCCGCAGCTCCTTCTGGAGCCCGAGGAGCTTGTCGCGCGCCTCCTGCGTCACCGCCTGACCCGCCACGACGATCCGCTCGCCCGCCGACACCGCGTGTTTGACCGAGTCCACCGATAACCGGACCTCGTCGCGCCGGAGCCGGGTGAGCCACGGATCGAACACGATCGTGGGACGGTAGAACGCCGCCGTGAGCTGGCGCATCGCGCGGCGGCCAATCTCGTCGGTGACGCCGGCGTGCGGCCCCTCCACGCGCGCCATGAGGTCGACGAAGGTGAGAATCGAGTCGCGCGGAGCCACCCGCTCCGCGTCGCCCCGCCGGAGGGCGATCAGCCGGCTCGGCTCCGCGCGGAGCGTCCCCGCGTCCGCGATGCCCTGTGCCAGCATGGCGGCGAGGAAGTCGGTGAGGGCCGCGTGGACCGAGCGGCGGCGATCCGCCTCCAGGAGGAACTCGGCTTCGGGTCGCCCGAGCCGGGCGCCCGCCTCCATCGCGGTCCGTTGCACTTCGGCGGGCCCCTCCTGCGCGGCGACCCCGACCCGCGCGAAGAAGGTGTCGATCTGCGCCAGCACCGAGTCGTACGCCGCGCCGTCGAACCGATAGACCGGACGCGCGGCCATGGCCCGCGCCTCGCCCTCCAGCGCGCGCTCGGCCTCGGACTTCAGCACGACGAACTGGAACGGCGAGGTGACCGTCTTCTCGGCAACCTGCCCCACCTGCAGCGTGGGTGCCCCGACCCGGATCGGCGACGGGAATACCGCGTGGGCCAGCACCGCCACCGCGACGAGCGGGGCCCAGCGCACGCCGTGGTAGACCAGGCGCGCGCCCAGCGAGCGGACGCGCTCGGGTTCGCGCAGGAAGCGGCGACCGCTCACCATCAGCCGATCTGGTCCTCCGCGTACGCCCGGACGATCTCCCGCACCAGGCGGTGGCGCACGACGTCGCCCTCGTGCAGGTAGCAGAACCCGATTCCCTCGATGCCCGGCAGAATGCGCTCGATCTGGACCAGCCCCGAGTCCTCCCGGCGCGGAAGATCGATCTGGGTCTTGTCCCCCGTCACCACCGTGCGGCTGTTCACGCCCAGCCGGGTGAGGAACATCTTCATCTGGGCGCCGGTGGCGTTCTGCGCCTCGTCCAGGATGATGAAGGCATCGGCCAGCGTGCGGCCGCGCATGTACGCGAGCGGCGCGATCTCGATCGTCCGGGTCTCCAGCGCCTTCTGCACCCGCTCGTGCGGCATCATGTCCTCGAGCGCGTCGTACAGCGGCCGGAGGTACGGATCCACCTTCGCCTGCAGGTCGCCCGGGAGAAAGCCGAGCGACTCGCCGGCCTCCACCGCCGGCCGGGCCAGGATGATGCGCTTCACCCGCTTCCGGGCCAGGGCCTCGACCGCCTTGGCCACCGCGAGGTAGGTCTTGCCGGTTCCTGCGGGCCCGATGCTCACCACGATGTCGTGGACCGAGATCGCCTGCAGGTAGTCGCGCTGGCCCTGCGTCTTGGGGACGATGGCGCGGCGGAGCCCCGGCAGCAAGATCTTCTGGTCGGCGGCCAGGCCTTCGGCCGGCGGCCCCTCCGCCGCCAACCGGAAGACGTCCTCGACCGCCACCGTCTCGCCCATGCGGGCGAGGTCCACCAGCCCCTGCACCACTGGGACCGCCCGGTCCACCTGATCCGCGGCGCCGCTCACCGTCACGGTATCGCCCCGGAACGAGACCCGCACGTTCAGGGTCCGCTGCAGCTCCTGCAGGTTGGCGTCGTTCACGCCGGCCAGGAGCAGGGGGTCCGCGCCCTCCGCGGAGACCCGCTGGGAGGTCTCGTCGCTCACGCCGGGATCCGGTCAGTCATCGCGAACCTCCAGGTGGAGTGCCCGCAGATCAGCGGGGTCCACCGGCAAGGGGGCGCCCTCGAACAGCGCGCGCGCTGCGGTCGTCTTCGGGAACGCGATCACGTCCCGGAGCGAACCGGCGCCGGCGAGCAGCATGACCACGCGGTCGAAGCCGATCGCGAAGCCGCCGTGGGGGGGCGCGCCGGCCGCGAGCCCGTCGAGCAGGAACCCGAAGCGGTCGCGGATCTGCTGGGAGCTGAGGCCCAGCAGCCGGAACACCCTCTGCTGGAGCTCGGGGTCGGTGATCCGGATGGACCCGCTGCCGAGCTCGTTGCCGTTGTACACCGCGTCGTAGTGCAGCGCGCGGCAGGCGAACGGATCGCTCTCCAACCGGCCGACGTCGTCCGGGTGCGGCGCCGTGAACGGATGGTGCGCGAATACCGGACGTCCGGTCGCTGAATCGGGCTCGAACAGCGGGAAATCGACGATCCAGCACAACGCGTGCGCCCGTGCCGGAGGCACGGCCAGGCGCGCGATCACGTCGCGGCGGGCCCGATCCAACACCGGCGCCGTGACGCGGTCGCGGCCCACGGCGATCAGCGCTGCGTCGCCGTCGCCCACGCCCAGGGCGCCCAGCGTCTCCGCCGTGAAGTGCTTGCCCAACGACCCCGACACCTGCTCCCCCTGGCGCTTCACCCACGCCAGGCCACC
>DASUAH010000014.1:0-2549 GCA_035763885.1 Gemmatimonadales bacterium
GCCCCACCATGGCGCCGACGCGCGCGCCCCAGAGGCCGGCGGCGTTCACGACCTTCGGAGCCCGGATCTCGCCCTGGCTGGTGCGGACGCCGCTCACGCGGCTCCCCTCGGTGAGCACGCCCACGACCTCCGTGGCTTCCATGATGCGCGCGCCGCGGGCGCGGGCGGCGCGGGCGAAGCCCTGGGCGGTCTCGACGGGGTTGCAATAGCCCGAGTCCGGCTCATAGCAGCCGGCGACCAGGTCCTCGGTCCGGAGGCGGGGCTCGATCTCGCGCATGTCCGCCGGCGACACGAGCGCGGTCTTGATCCCCACCGAGCGCTGGAGCGCGACCGACGCCTCCATGGGCTTGCGCATCCGGTCGTCCACGCCGAGGAGGTAGCCGGTGTGGCGGAAGCCGCAGCTGCCCCCGCCGGTGAGCTCGGCGAAGCGCTGGAAGCAGTCGAGGGAGTAGAGGATCATCCGGCAGGTCTCGGCCGTGGAGTAGTGCTGGCGGACGCAGGCCGAGCTTCGGCCCGTGCCACCTGCCGCGATGACGCTCTTGTCCACGACGATGACGTCGCGCACGCCGCGGGTGGCGAGATGGAAGGCGATGCTGGTGCCGGTCACACCGCCCCCGATGATCACGACGTCGGCTGTGAGCGCCATGGTGGTGGGCCGACGTTAGCCCGACACCCTCTGACGGTCAACCACCTTGACTGATCACCCGCCTCGTCGCTACGCTTCCGCGATCATGATCACCTCCATGCTCCGTGCGTCCCGCATCCTCCTCCTCGGGTTCCTCCTCGCCCCCGTCCCGGCCACCGCCGAGCTGATCCTCCCCTCCGGCTTCACCTCCCAGGTCTATGTCAGCGGCACCGGATTCGAGGCGAGCCAGGCGCAGGCCATGGAGGGCATGCCCTCGGCGACAACGCTCGCGTTCGACGACGCGGGGATGCTGTACCTGGCGCGGAGTGGGCGGCGGTACGGGGGCGGCGGCGACTTCGATGACCGGTGGCCGATCTACCGGGTGCCGCCGGGAGGCGCGCGGCTGACGCGGGACAGCGAGGACCGGTTCTTTCACGGGCCGCCGCTGCCGAACGCCCAGGTCGCGGCCATCCGCGGGGGGCGGGAGATCTTCGTCACGACGTTCGATCGCGAGCGGAGGATCGGGGTGGTCTACCGGATCCTCGACGGGACCATCTCGCTGTTCGCGGGGGGCACGCCGCCCGCGGGCACGCCGCCGCTCCTGCGGCAGCCCGAAGGCGTGGCCATCGATGGGGCGGGGAACTTCTATGTCGCCGATCGCGCGACGGGGCGCATCGTGAAGCTCGATGCGCAGGGGCGTGTGCTCGACCCCAAGTGGTTGACGGTGACGCGGCCGCGCGGGCTGGTTATCGGGGACCGGGAGCACCTGTGGATCAGCAGCGATGGTGCCGCGGAGGCGCCCTGGCAACCGGGCCCGGGGGAGATCTGGCGGGTCAGTCCCGACGGCGTGCCTTCCGTCGTGATGAAGGGGCCCATTGCCGGCGCGATCAGCCCGGGACCGGGCGGGCGGCTCTTCGTGGCCGACCGACAGGCCGGGCTCATCTTCACCGTGAGCCCGGAGGGCCAGCGCACGGAATTCGCGCGCTTCACCGATGGCGATGCGCCCCGCGCCCTCTGCTTCGCGCCGGTCACGCCCGCCACTCAGCAGGCGGGGATCGCCGGCGATCTCTTCGTCATCACCATCCGGCGGGGCGCCTGGCCGCTCAACGAGGTAGTTCGGATCGCGGGGCCGTTCGAAAAGCCCTAGCCGGCTCACACCATGAGCAGGCCCAGACGCACCCCGGCGCTCACCGCCGCGGTGCGGCTCCGCGCGTGGAGCTTGTCGAGGATCGCGGCGACGTGGAACTTGACGGTGTGAGTCGAGATCCCGAGGTGCCGGGCGATGGCGCGGTTGCCCAGACCCTCGGCCATCATGCTCAGCACCTCGAGCTCGCGGCGCGTGAGCGGCTCGGACCTGGTCTCGCCCGTGGTGCTCGGCCGAGGTGCGGCGGCGCCGGGCACCGCCGATGGGTGGAGGACGACGAGGCCCGCCGCCACGGCCTCGATGCCGGCCCCGATCTCCGATGCGGACGCGTCGCGCGGCAGGATCGCGCGCACTCCGGCTCGGAGCAGACGGCCCGAGACCGGTGAGGAGTCGCCGCCCAGCAGGACGACGGACGGCAAGCGCTGCCCAGGCGGCAGCGCGTTGAGCACGGCCTCGACACGACGCGCGCCCGGATCGAGCAGCAGCACGTCAGCCTCGACACCAGCACTGGCCGCGTGACCCGTTGGGCCCGACGAGGCGACCAGCCGCAGTCCCGGCCGCGCGGAGACGAGGGCCTCGAGCCGAGCCCGGGCCATCGGGCTCGACGCGAGAACGGCGACGTTGATCATCGACCGACCGTCCGCATCACGAAATCCTGAACCGTCGGGCTGGGCACGGCCAGAGCCAGCCCGCCGGCGATCATCGCGTTGATGCCGATCACGAGGCCCTGGGCGTCAGCGAGTGGACCGCCGGAGTTGCCGGGCGCGAGCCGCAGGTCGG
>DASUAH010000015.1:0-3818 GCA_035763885.1 Gemmatimonadales bacterium
GTCTCAGGGCCGGCGGCGGTCCCTCGGGGAGACCGCACATCGCGCTCGCCCCGTGCCCGGGGGCGGGGTCCGCCTGTCCGGTCCAGTCGCTCCGGTCCTTCGACGGCGTGCTCTCGGGTGTCTCCATGGTCGGGCGAACGCTGCACGAAACCCTTGCATGTCGCAACTGTCCGGCGACAAACAGGGCGCGTGCGCTACGCGCCGGCGTGGCGCCGGGCTTGCGGTTCGGGCTTGAGCACGGGACACTTGCGATCCCCGATCCGGGCGCCGGTGCAGAGCTTTGGGCTCGGCGGCGTCGGACCGGTTTCTGCGGCACGGTCGGAGCGGCGTCCGGGCAGGAGGGGTTCGGTACTGGACTTTGTTACGAACTGGGAGCCCACCATGTATGTGGATCCACAGGCGGGCAGCATCCTGTTCCAGGTCGCGGCGGCGGCCCTGCTCGGCGCGCTGGGGACGGTCAGGCGATGGTGGGCGCACGCGGCCGGCGCTGTGAGCGCGCTCGTGGCGCGACTGCGCCGATGACTGAGGGCCGCCTGCCGGCTTCGTTCCGTGATCCGGCGGGCTACGTGTTCCGCCGCGGCGGCGAGCTCTATCGCTGTATCACACACCGTCACGCGGACGACTATGCGGCCCTCATGGCGAGCGGTCTTTACGAGGAGCTCACCGCGGCGGGCCTGCTGATCCCGCACGCGGAGGCCCCGGTCGAGCTGGCGGACGACTCCAACGCGCACCGCGTCCTCCGGCCCGAGCCCATCGAGTTCGTGTCGTACCCGTACGAGTGGTGCTTCGGTCAGCTCCAGGCCGCCGCCCTGTGCTCGCTCGAGATCCAGCGGCGTGCGGTGGCGCGCGGTATGGCCCTCAAGGACGCCAGCGCCTACAACGTGCAGTTCCGCGCCGGCCGGCCGGTGCTGATCGACACGCTGTCGCTCGAGCGGTACCCCGATGGGGCGCCGTGGGTTGCCTACCGTCAGTTCTGCGAGCACTTCCTCGCGCCCCTTCTCCTCGTTGCCAGGGTAGACGCTTCGCTCGGGCGTCTCCTGCAGACCCATCTCGATGGCGTACCCCTGGGGACAGCGTCACGCCTGCTTGGCGCGCGGGCGTGGGGATCGGCGGGGGCGCTGATGCACGTCGTGCTGCACGCGCGGAGCCTGCGCAAGCAGGGCGCTGCACACGGAGCCCGGGCCCGAACCGCCGTGATTAACCGCCGGCGGCTGCTCGCTCTGCTCGATCATCTCGAGCAGGTCGTTCGGGGATGCAACTGGAATCCGGCGAGCACCGAGTGGGCCGAGTACGGGCAGTCGCACGGGTACGGCGCCGAGAGCCTGGCGGCGAAGCGCCAGAAGGTTGCCGACTGGCTGGTCCGGTGCGCCCCTGGCGTCGTCTGGGATCTGGGTGCCAACACCGGCGACTACAGCCGGCTGGCCGCGGCAGCGGGTGCGCGGGTGGTGGCGTTCGACGCCGACCCCGGAGCGGTCGAGCTCAACTATCGTCGCGTGGTCGCGGCTGGGGAGACCCGGCTGCTTCCGCTCGTGATGGACCTGGCCGCCCCGAGCCCATCGCTGGGCTGGAACCTGTGCGAGCGGCTGTCGCTGGTGGAGCGGGGGCCCGCCGACGCGGTGCTCGCCCTGGCGCTCGTGCACCACCTCGCAATCGCGCGCAACCTGCCGCTTGGCATGATCGCCGAGTTCTTCTCCCGGCTCGGGCACCACCTCGTAGTCGAGTTCGTACCCAAGGACGATCCGATGGCCCGCCGCCTCCTTGCGGCACGGGCCGACGTGTTCGACGAGTACCGCCCCGACGCCTTCGAACGCGTCTTTGCCCGCTCATTCCGCGTGTGCGAGCGCTACCCGATCTCCGGAACGAGTCGCACTCTCTACTTGATGGAGCGCCAACCCGCATGAGGGAGCGCCCGCCACCGTACCCCTTCCTCGCGGCCGTTTACCCGGTCATCGCGTTGGCCGCCGCCAACCGTGCCGAGGGCATCCGGCCGGCGGAGCTGGTGATGCCGCTCGGCGTATCGATTGGCTTGGCGGCGGGCGGGTGGCTGATCACCGGGCTGCTCACGGCCGATCGCCAGCAGCGCGGCCTCGTAACCCTGCTGGCCACGGTGGTGTTCGCCGGCTACGGCTACGCACGCGAGCTTCTCCTCAACGCCCCACCACTGGACGCGCTCGCGCGGCACGAGATCGCATTCCCGGCGGCCGTGGGGGTGCTGGCCGCGACCGGATGGTCCGCGCGGCGGCTCGGCCGGCCGCGGGTGCACCTCTCGCGTTACCTGAACCTGGTATTCGCGCTCCTGGTCGGGAGCTCGGCCCTGAGCTTCGCTCTGGGATCGATTCCGCCCCGCGCGATGGACCCGCGCCCCGATCCGCCGCCGGCTCCCGCCGCTCCGGCCGGCGCCCGACCTCACTTCTTTCTGATCGTCCTGGACAAGTACACCGGATCGGGGAGCCTGCGGGCGAACTACGGCTATGACAATCGTCCGTTCGAGCGAGCGCTCGAGGGCCGGGGCTTCGACGTGCCGCGGACGGCGCGGGCCAACTACGTGCACACGTTCCTCGCCCTCGCCGCGATGCTCAACTGGAACTATCTGACCGAGGCGGCCGAGAGCCTGGACGCCGCGAACCGCGGTCGCGAGCCGATCTACGCGCGGGTCGAGGACAACCGGACCTGGCGCGCCCTGAAAGGGCTCGGCTATCAGTTCGTGTTCGTACCGTCGGCGTTCGCCCTGACCGCCGACAACCGGTTCGCCGACCGGCGGGTGCAACATCCGCGGGACGTGCCACGCGAGTTCGAGACCGTGTGGCTTCGCACGACGATGCTGTATCCCTTCGTGGAGCGCTGGTGCGCCCGCGCCCGCTGCTTCCGCGGTCTCCTGCCGCACGCACATGAATCGGCGGAATCGTTTGACTGGAAGTTCGAGGAACTCGCGCGACTGGCGCTGAGCGACACGCCGCTGTTCGTGTTCGCCCACCTGGCGCTACCGCACGAGCCGTACATCTACGCAGCGGACTGCAGCCATGTGCGTCCGTACTGGCCGGAGCGGGACGACGGACCGGAGGCGGCGAAGGTCAAAGCCGCGTACATCGCGCAACTCCAGTGTGTCAATCGCAAGATCGAGCGCCTGGTTGACGCGCTGGATCGCGGGACCCGCCCCGCGATCATCGCCTTCCAGTCCGACCATGGCCATGGACGCCTGGGGCTCCACATTCCGGCGTTGCGCGACGTCACTCCGACGCAGGTGGCAGAGCGGGTCGATATCTTTGCGGCGTACCGGTTGCCCGGCGCGCCCATCGAGTTGGTGGGCGACTCGACCGGACCGGTCAATGCGATGCGCGCGATCCTGCGACACTACTACGGCTTCGATCTCCCCCCGCTCCCCGAACGGACCTGGTGGTCGTCCGGCGAGCGCCCCTATCGGCTGACATGGCTCCCCTCTAGTGGGCCTTCCGCGGCGGCACGCAGGCGCGTAGCACCGTGGCCGCCGTTCCGGCCGAATCCCCCGCACCGTGCCGCAGCAGCACGGCGACCGAGTCGCAGCCCCAAACGCCCCATGACGGCTCGCGCGCAAGCTGAGCTGCCAGCCGCGAGCGGGGGTCCACCAGCAGCCACTCCGTCTTCCACTTCGCCAGCACTTCCCGCCAGCCCGGGTCCAGGTTCCAAACCTGGATGTACTCATTGAACAACGCCTCGCCGTAATGGTCGGTGCCGCCGTCGATGAACACCGGCTGCTCCGGCCAGGCGTAGAGCAGGTAGCCGCCCCAGGTGAACTGGTGGAACATGGGCCCGGCCACCCGGTCGGCGCGGGCCCGCTCGAC
>DASUAH010000016.1:0-3275 GCA_035763885.1 Gemmatimonadales bacterium
ACACGGCGCTGAAGGGGTGCTGAGCCGATGATTAAGGATCCTTGACCGAGCGCCCCATGGCAGGGGCACCCGGGTCCACGGCCCTCGGCGATCGCTGGTCAGGCGCTGAGCAGCCGGCCGCAGCCAGAGGGCTTTCCTGAAGTTTGGTGAGCTCGCGGCAGGGATCCGCCGGCACGACGGACTCGCGGGGGGACGGCTGGCACAAGCGCAACGAGCGAACGGTCCGGTCAGCCGCAATAAGCGCCGGCTCGCTGCGCCGGCGCCGAGTGGGCCCTGGTGGATTCGAACCACCGACCGACGGATTATGAGTCCGCTGCTCTAACCGACTGAGCTAAGGGCCCCCAACCAGTTATAAGATAACGGCGCGCGGCAGTATCACGGACAGTGCCACAGGACGGCCCCGGAGCGCTCGTTCGGCGCTCTGGGTTTGCTGTGGGTACCGTAATTGAGCCCTCACATTAGCAGCTTCACCAACCCCCAACGGTATCGAAAACGAAGAACAACTCGCGTCCCTCGCCCACACGGGGCGCAGCCGGCCGCAGTACATAGCGGTTCGTTCCGACGCGCACGAGCACATCGCGGCTTGACAAACGAGACGGTGTCTGCCTGGTAGCGAGCGTTGTGAGCAGCGACCGCCGCGGCGCATAAGGATTCATCCGCGATGACGCTCACGGCGTCAGAGGGGCGGTACGGTAGACCCATCTGTGCGAGCGTAGCCGAGTCTCCCGAATCGTAGTCACGAAATCACGCCAGGCTCGGAAGCCCCTGAGCGCCGCGCCCCTCCCGCGCTTCGAGCCTGCGCGAGCACCCGGCCCACCTTCATCCCGCCCTCTGAAACCCCTTCCGGGGGGCGCTGGCCCAGCTCGGCGCGCGGCCCCGCCACGTGAGCAGCGCCACCAGCCGCCACCACACGTGGAGCTGCCGCAGCCCGCAGCTCTCGAGCACCGCGACCAGCACCAGCTTCGCGAGCTGCGCCGGCTCGCGGTAGCGCCGGAAGGACAGCTCCTCCAGCACCAGGGCCAGGAGCGATACCAGCAGGCCGTAGACAAACGACGCGATGAGAAAGAGCAGGAAGAGCCGCCAGTCGACCAGACCGAGGGCCCACCCGAACGGCAGGATCACGATCCCCGCCGTCTCGACCAGCGGGGCCAGATACTCGAACAGCATGTAATACGGCATCGCGAGGAGCCCGAGTCGTCCGTACCGCGGGTTGCCCAGCATGGCCCGGTTGTGCTCCAGCGTCTCGCCCAGCCCGCGCTGCCATCGCTCCCGCTGCCGGCGGAGGCCCTTCAGCGTCTCGGGACACTCGGTCCAGCACACCGGGTCCGGCACGAACGTGACCCGATAGGGCCGCCGCGTATCCCGGCGCCTCCGGTGCATCCGCACGATGGCGTCCATGTCCTCGCCCACGGTGTCGCGCCGGAACCCCTCGATGTCGACCAGCGCGTCCTTGCGGAAGATCCCGAACGCGCCCGACACGATCATGAGGCAGCGGAGCTCGCTCCACCCCACCCGCCCGAACAGGAACGCGCGGAGATACTCGACGATCTGGGCACGAGCCAGAAAGCTTCCCGGCACCCCCACCTGGATGGCGCGGCTCCGCTCGATTCGGCAGCCGTTCGCGATCCGCACGGTGCCGCCCGCCGCCACCGTGTCGGCCGCGTGCGGCAGGATCGCGTGCATGATCGCCAGCACGGCCCCGTTCTCGATGATGGTGTCCCCATCGATCACGCTGACGTACGGCCCGGACGCCAGGTTGATGCCCGCGTTGATCGCGTCCGCCTTGCGGCCGTTCACCTTGTCCAGTACCCAGAGGCGGGGGCACGCGGGACTCCAGTAGATGCCGCGCACCGGCTGACACTTGAGCTGCTGCCAGTAGACCCTCGGCGTGCGCTGCAGCCCGAACTCCGCGATGAGGCGGTCGAGGGTATCGTCGGTGGACCCGTCGTTGATCACGACGATCTCGAGCCTCACGTACCGGAGCGCGAGGAGCGAGCGCACGGTCTCGATGATGGTGGGTCCCTCGTTGTATGCCGGCACGAGCACCGAGACCGGCGGCGCGAGACCCGACTGCTGGATCTCCCGGAAGTCCTCCAGCCGGATGGCCCGGAGCCGCCGGCGCACGGCCCGGAAGGCGAGGAGCAGGAGCGCCAGGTGTATCGTGTTGAAGACCGCGAAGTACCCGCTGATCACCAGCGAGAAGAGGAAGAACTCGTCACCGAGCAGGGCCGCGAGCGGGCTCACCGCGGGGCCTGGCGCGTGAGCGCGCTGGTGAAGAGCATCTGGGTGGCCATGTCCCGCACGAACGGATTGGGGTCCGCCAGGCGCCGCTGGAGTGCCTCTCTGCCCGCCTCGCCCAGGTCGGCGAGCGCCTGCCCCGCGTGGTGGCGCACCCAGTAGGCTGTGTCGCCCATTGCCCGCTCGAGCCGGGGGATCGCCCGGCGGTCTCCCAGTCGCCCGATGGATCGCGCGGCGAGGGCCCGGGTGGGCCACGCCGGGTCCTCCAGCGCGGCGAGGCAGACGTCCGCGGATTCCGCATCCGGCGGGATCTGCCCCAGGGCACGCACCGCCTCGACCCGCACCTCCGGGTCGTCATGGCGCGCGAGCGCCCGGACGAGGGCGGGGGTGGCCGCCGCGCCGAGCTGCGCCGTGACCTGGAGCAGCCCCTTGGTCATGGCCGGCGAGGTCGAGGCCTCGAGCAGCGCGCCGACCCGCGGAACACTCGCCGGCCCCATCCGGCTCAACGCCATGATCGCGAGCAGGTCGCTCCAGCCTCCCGCGGCGTCCAGCGCACCCACGATCCGGTCCAGCGCCTCGACCGCCTCGAGGTCGCCGAGCGCCGCGAGCGCACATCGCCTGACCCGCGCATCGCGGTCGACGAGCCGCTCGATCAGGACGGGGACCGCCGCGGTGCAGCCCAGTCGGCCAAGGACGCGGCAGGCGTCGGCTCGGCGTCCGGCCGCGCGGTGCCGAAGGTCGGCGACCTGCCGGTCCAGGAGGCCCGAGCGCTCCAGCCCGCTCCGAACCCGGGCCACCGCGCCCGGGTCCAGATCGGGCAGAATCCGGAGGCACACGGCGAACAGCAGGGCCTGATCGGCGTCCGTGAGCCGCGACAGCCGATCGACCTCGTCGGGCGAGGGACCCCGTCGGACCCACTGCCGCAACGTGTACCCGAACCCGCGATCGAGGCGGAGTGCTCGCTCCGCCCGGCGCGCGTGGATGTTGTTGAGCAGGAACAGTGCGCCAACGAGAAGCGCCGCGGCGGCGAGCAGGAG
>DASUAH010000017.1:0-3977 GCA_035763885.1 Gemmatimonadales bacterium
GAAATCGGTCGGGCTCGACGTGGGCGGCGTGGACTTCCTCACCACCGACATTGCCGAGTCGTACAAGGACGTGGGCGGCGCGATCTGCGAGATCAACGCGGCACCCGGCTTCCGGATGCACATGGCGCCGAGCGAAGGCCGGCCGCGGGACGTGGCCGGCCCGGTGATGGACATGCTCTTCCCCCAGGGCACGCCGAGCCGGATTCCGATCGCGGCGGTGACCGGCACCAACGGGAAGACGACCACCGCGCGCATGCTGGCCCACATCCACAAGCTCGCGGGACACCACGTCGGGCTCACGTCCACCGACGGGGTGTACATCGACGGCCAGCGCACCGTGGCCGGCGACATGACGGGACCGGTGGCGACCCGCATGGTGCTGAGCGACCCGTCGGTGGACGTCGCGGTGCTGGAGATCGCGCGGGGCGGGCTGCTGCGCGCGGGGATGGGGGTGCGCCACTGCGACGTGGGCGCGGTGCTGAACGTGAAGGCCGACCACCTCGGCCTCCGCGGCATCGGCACCCTGGAGCAACTGGCCCAGGTGAAGCGCATCGTCGTGGAGGTGGCCCGCGACACCGCGGTGCTCAACGCCGACGACCCGCTCTGCCTCAAGATGGCCGACTACGCCGACGCCAAGCACCTGTGCTACGTGACCATGGACCCCACCCACGAGCTGGTGGGCGAGCACATCAAGGAGGGCGGGCGCGGCGTGGTGCTGGAGTCGGGGATCAAGGGGCAGATGATCACGATCTACGACCACGGCGCCCACATCCCCCTGCTCTGGACCCACCTGATCCCCGCCACCCTGGAAGGCCGCGCGCTGCACAACGTCCAGAACGCGATGTTCGCGGCCGCGATGGCGTTCAGCATGGGACTCAGGCTGGAGGACATCCGGCACGGGCTCCGGACCTTCGATACGACGTTCTTCCAGGCCCCGGGCCGGATGAACATCTTCGACGAGCACCCCTTCAAGGTGATCCTCGACTACGGGCACAACCCGCACGCGGTCGAGGCGATGTGCGACCTGGTGGAGCGGCTGGAGGTGGGCGGCCGGCGGCTCTGCGTGCTGGCGGCGCCGGGCGACCGCCGGGACGAGGACATCCGCGACATCGGCCGGATCGCGGCGGGCCGATTCGACCGCTACATCGTGAGGCGGGACGACCAGCTCCGGGGCCGGGGCCCCGAGGAGGTCCCGCACCTGCTGCGCGATTCCCTGCTGGGGAACGGCGTGCCGGCGGAGCAGGTGCTGGTGGTCCCGGACGAGCAGGCCGCGGTCGACCGGGCGCTCAGGGAGGCGCAGCCGGGTGACCTGGTGCTGCTCTTCGCCGATGCGATCACCCGGAGCTGGAAGCAGGTGATCCAGTTCCGCCCCGAGGCACCTCCCCGGCCGGCCGCCGGGGAGCGCCGGAAGACCCCACGGATGGAGCCGATAGCCGCGGCTGCGCCCACCGCGCCGCTGCTGGATGACGGCCGACGCGAGTTCGTGCGGGACGTGCGGGGGGTACGTCTGGCGAGACAGGCTGAACCGGACGATTGAGGAAACGCGGGGCAGCGGGGCAGGAGGCGGCGGGGCAGAATGATGCAGCTTCTTGCGCTGCCCCGCCGTTCCCCTGCCCCACTGCCCCGCTGTCGTGTGGCACGGCGGTTGCCGCGCTCATGGGCTTCGGTGGGCCGGATCCCGGCCCCCGGTCGCCAGCAGAGCGAAATCGCTCTGCCGCAGCACAATCCGATCAAGGCAAACCCGTCGCGAGGCGGGGACGCAAAGCCAGGAGTCTCGCTTCCTGCGAGACCGTCCGGTTGCCGGAGCCAGCGGGATTCAATCCTGTCTCATCCGCACGTCGCGGGGTGATGGGATGGGCCCGATCCGGAAACGGGCGGGACCACCCACAGTCGGGAGACAACCCCATGCGGCGCATGCTCCTTCTCTCGTTGGCCCTTTCCCTCATGCTCGGAACCCGGGCGGCGGCGCAGACCTGCGTCGGCATGCCCTCGTTTTCCAGCGGGCAGATGCAGCTCTCCGCCGGCGGCGCGTTCGCCGACGGGACCAGCAGCTTCGGTGGCGCCTTCGGGTACGGCGCGCCCACGGGCCTGTACGGCAAGGCCGGGATCGGGACCACCTCGTACGACGGCCTCGACGGCTCCTCGCTCGACCTCAACGTGGCCGGCGGGTACCAGATCCCGCTCCAGACCACCCGGAAGGCCGAGCTGTGCCCGGTGGCCAGCCTGAGCATCGGGTCGGGGCCCAACGACCTCCCCGGCACCGGCGTGGACATGTCGAGCCGGACCTTCGGGGTCGGGGCCTCCGCCGGCGTGCTGGTCGGCCACAGCTCCCAGATGCAGATCCTGCCCAACGCGAGCTTCCAGTTCGCCAATACCAGGGTCACGCTGGATGACGGCACCACTTCCGCCTCCGGCTCCGAGAGCTATGGCGTGCTCACGCTGGGCACCGGGTTCGTGTTCGATTCCCGCTTCAGCGTGAACCCGAGCATCAGCTTCCCCATGGGGCTGGACGGGGCGAGCACCTCGTTCGGGCTGATGGGCGCGATCAACTTCGGTCGCTGAGTCCCATCAGCAAGGGAGGGGCGGGACGCGGCCGGTTCGCCGGCGGCGTCCCGCCCCTTCGTGCTTCACGGCACCGGAGGCCCACGGGTAGGTTTCCGACCGATGCTCGATTCCCGCCGCCTCACCGGACCGACGGTGCTGCTCGACCGGCCCGGCGCCCTCCTGGACGTCTCGGTGGACCCCGCCGATCGCGACCGGGCGATCGCCGCCTGGCGCGATGCCGTGGCGCGCATGCTCGCCGCGGTCGGCTGGGGCGGCGAGACCATCGCCGCCCGAGTCTTCGGGGGCGGGGCCAGTCTCGGCTTCACCGCGCCCGCCGACTCGCTGTACGCGGCGACCGAGATCAACGAGTGGGCCTGGTCGGCGGCGGAGGCCGGGCTCGCCGGCGACGCCGAGCCGGATTTCGACGCGGCGCGAGCCCGACTCGCGGCGGCGATCGCGGAGGAGCGGAACCCGCCGCTGCTCGCCATGCGGGCGGCGGCACGGGCCCACGGGGTGAACGTCCTGGCCGGCGAGGAGGTGGTCTCGGTCGGCTCGGGGACCGGAGTCCTCGCCTGGCCGGAGCGGGCGATTCCCCAGCCGCACGCGGTGGACTGGAGCCGGGTGCACGACGTCCCCATCGCGCTGGTCACCGGCTCCAACGGGAAGACCACGGTGGTGCGCCTGCTCGCGGCGATGGCCGCCGAGGCGGGGCGGGTCTCGGGCAGCACCACCACTGATGGCGTCGCGGTGGGGGGGCGATTCGCCGCGGAGGGCGATTTCTCGGGCCCCAGCGGGGCCCGCATGCTGCTCCGCCGGCAGGAGGTCGAGACCGCCGTCCTGGAGACCGCGCGCGGCGGGCTCTTGCGCCGCGGCCTGGCGGTGGAGCGGGCGGCTGCCGCGGTGATCACCAACGTCGCGGCCGATCACCTGGGCGAGTTCGGGGTGGAGGGCCTGCAGGCGCTGGCGGAGACCAAGCTGTTGGTCGCGCGCGCGGTCCAGCCGGCCGGCCGGCTGGTGCTCAACGCGGACGACCCGGTGCTGGTCGGGGCCGCCAGGCGGGTGACCGTGCCGATCGCCTGGTTCTCGCTCGATCGGGCGAAGCCGCTGGTCGAGCGGCACGTCGCCGCAGGCGGCGTGGCTGCCGTGCTTCGGGACGACACGCTGACCCGGCTCGAGGCCGGGGCCGCGCGCGCGATCGCGCCGGTGGCGGAGCTGCCGATCGGGCTCGGCGGCGGCGCACGCTACAACATCGCCAACGCGCTCGCGGCGCTCGCCGCGGCCGGCGCGCTGGGCATTCCCGACTCCGCCGCGCGAGCCGCGCTGGTCCGGTTCGGTCGCGACCCGGGCGACAATCCGGGCCGGGCCAACCTGATCGAGCTGGGCGGCGCGCGGCTCCTTCTCGACTACGTCCACAACCCGCACGGGATGGCTGC
>DASUAH010000018.1:0-23126 GCA_035763885.1 Gemmatimonadales bacterium
GCCCTCGTCCAGGACGTCGAGCAGCTCCGGAACCGCGTGGTGGCGAACCGCAACGACATCCTGCGGGTGCGCGGCGAGCTGGACCGGCGCCGCCAGGAGCGCGAGGCGGAGTACGAGCGCTTCGGCGTGCTCGCCCGCGAGCGCGCGCGGCGGTTGCAGCAGCTCCAGCGCACCGCGCGGAGCACCGAGCAGCGGCTCACCGCGCTGGAGCGGGACGAGCAGCGCCTGACCCAGCTCCTCGCGGCGCTCGAGCGGGCCCGCCGCGAGGAAGCGGCGCGGCGGCGCGCCGGCGTTCCCACCGCGCCGATTCCCGGCGCCCTCACCACGGCGGACATCGGCAAGCTCGATTGGCCGGTGGACGGCACGATCGTCTATCGCTTCGGGCGCGACACGCTGCCGAGCGGCGGAGTGATCCGGTGGAACGGCATCGGGATCGCGGCGCCCGCGGGGACGCCGGTGAAGGCGGTCGAGGCCGGCAAGGTCCGCCTGGTGGGCCAGTTCGGCACCTACGGGCTCACGGTACTGCTCGAGCACGGCAACGGCTACTACTCGGTGTACTCCCACCTCCAGACCGCGATCGTGAGGCTCGGCGACGTGGTCACCAAGGCGCAGCCGATCGGCACGGTGGGCGGACTCAACTCGGAGCACGGCCCCCACCTGCACTTCGAGATCCGGGGAGAGAACCAGATCGCGCTGGATCCGGCGGACTGGCTGAAGAAAGTCGGACGGACGGTCAGACGGTCAGACGGGCCGTAGACGGACGGTCAGGCAGACGGTCAGTGTTGGAGGCCAGTCCGTCTCGCCCTCACTGCCCGTCCGACCTGGCCGTCCGGCCGTCTGCCCGCCCGTCCGTCTACTCTGCGATCCCGATCCTCTCCTCGCTCTGCGCCTTCCCCCGCCGGAGCGCCGCCTCGAGCAGCAGCACCAGGTCGCCGGTCTGCTCCACCGCCGGATGGGGGTAGGCGACGATACCGGCAGCCACCCGGGGCTGCTCGCCGGGCGGGAGCCCGGCGAACGACTCCGCGCTGAGCCGGTGCCGGATCCGGTGAACCAGCTCGCGCGCACCGGTCGCGCCGGTCTCCGCGAGCACCAGGGCGAACTCGTCGCCCCCGTAGCGCGCGACGAAATCCGATGCGCGCACCTCCCGCTGCAGCAGCCGGCCCAGCTCGCTCAGCACCTGGTCTCCCGCAGCGCGGCCGAGCCGCTCGTTGAGCACCCGCTGCTCGTCCACGTCGAGCAGCACCAGGCTGAAGGTGAGTGAGTAGCGGCGTGCGCGCTCCGACTCCTCGACGATCCGCCGATCCAGCCGCTCCAGGGTGGCGACTCCCGTGAGCGGGTCGGTCTCCCGGTGGCCGTTGGCCCCGTTCCCCTCCGCCCGCACCGGCTCGAGCAGCCGGGCCGCCGCGCGCGCCACCTGGAGCGCGAACGCCTCCTCTCCCGCGGTGAGCCGCCCCGACTGCTGCCGGGCGCGGAGCAGCAGGACCCCGAGCACCCGCTCGCCGGCGGAGAGCGGCAGCGCGGCGACGGCCCGCACCGGCGCCTCGACTCCTTCGTAGGCCCACCGGCGCCGGACCATCTCGAACAGCGGATCGTGCCGCACGTCGGGCACGATCACCGGCCGGCCGCTGCGGAGCGCCTCGCCGACTTCCGGGTATCGATCGAGATCTATGCGGAGCTCACGCGACTCGGCGCCCTCCGGGCCGGCCAGCACCCGGGGCACGGCCGCCTCCCCCTCGCCGGCGATCGCGATGAACGAGGGCTCCCATCCCGGGAGCGCACGCGCCAGCTTGGGGATCAGCCCCTCCAGCAGCTCGGCGGGGCGGCGGCCCGCGCGGGCCTGCTCGATCAGCTCGAGCATGATCTCGTTCATGCGGCCCTCCCCGTTGCGGTCGGCGGGGCGCGGGCGGCGCCGCGAGCGGGCTTCGACGCGGGCAGAGAGCTCGGGCAGATGGATGGGCGCGGCGAGCGCGTCATCGGCGCCGAGGCCGAGCGCGCGGGCGGGACCTTCCCGGTCGGGAGAGGCCAGCACCACGATCAGCGGCACCTGCCCCGCCCAGGCAGCGTTCAGCGCCTGGAGCAGGGTGCCGAGCGCGGCATCGGCCTCCTCGGCGCAGATTACAGCCACGTCGGGACCCGGCGGCGGGGGCGGCGCGGCGAGCGGGTCGCCGGCCTCGATGACGTGGAACCCGGCCCGGCTCAGGGCGCGCTCGAGCCCGTACGGACGCGCCGCCGCGTCCCCCAGCAGGAGCACGCGGGGACGACCCGCACCCGGATCGCTCGCCAGACCACTCACGCCCGGGAGGGGGTGAATTGCGTCGGACTGTCGCACCGGAACGGCTCGGGGCTCACGTGTCGGTCCAGGGAGGAGTGGACACCGCCCCGGCCCGCGGCGCCGCCATAGGCGCCACCGCGATCCAGGTCTTCACCAAGACGCCCAACCAGTGGCGGGAGCCCGCGGTCGACGCCGCGACCTGCGCCGCGTTCCGGCGCGCTCGAAGGAAGGCTCGCCTGAACGCCGTCGTCGCGCACGATTCGTACCTCATCAACCTTGCCTCGCCCGATCCCGTCCTAAGTGCGCGCTCCGCCGCGTCTTTCCGTGCGGAACTGGAGCGCTGTACGGCCCTCGGCATCCGCTGGCTGGTGTCGCACCCGGGCAACTATATCGATGACCGGGCCGCCGGCCTCGCCCGCAACGCCGCCGCCTACGCTGCCTGCCTCGAGGCCGTCCCGGGCGGCGTCGGCGTGCTCCTCGAGGCCACGGCGGGGACCGGGACCGCCCTCGGCAGCACGTTCGAGGAGCTGGCGGAGCTCCGCCAGCGGATTCCCCGCCCTCAGCGCCGCCGCATCGGCTTCTGCGCCGACACCTGCCACCTCTATGCGGCGGGCTACGACCTGCGCCGTGATTTTGATGGTGTCTGGGCGCGATGGGATGCCGTCATCGGCCTCGAGCACCTCCACCTCCTCCACCTCAACGACTCCAAGACCCCGCTTGCCTCCCGCCGCGACCGGCACCAGTGGATCGGCGAGGGAACCCTCGGCCCGGAGCCGTTCCGGCGGATCATGACCGACCCGCGGTTCGCCCGGGTGATCAAGATCATCGAGACCCCGAAGGGTGACGACCAGGTGACGATGGATCGCAAGATGCTGCGCCGACTTAGGTGCTACGCCCGCCGCGCCGCACGGGCCCGGTCGGTTGCCTCGGGCGGTCGGACTGCCGATCTTTCGTGACTTGCCGGGCCAGCCGGATCCGCCGTCCGGGTACAGCCGAAGCCGTGGAGTATATGACCGTTCAGGGCATCGTCGTCCAGCGGGAGAGCCTCACCCTCGCTGAGCATGGGCTCTACCCCGAGCGTATCCTCGCCAATCTCACGCCGCCACGGCTCATCGAGTACGCACTGCGCCGGGAAGAAGGCGTCGTCACCGATCACGGCGCCTTCGCCGCGGTCACCACGCCCAAGACCGGGCGGTCACCCAAGGATAAGTTCATCGTCGCCGAACCGGGCACCATCGACCGGATCTGGTGGGACAAGAACGGGCGCATGGACGCCGATGCGTTCGATCGGCTCCATCACGACGTGCGCGCGTTCCTCGACACCCGCGAGCTGTTCGTGCAGGACCTGTTCGGGGGTGCCGATCCCGCGTACCGGCTCTCCGTCCGCTTCATCACGCCCAGCGCGTGGCACGCCTTGTTCGTGCGCAACATGTTCATCCGCCCGACGCTCGCCGATCTCGCGCGCTTCCAGCCCGGCTTCACCGTGCTCCACGCGCCCGAGTTCCAGGCCGACCCGGGGCGGCATGGCTCCCGGAGCGGAACGTTCATCGCGATGAGCTTCGCGAAGCGGGTGGTGCTCATCGGCGGCACGCGCTACGCGGGCGAGATGAAGAAGTCGATCTTCACGGTGCTCAACTACCTGTTGCCCCAGCAGGGCGTGCTGCCGATGCACTGCTCGGCCAACGTGGGGCCCGATCACGACACGGCGGTCTTCTTCGGGCTCTCGGGTACCGGCAAGACCACGCTCTCCGCCGACCCGTCGCGCAGCCTCATCGGCGACGACGAGCACGGGTGGAGCGACCAGGGCGTCTTCAACTTCGAGGGGGGATGCTACGCCAAGGTCATCCGCCTCCGGTCCGACACCGAGCCCGATATCTACGGGGCCACCCAGACCTTCGGCACCGTGCTCGAGAACGTCGTGCTCGATCCCGCCACCCGCGCGGTGGATTACGACGCCGACCGGATCACCGAGAACACCCGCGCCTGCTATCCGCTCCACTACATCAACAACCACGTTCCCGGCGGCACCGGCGGACACCCGGTCAATATCGTGTTTCTGACGGCCGACGCCTTCGGCGTGCTGCCCCCGGTCGCGCGGCTCACCGCCGACCAGGCGATGTACCACTTCCTCTCCGGTTACACGGCGAAGGTGGCGGGGACCGAGGCCGGCGTCACCGAGCCGACCGCGACCTTCTCGGCCTGCTTCGGCGCGCCGTTCCTGCCGCTCCATCCCGGCGTGTACGCCCAGATGCTCGGCGAGAAGATCGCCCGGCACGGCGCGCGTGTGTGGCTGGTGAACACGGGGTGGACCGGCGGGGCGTTCGGCACCGGCTCCCGGATGAAGCTGGCCTATACCCGCGCGATGGTGCGCGCGGCGCTCTGCGGTCAGCTCGACCGCGCGCGCTACATGCGCGACCCGGTCTTCGGGCTCGAGATCCCCACGGCGGTGCCCGACGTGCCGTCCACCCTGCTCGACCCGCGCCGCACCTGGAGCGATGCCGGGGCCTATGACGCGCAGGCGCGGAAGCTCGCGGCGATGTTCCAGGAGAATTTCGAGCAGTATCGCGCGGAAGTGAGCCGGACGGTCGCGGAGGCGGGACCCAATGTAGGATGAGCCGACGAGCAGATTCCGCTCCTGCTCATCCGCTCATCCGCTCATCCGTCATGGCCGACTACGAAGTCATCCGCGACCCGCTCTGGGACAACATCCGGCTCGACCGCGCGGCCCTCCTCGCGCTCGACACCCCGGCCGTTCAGCGGCTCCGCTACATCCGCCAGCTCGGCCACGCCTTCCTCGTCTATCCCGGCGCCACCCACACCCGCTTCGAGCATGCCCTCGGCGCGTACCACCTGGCTCGGCGCGCCCTGGCGGCGCTCCAGGAGCGCGGGGAGCTCGACTGTATCCCGGAGGAGGACTGCCTCGCAGTGCGGCTCGCCGCGTTGCTCCACGACATCGGCCACTACCCCTTCTCCCATGCGCTCGAGGAGGCGGGGTTTCCCTCGCACGAGAGCCTCGGCGTGGCCAGGCTGGCGCGCGGCGAGCTGGGCGAGCGGCTGGCAGAGATCGGCGGCGACGGTCTCCTCGATCGGATCGGCGCGCTGATCGCCGGCCGGAGCCGCAGCGCGCTCCAGGGCCTGGTCTCCGGCTCGCTCGACCTCGACAAGATCGACTACCTGAGCCGGGACGCGTTCATGTGCGGCGTGCCCTACGGGACCGTGGACGTCGATCGCCTGCTCGCGTCGCTCACCCTGATCGAGACCGGCGGACGGCTCGAGGTCGGCGTCCACGAGAAGGGCGTGAGCGCGCTGGAGTCACTGCTCTTCGCCAAGTACCAGATGTACCGGAACGTGTACTGGCACCACGCGGTGCGGTCCGCCACCTGCATGTTCAAGCGCGCGGTGCGCACGGCGGTGGCGCGCGGCAGCGCCGGGATCGCGGGGATCGCGGAGGCGACCGACGACGGCCTGATGGAGCTCCTGCTGGTGCGCGACCGGAGCCCGCTCGCCGCAGCCCTCCGCGGCCGGCGGCTCTACAAGCGGGCGCTCGATCTCCCCGCGAGCGATGTGCCGAGCAACGTGCGGCCCTGGCTCGCGGACGAGCCTGACCTCGCCGAGCGGGTGGAGGATGCGCTGGCGCGCGAGATGGGACTCGAAGCCGGCGAGCTGCTGCTCGACTTCCCCTCGCGATCGTCCATGCTCGGCGTCGACCTCCCCCTGCGGCTCCGGACCGGCGCGGTGGACCGCCTCACCGACGAGGGCCGCGCCGGAACACTCGGCCTCCCCCGCGTGGCCGACGAGCTCTACCGCAGCGCCCGCCGGCTGCGCGTGTTCGTGGCGCGGCCGGTGGAGCGAAACCTTGAGCGCGTGCTCGACGTCGTCACGTTACCGGCGTCGGAGATCGAGCGGCGGCTGGCAGGGGGGAGCTCGCTGCTCGCGTAGACCGGCCCGATCACCCCGGTTCGCCCCCGGGGGTCGGGCCGAGCGCCCCTTTGCCCGAGTCCCCGGTCTCGCGTTCCGGCTTCCACTCTCCTCCGCCGAGCTCCCATGTCACCCCGAATCCTCGCGTTCCTGCTGCTGGTCGGACCCGCCCTTCCCCGCCCCGCGCTGGGGCAGGCATCGGACGAGCGTGCCGCCGTGCTGGCCGTGGTACACCGCCTGTTCGACGCCATGCGGGCGGCCGACAGCGCGGCCGTGCGGTCGGTCTTCCACCCGTCCGCGCAGCTCGCCACCGCGATCGTGCGGGAGGGGAATGCGATCGTGAACATCGACACGCTCGAGGCGTTCATCGGCGCGGTCGGCAGTCCGCACGCCGAGGTCTGGGACGAGCGGCTCCGGAACGAGATCGTCCAGGTGGACGGCACGCTCGCCACCGTATGGGCCGAGTACTCGTTCTACGCGGGGGACCGCTTCAGCCACTGCGGCGTCGATGCATTCCAGCTGGCGAAGACCGGCGGCGGATGGCGCATCGTGGCGATCGCGGATACCCGCCGGCGGCAGGGCTGCCCCGATGTGGCCGGCGGGGCCGGGGGCGCGGGCGCGCCCGAGTACCATCCCATGCCCGGAAACGCCGGACTTCCCTTCTCGGAGGCGGTGCGGGTCGGCAACCTGCTCTATCTCGCGGGCCAGCTCGGCACCGACTCGACCGGCAGGCTGGTGAGGGGCGGGATCGGGCCCGAGACCCGCCAGGCCATGCAGAACATCCGCGCGGTCCTGGAGCGGCACGGCTCCTCGCTCGACCGGGTCGTCCGCTGCCTCGTCATGCTCGCGGACGTCAAGGACTGGGCCTCCATGAACAAGGTCTACGTCACCTACTTCCCGAGGCACCTGCCGGCCCGGAGCGCCCTCGGTGCGAGCGGGCTCGCCCTGGGTGCGCGGGTGGAGATCGAGTGCACGGCGACGCTCCAGTAGCGTACCTTCGCGCCCTGCTTGGTCCTGGCCGCGCAGGCCTCCCGACTAGATCAGCTCGTAGGCGATGAGGCCGCCGATGAGCACCATCGCCGTCAGGCCGAGAAGGAAGATCCCGTCCGCGAGGCGCTCGAGGCGGTGCCGCCGCGCGGGGGCACGGCTGCGCAGCGCGAGGTAGGCCAGAAAGCACGACAGGAGAAACGCCAATGCGTCCACCGCGAGCAGGTTGTCCGCCAGGCTCCGGAGCTCCTGCGGGCCGCCGAAGAGTCGGAAGAGGCCGATCACCGTGAGGCACACGCCGACCAGCCCCGCAGAGACGGCGAAGATATGGCCGCTGAGCTCCCGCTCCGCGGGTTCGGGGGCGGCGGTATCGCCGTTCGACCGGGGCTGAGTCATCCGGGCAAACGTGCTGCGGGCTCCGCCCGAGAGCAATGGCGGGAGAAACCATCATGTACCTGACGTCCGGCATGGCACTGTGGCTCATCGCGGCCACCATGACCCCGGATGGCGCCCGTCGGTTACCAGGATCATCGCCGGGGCACTGCCGTACACCGGTTACGGCTGGCTGAAGCGTCGGGGCGTGCGCCGGATTGCCCACAAGGAAAACGCGGATACCGACACGACTCGGGACTTCGAGTACACGGACTGGAACGACCTCAAGGCCCTTGCGCGGGATTTTCAGCGGCTCGCCGCCCGGCACCGAGACGACTTGCCTGGCAGGCGCTGTTCCGCCGCCGGGCGGCGGAACGTAGCTTGGTGCCATGAGAATCGCGATCGGCTCTGATCATGCCGGCTTCAGCTACAAGCAACGCCTGAAGGCGAGCCTCACCGCATGGGGCCACACCGTGACCGATTTCGGCACCCACTCCGCCGAGCCCATCGACTATCCGCTCGTCGCCCGACCCGTGGCGCAGGCCGTGGCCGCCGGAGCGTTCGAGCGGGGCATCGTCCTCGGGGGCTCGGGCAACGGGGAGGCGATCGTGGCGAATCGGCTGCGGGGCGTGCGCTGCACCGTCTGCTGGAACGTCCTGTCGGCCCAGCTGGCGCGGCGGCACAACGATGCCAACATGCTCGCGCTCGGGGAGCGCTTGGTCGGCGAGGCCGATCTCCTCCTGATCGTCGAGGCGTGGCTTGCGACCGAGTTCGAGGCGGGCCGGCACCAGCGGAGGGTGCAGCTGATCGATGCCTGACCGGCCGCCGCCGGTCGGGCGCGACCCGATCCGAGTCCGCAGCCGACGCGCGGAGTCGCCGCCGCGGCCCGAGACACTGACCCGGCGGGCACGGCGCCCGGTGAGGTCCGAATGGACGATCTGGCACGCTTCGCGCTCGTGACCTTCACGTCGGTGCTCTTCATCGTCGACCCGATCGCGGCCGTGCCCACGTATCTCGTCATCACCCAGGACGAGACGCCGACCGAGCGGCGCCGGACCGCGCGGCGGGCCTGCGTGGCCATGACCCTCCTGCTCGTCGTGTTCACCGCCACCGGCACCCTGCTCTTCCGCGCCTTCGGGATTACGCTGCCTGCATTCCGCACCGCGGGCGGGCTGATCCTCTGGTTCGTCGCGATGGACATGCTGCGGGGCGAGCGGCGCACCCAGGAGGGACGGGAAGAGCTGATCGAGGGTCAGGCCAAGGAGGACGTCGCGCTCACCCCGTTGGCGATCCCGATGCTGGCCGGACCGGGCGCGATCTCGACCGTCATCGTGCTGTCCGGCCAGGCGCACGGTCTGGCCCAGACCGGCATAGTCTACGCCGCGATCCTGGCGACCGGCGCCGTCTCCTTCGTCGCCTTGCGGCTCGGGGAGCCGCTGCTCGGCCGGCTCGGGAAGACCGGCATTCGGGTGGTAACCCGGATCATGGGGCTGATCCTGGCGGCGGTGGCCGTCCAGTTCGTCCTCAGCGGCGTGAAAGAAGCCTTCCAGTCCTGAGTCTGGCGGCTGGCGTCCCCCCCGGCGAGCGCCTGGACCTGGCGTTCGCGCCAGCCGAGCTGCGGTCTGCGAAGCGCGCGCACGGGGGCCTCCGCCGGGACGCTGCGCAACGTAAGTTCGTGCGAAGGGGGCGGGTGGAGGGAGCGGCGATGGTTCGATGCGCTCAATGCGGCGAGGACCACGACATCTTCAGCATTCAGCCGCGCTTCCGGCATCCCGACGCCTATGCCGAGGTGCCGGCTCACGAACGCGCGATCCGTACCGCGACCGGGAGCGACTGGTGCCGGATCCGCGCCCACGAAGGGGATATCGGCCGGTTCTTTCTGCGGGTCGTCCTGCCCGTGAGAGTACGAGGCGAGGCGCGCGACGTCTGCTGGAGCGTCTGGATCGAGGTGGAGGAGTCGGTCTACCGACGGGTACAGGACCTCTGGGCTGATGCCGCGCAGAGCGAGGAGCCGCCCCTTCCCGGCGTGATGGCGAACGCCCTGCCCGGCTACCCGCCGACGCTGGGCCTCCCCGGCCGCTTTCAGCTGGTGGGCCCCCAGGAGGCACCCCGGTTCGCACTTGCGCCCGGGCTGGATCACCCCCTCGCCGCCGAGCAGCGCGACGGCGTATATCCGGAACGAGCGCTCGAGTGGGTTGCGGGGCTGCTGCACTGAGCCGGCCGGGAGGCCCGGCCGCCCCCGGGCTGTCGCGCCCGGGGACGGCGCACTATCTCATGTGGACCGGCTGGTGAGACGCTGGCCGCAACCCGACGCGGGCCGGGAGAAGTGGAGCGTGCATGCGCGGCCCCGCAGGACACACCGCCGAAGAAGCGAGCCCGCAGGAGCTGCGGTGGGGCAGTCTGCGCCTCTTCCTGATGCTCCTTGCCCTCGCCCTGCTCGTCGTGCCGCTGGTGCGGGAACTCCCGTTCGGTGCGACCACCCGGACCGGCCTGCTCGCGTGGTTGCTGGTGGCGCTCGCCCTGTACTGGCTCTACGCCGGGCTGGGCTATCGACCGCTGCTCCTGCTGCAGCTGGTGGTCTTCTCGGCAGCCGCGGTACTTCTCACCACGAAGGTCGCGCTGGTGCTGGTGGGGATCCACCGGCTCAGCATTCTCCGGCGCACCGCTCGAGGCCTGATCGTTGTCGGCGCCGGCCTGGCGGCGCTCAATCTCGCCGGCATGCTCCTCGCCTTGTGGCGTCGCCGGGCCTCTGGACGACGCGTGACCTGACGGGCACGTACCCCATGAGGCGAGCCGTTGTGTGCGGACGCGCCACCGGGGCCGGGATCGAGCGCGTGCAGCGGGAGGATGCCGCCCATGGGAGTGCACAAGCGGGCACGCTGGTCTCAACGGGTGACGAGAACCAGCAATGCGCTGGACCTGGACAGCGGCGTATTCACCTGGGATGATCCCCGGCGCATCGCGCGCTCGCTCAAGCGGTCGGCCGATCGCAGCGAGCGGCGCAAGGCGGAGCCGTTCCGCTCGGCGATGTCGATGCTGACCTTCTACATCAATCGCGCCGGCCGGCACCTGCCGAAGCGCCAGCGCGAGCGTCTCGAAGCCGCCAAGGACGAGCTTCGCGCGTTGTACGGAAGACCGCGACGCGCGATCCGCTGACCGGCGCACCAGGTGAGCCTGGGTGACTCACCCGAAGGCGCCGGATGCTGTGAAGAGGTCGTAGCAGCGGGGACACATCCCGTGGGTGATCGCCGGGGGGGTCGGACCAGCGAACAGCTGGTGCTCCGCAACCGCTTCCTCGACTTCAAGCCACTGCCCCCCGGCTGCGGTCCGCTTGCACCAGCTGCACATCGTGATCGTGGTGGCGGCGCGGGGCAGTGCCGAGTCGAGGAGCGGAACCGCCGGCCGGCCCCGTTCGGCGATGAGGTAACTGTCGCAACGGATTCGGCCTTCCGGCTCGGGCGACAGGCGCAGGCGCATCTCACGCCGCAGGGACGGAGCGTCGCAGCGGAAGGGAAACGTCCGCGAGACACCGCGCCGCACCTGCTCGTAGATCATCGTATACAAATGGCGCGTGGTCGGATCGGCGATGAACCCTGAGATCGGGCGGCCGAGCACAGCCCCGGCGGTGAGCAGCGGAGCCCCGTTGGCGACCGCGAAGGCAGTCCAGGCGCCATCGACCGCGGCCAGCCGGCCATGGCCATCGATCCAGTAGGTCAAGAGGGGTTGGAGCTTGGCGAGCGGGTCGGTCACGTGGCGATGGTCGGCCGGGCCGGGTGACGCGAGCAAGGGCGCCGTCCCGGCTGCATCAGCATCTTCGAGCACGCGGGTAGGCAGTCTATCCGGGGGAGTCCATGCGAACGGACGACGAGCATCCACCCACAGGCGCGGAGCCGCCGACCAACGGCGGTGACGTCGCGGCGGCGCTGGTGTCTCCCGCACCCGCCACGGCCGCGGCCCCGGCGATCAGCGACCGGCCCGGCCGGGTACATCTCGTGGTCGTCGTGTCTCGCGCGGTACGAGACACCGATCGGGTTCCGCCCGGCATGGCGCTCCTCACGCGCTTCTGGCACCCCCGGGACCGGCGGTGGAGTGAGAACGCTTTCGAGTCCCTCGAGCACGCGCTGCACCTGTTCATCGAGGAGAGCGGGTGGACGCTTCGGCAACAGCAGGCGATCGATGGTCCCCACGCGTACGAGCTCATCTTCGAGGCGCGCCGGGTGGACTTCGACCGCCCGAGCACCGAGGAGATACTGGCGGACGTCGGGCTGACGCGGCAGCAGGTGGCCGATTTCATGCGGCGCCCGGGCCCACGCGCCGAAAGCAGCTGACCGGCACCGCCACTCGCGGCCGGCGCCCGGCACGGCGGGGGCGTCAAGTGCGCCGCGGCTTTGCCTTGGGCGGGCGCGGCGGGTGGGTGATCGCCCAGACGTAGGCGGCAACCGCACGGACGTCGGCGTCCGGCATGGCGGACCAGCCGCGCATGGGCATCGGCTTGCGGGTCCACGTCTCGTGGGCCGGCAGCCCGCGGTTGATCTGCTCCACCAGCCAATCGTAGGTGCCGGGGCCATGCAGCCACAGTGCGCCGGTGAGGGCCGGGCCGTCATCCGTGCCCTGAGCGTCGTCCCCGTGGCACGACGCACAGTTGGCCGAGCCGTGAAACAGCTGCCTCCCCCACGTGATCGCGCTATCGGTCACCCCCGGCGGCCGAAGCTGTTGGCGAACCTGCGCCGCCGCTGGACCCCCGAGTGCCGCGAGGAAGCCGAAAAGCAAAGCCCGCCCGAGCCGCGACACGATAGCATTTCCTCCCCGAGCAACCTTAGAGTCCACACCGTGAAGGGGCGGTGAAGATCGCCATAATGCATCTCCATCTCCTCGCCCCCCCGTGGCCGGAGCTCGTCCGAAGCCCGGCGCCGGCGGTCCGCGACCATGCGCCGGGCGGCCGCCATGCGCATGCAGCCGGCGCCTGGCCAACGTAAGTTTGTGCTGCCCCCCGGTACGGCGCGCCCGCCGCTGGCGGGCTGTGTCGGTCGCGCACCCCATCATGTTGACTCTAGCCGGAGTCCCCCATGCTGGTCGTCCAAGTCGTGCCAGTCGGGCAACTCGATGTGTTCAAGCTCCTCCGCGCCAAGCTGCGCGGCGCCAGCACCTGGTCATGGGCCAACAAGGCGAAGACCCGGTTGAAACACGCCCAGCGCCCGAAAGGGGGGCACATCGAGGTCGGCAGCGCGGACGGCGTTCTGGTCGCGCGGATCCGCCCGAAGACGCCAAACGACCTGTTCTACCTGGCGGAGAAGTTCACCGGCCGGATGGTGGCGTGGTTCGCGGGAGAGCTCATCGCGATCAACATGCAGTTCGTTTCCGAGCCTCCAGCTCCGAGGCGCCGGCGGCGCCGGTAGGCTGGCCGCGGCGCGAGCCGAGACGGCATTTGAGTGGAGGATCGCCCCAGTGGCCGAACGCACGCTGATCTTCCGCGGGACACCCCCGATCGACCCGCTGAATGCCCTGGCGCTGCTGGAGAGCCCGTTTCACGCGGTCTGGTTTCCTCCGGACGCGCGGTTGACGACGCCCGCGGAAGGCGACCGGGTCTGGCTGGTCTGGCACGATGGCGGCCCGGGCCCGGCGTTGCTCCTCGGAACCGGCCGGCTGAAGGCGGCTGGCGATGGTGAGCTGCGGTGGACCAATCGCACGGCCCCCGGGATCCGTGAGCTGGCCCGCCAATTCGGCTACAAGGGGCCCGGCAACATGGCGTTCCTGCGACTGGAGCGGCCGCGCATCGCACCCGCGAACTGCACGCTGCCGGGTCTCGGGACGGTTCCGCCCGGCCTGTCCGAGGCGACCGAGCCCCAGCGGCGGCTGCTCGAGAGCGCGCTCCCGCTGGTGGACAGACGGTCCAACCGGCTGCGGCTGCCGTAGGGCTGCCGCCTCCGCGGGAAACCCATGGCCGGCTGGACAGCGCCGGGCATCCTGGGCAGAATCCGCGGCACGCTCCGGAGAGGCCCCCATGCCCGACGGCAAGCCCGGCGATCACCCGCTGACGGACATCGTTGTCCACCGACGCCCGGTGTACTCGCCCACGGTGGACGCCCTGGTCCGGGATATCGTGGAGCTGGGCGGTCGGGGCGAGATCGCCGATCTCCTGCTGGTGGAGCACAACAAGCCGGGCCGGCCGGACCTCTCGAGCCTCGAGGCGATCCTCCGGTCGGTCCGCGATCGCCTCCGGCAGCCAGGCTGCACGGAGTGAGCGACCCCGTACCGCGGCTGCTCGAGGAGATCCGCGATCTCCAGCGGCAGCACCTCGAGCACTGCCGCGAAGCGCTCAGGAACCAGCTGCCCCAGCCATCCCGGCCGGCGAATGGGCTAGCTTGCGAAGGGCGCCGGGCCGGTCCGGCGCCGGCAAACCCCGGAAGCCAGGAGGTGGCCGATGCCCAGAGCAGCGACCCCGGCCGAGCGACAGATCAAGGTTCGGCAGGTCACCCACATTCAGGCGTCGTGGACCGAGCAGGAGCGCGGCGCACCCGGTGCCTTCACCCTGCAACTGATCCTCGACAACGGCGCCGAGGAGTACGTGCTGCGGCCGAACGCGCAAGACGCCGACGTGCTCGTGAAATTGCTCGCCCGGAGCACCAACGCCACGTTCGACCTGGAGCGCAAGGTGCTGATGCTCGGGAACCTCGCGATCAAGTGAAGGCTCGAGACCGCCCACGCAGAACCGAGACCTGCCATGGCTACCCGACTCGCCAAGCCGCTCAAGCGGGAACTCGCGCTCGACGGCAAGCTGTACACCGTCACACTGAGCCCGGAGACGGTGAAGATCACCCCCAAAGGCGCGCGAAAGGGCCACGAGATCTCGTGGCGTGACCTGCTCAGCGGGGCGGCCGAGCTCCGGCGCGACCTCACGATCTCGGTCGACGCGTCCGGCGGCGACGCCGGCCGCGCCGATTAGAGCGGAACACCCCACCGGCGACGTGCCCGCCCCGGCACGAGCTTCGGCGCATGGCGCCATAGTCGCCCCTGATGCGCTCGCCCCACCGGCTCGACGTTGCCGCCCTCGAGACGGCGCGACTCCGGCTCCGCCGCATGGTGCCGGACGATCTGCCCGAGCTTCGCCGCCTCCACGCCGATCCGCGGGTGATGGCGACGCTGGGCGGCGTCTGGAGCGGCGACGAGTCGCGGGTCTTCCTCGAACGGGCCATGACCGACTGGCACGCCGGTGGCATCGGGTGGTGGCGGGCCGACGATCGCGCGACGGGACGGTTCGCCGGACGCGGCGGGCTGCGCTGCATCGTGCTGGACGGCCGCGACGAGCTCGAGCTCGGGTACGCGCTGGCCGCGGAGTGCTGGGGCCGCGGGCTCGCCACCGACGCCGGCCTGCCGCACGTGCTCTACCGCATCACCCGCGATGCGTGGCAGCGGAGGGTCTGAGCGATGGCGGTGACGCCGGGATTCCGGGCCTTTGCACTGGAGCAGCTCGGGCGCGTGGCCACCAACCTGCGCTCGCGGAGCATGTTCGGCGGTGTCGGGATATACTCGGCCGAGCGGTTCTTCGCGCTGCTCGACGACGATGCCCTCTACCTCAAGGTGGACGACGAGTCCCGCGCCGCGTTCGAGGCCCAGGGGATGGCGCCGTTCCTGCCGTTCGGCGACGGGTCGCACGTGATGCAGTACTACGGCATTCCCGGTGACCTGCTGGAGGACGCGGACGCGCTCCGCCCCTGGGTCGAGCGGGCGCTCGCCGCCGCCGGGCGGAAGGGCAGGAACCGGCGGTCCCGCGACCGACCCCGGAGGCCACGATGATTCTGGTGCCCGGCGCCACCGGAACGGTCGGCCGCGCGACCGCGCGGGCGCTGGCTGCGGCGGCATGGCGCGCCGGAGCGGGCCAGCTCGCGGCCGACCGGGACGCGGGGCGCGCGTAGCGCGGGACGGATGGCGCAGTAACTTGAGGCAGGGGCGCAGGGGCGTCCCCGCTGCACCGTTCGGAGGGTTCTCGCATGGCCAAACATCTTCGCTGCCGCGACATCGGCATGAACTGCGATTTCGAAGCCCACGGCAACACCGACGACGAAGTTCTGCAACAGGCTGCCGCCCATGCGCGGCGCGATCACCAGATCAACGACCTGTCGCCCGAGCTGGCGGCCCGGGTCCGCGCCGCGATCCGCGCCGACTGACATCGCGCTTGTGCCCACCAGCGAGATGGCGGTCACCTGCCTCGGCGCCGTCGCCGGCGCCACGTGAGTGGCCGGTCAACTGCGAGCCCGGAGAACCCCATGACCACAGCAGTGCTCCCGGCCCGCCCTGAGGCGGGCGAGTTCGCCCCGTACTACGGCGGGTATATCGCGCAGGTTCCCGACGGCGAGCTGCTGCCGCTGCTCGAGCAGCAGATCCGCGAGACACTCGCGCTCCTCGCCCCGCTCCCGCCCGAACGCGCCGCGTACCGGTACGCGCCGGGCAAGTGGAGCGTAGCCGAGATCGTGGGCCACCTGGCCGACGCGGAGCGGATCTTCACCCACCGCGCGCTGCGGGCGGCGCGCGGGGACGAAACCCCGCTCCCCGGGTTTGACGAGAACGCATATGTACCCGCCGGTGAGTTCGACCGGCGCCCGCTGGGCGAGCTGCTGGCGGAGCTGGAGGCGGTGCGCCGCAGCACGCTCTGCCTCCTGCACGGGCTTCCGCCCGACGCGTGGACCCGCCGCGTCACCGCGAACAATCATCCGGTCTCGGTGCGTGCCCTCGCGTACGTCATCGCCGGCCCCGAACGGCACCACGTGCGGGTGCTGCGGGAGCGGTACGGAGTCGGAGGATAGATGCTCCCGGCAAGGGTGAGCCTCGCCCAGCGGCTCGGCTGGGCGACCTGGTCGTGGTCCCCCCCGGGGTCGAGCATCGGAGCACCCGAGGTGAGGAGCCGGTGACGAAGATCTACACCCGCACGGGCGATCAGGGCGACACCGGGCTGTTCGGCGGCGGGCGCGTCCCCAAGGACCACCCGCGCGTCGCCGCCTATGGCGACGTGGACGAGCTCAACTCGGCCCTCGGGGTGGTGCGTGCCACCGCGCCCCGGCAACCGTTCGACCCATTGCTCGAATCCATCCAGCGCGACCTCTTCGCCATCGGCGGTCACCTCGCCACGCCCGATCCAGGGAAGGTCGCGGAGGCCCTGGAGAAGGCCGAGCTGTCAGCCGACCGTGTAGCCGAGCTGGAGAACGCGATCGACGCGGCGGAAAGCGAGCTGCCGCCACTGCGTTCGTTCGTGCTTCCGGCCGGCACTTCCACCGCTGCCTCGCTGCACCTCGCGCGCACCGTCTGCCGCCGCGCGGAGCGGAGCGTGGTGCGACTGTCACACGAGGTCGAGGTCCCCGAGCTGTTCCTGGTGTACCTCAACCGACTCTCCGATCTGCTGTTCACGCTCGCCCGGCTGGCGAATCATCGCGCGGGCATCAGCGACACCACGTGGTAACCGCGGAGCGCATGACCCGAGTCGATGTCCGCCACGCGCTGGGGAGCTACCCGGTGTACGTCGAAGCCGGTGTGCTCGGCCGGCTGCAGGAGCTGGTCGGGCGGCACGTCCCCCGGCATCGTCTGGCGCTGATCACCGACGAGACGGTGCGCCGGCTGCTCGATACCTGGGCGGCGGCAGCCCCGGCGTTCGCCGCGGAGCTGGTGGTGCCGCCGGGCGAAGGCTCGAAAACCAGGGCCCGGTGGGCGGAGCTGTCGGATGCGCTGCTCGACCGCGGGTTCGGGCGGGACAGCGCCATCGTCGCACTGGGCGGCGGGGTCATCGGCGACCTCGCCGGGTTCGTCGCCGCCACCTACATGCGCGGGGTCCCGTACATCCAGGTCCCCACGACTCTCCTCGCGATGGTGGACGCGTCGGTCGGCGGGAAGACCGGCGTCGATACCGCTCACGGGAAGAACCTGATCGGCGCCTTCCACCCGCCGGTCGCCGTCGTGGCCGACCCGCTGGTGCTCCGGACGCTGCCGGAACGCGAGCTCCGCGGCGGGCTGGCCGAGGCCGTGAAGCATGGGCTCATCGCCGATCGGGAGTACTTCCGGTGGATCGCGGCGTCGGCCGACCGGATCGCCGCGCGCGACCCCGACACCCTGGCCGCGCTGGTCCGGCGCAGCGTCGAGATCAAGGCCGCGGTCGTGAGCGAGGACGAGCGTGAGGCCGGACGCCGCGCCACCCTGAATGCGGGCCACACCGTCGCCCACGCGCTCGAGCAGGCGTCGGGTTACGCGCTGCCCCACGGGGAGGCGGTCGCCATCGGCCTGGTGACGGAGTGCCGCCTGGCCGAATCGCTCGGCGTGGCCCGCCCAGGGCTGGCCGACGAGGTCGCCGGTCTCCTGCGGAGAGTGGGACTGCCCGTGGTGCCGCCGGACTTTCCGCCCGAGCGGCTGCTCGGCGCCATGGCGGCCGACAAGAAAGCGCGCGAGGCGCGGGTACGATTCGCCCTGCCCGCCGAAGTCGGGGCGATGGTCCCCGGAGACCGCTGGACCGTAGCGGCCCCGGAAGCGGCCATTCGTGCGGTTTTGGCGTCCGCCGGGGCGGTCGGGGGCTGAGTTTCGTCACTTATCCACACCAGAACGGGAGGTGGACAAAGCGGAGAACCGTCGCATCGGGAATCATTTGTGATGTGCACAAACTGCCTTTCTTGACCGATTTGTGGCTATCTCCTATATTCATGTGCCGCAACGGCTTACGAGCCAGATTCCCGCGCTTCCCAACACAAGATGCCGGTCCACTTCGCTGGGGTGCCAGTTATGCCTGCTGTCCGTCAGGGGAATCCGCGACCGTTCTTCCGTGCCGCACCCGCCAGCGCCTTCGACCAGTACCTCCTCGACATTCAGAAGCTCCCGATGATCAGCGACCCCGACGAGGAGAAGCGGCTGGCGCGCCGCGCGCAGGCGGGAGACCAGACCGCCGCCGAGCGCCTGGTGACCGCGAATCTGCGCTTCGTCATTTCGTACGTGAAGAAGTATCAGGGGCACGGGCTCGAGCTGTCGGAGCTGGTCGCCATCGGCAACGAGGGGCTGCTCAAGGCGGTCCGCAAGTTCGATCCGGATCACGGCGTCAAGTTCATCTCCTATGCCGTGTGGTGGGTGCGCCAGGCCGTGCTCAAGGCGCTCGCCGAACAGACCCGCAGCGTCCGGATCCCCCTGAACCAGAACTCCGCCCTCATCCGCATGGCCCGCGCCGAAGGGTTTCTCGCGCAGGAGCTCGGCCGCGAGCCGACCGACGACGAGGTCGCGATGGCGCTCGGCCACACGGTGGACGACATCCGGGCGGCGCGGCGGATGACCGGCACCGAGGTGTCGCTGGACGCCCCGGTGGAGCGCACCGATCGGGGCTCGAGCACGTTCGGCGAGCGGGTCGCCGGCGCCGGCACCGGCGACATCGAGGAGCAGACCGATACCCGGCTGCGGCGGGAGTTCATCGAGCGCCTCTTCGAGCGTCACCTGACGCCGCGGGAGCGGAAGATCCTGTCCCTCTACTACGGGCTGGAGGAAGGCTCCGAGGCCCTCACGCTGGAGAAGATCGGCGCCCTGCTCGGCGTCACCCGCGAGCGCATCCGGCAGATCCGCGAGCGCGCATTCGAGAAGCTGCGCGACTCGCCGGACGTCAAGAGCCTCAAGCAGTGGGTGGCGGCGTAGCTTGAGCTATGAGCCATGAGCTATGGGCTATGGGCTGTTAGCTCATAGCTCATAGCTCATAGCTCATAGCTGTTAGCTTACAGCATGTCCCCGTACCGCCTCCCGCTCTTCCCTCTCACCGTCGTTCTCTTTCCCGGCACCGCGCTCCCGCTCCACCTCTTCGAGCCGCGCTACCGCCGCCTGCTGGACGACTGCCTGAGCGGTTCCCGCCGCTTCGGGATCACGCCGACGGGGACGCAGCGCGAGGCACCGGATCCGGGCACCGTCGGCTGCGTCGCGGAAGTGCGCGCGAACGAGCGGCTCCCCGACGGTCGCTCCAACGTCCTGGTGCTCGGGGGCACCCGCTTCGTGGTGCGGCAGGTCGTGCCCGACCCGGCGCCCTATTACATGGGACTGGTCGACGAGTTCGAGGAAGATCCCGCCACGCTCCCGGGCGCGGACGCCGTGCGGGAGCTCCGCGATCGCTTCGTCGAATACCACCGCGCGGTCCGCCTGCTCAATGACAGCGAGCCGGACGAGCCATCGCTCCCCGAGACCCCGCTCCCGCTGTCGTTCGCCGTCGCCGCCGCGGTCGAGTGCGACGCGGAGCTGAAGCAGCGCCTCCTGGCCACCCGCTCCACCAGCGACCGGGTGCATCTCCTGCTCCGGCTCCTCCCCGGGCTGACCGCGCGGGTCGAAGCCGCCCTCCAGGTGCATCGGCGCGCGCACGGCAACGGCAAGGGCGGGGCATACTTTGTCCTGCCTCCCGACGTGTGAACCCGCCCCTGGTCGAGGCGCTGGGCCGGATCGTCGGGCCGCGGTGGGTCCGCCACCGCCGGACGGAGCTCGCCACCTACGCGATGGACGGGCTGCCCACGCGCGAGTCGGTGCCGGGCGTGGTGGTGCTGCCCGGCAGCCGCCGCGAGGTCGTGGAGGTCGTGCGGTTGCTGCACCTGGTCGGTGTGCCGTTCGTCGCGCGGGGCGCCGGGACCGGCCTGTCCGGCGGGGCGCTCGCCGATCCCGATGCGGTGCTGCTGGCCCTCACGCGCCTCAATCGCATCCACCGGATCGATCCCGCGCGGCGCCGGGCGGTGGTCGAGCCCGGCGTGATCAACGCGCGTCTCTCCGAGGCCGCAGCGCCGTACCGGCTGTACTACGCGCCTGATCCCTCGAGCCAGGCCGCGTGCACGGTAGGCGGCAACGTCGCCGAGAATGCCGGTGGACCGCACTGCTTGAAGTACGGCGTGACGACGAACCACATCGCGCAGCTCGAGGTCGTGCTGCCCGACGGCAGCATCGCGACGCTCGGCTCGCCGTCGGGGGACGCATGGGGCCCCGACCTGGTCGGCCTCTTCGTCGGGAGCGAGGGGCTCTTCGGCGTGGCGGTCGAGATCACCGTCCGGCTCGAGCCGACTCCACCCGCCGTACAGACCATGCTCGCGGACTTCGGCAGCGTGCGCGCCGCCAGCGAGGCGGTTTCCGCGATCATCGCGGCGGGGATCGTGCCCGCCGCGCTGGAGATGATGGACCGGGCCTGCGTCGCCGCGGTCGAGGCATCGATCTACGCAGCGGGGTATCCGACCGACGCCGCGGCGGTGCTGCTGGTCGAGGTGGACGGGCAGATGGCGCAGGTCGAGGCGGAGTCTGCGGTCGTCGAGCGGATTCTCTGCAGCCACGGTGCGCGGACGGTCCGGGGCGCGTCCACGCCCGCGGAGCGCGCGCGGCTCTGGCAGGGCCGGAAGAAGGCGTTCGGCGCGATGGGACGCATCGCGCCCGACCTCGCCGTGCAGGACGCCGTGGTGCCGCGTTCGACGCTGCCCGACATCCTGGACCGGATCGGGGAGATCCGCGACCGGTACGGGCTCAACATCAGCAACGTCTTCCATGCCGGCGACGGCAACCTGCACCCGAACATCAGCTTCGACCGGCGCGACCCGGCCCTGACCGCGCGGGTGCGCGAGGCGAGCCGCGAGATCATGGCGGCCTGCGTGGAGGCGGGCGGAAGCATCACCGGAGAGCACGGCGTGGGCAACGACAAGATGGGGTACATGCCCTGGATCTTCGACGCGGAATCGCTCGGAGCCATGCAGGCGGTACGCCGCGTGTTCGACCCCGCGGAGCGGGCCAATCCGGGCAAAGTGCTGCCGGCCCGGGCCTGCCGCGAGTGGCACGCCACTGCGGCGGCGCGCCGGGAGGCCCCGTGATCTTCGCGCGGCTCCGCGCCCTGCTGGGCCCCTCCAGCGTAGACCGCGACCCGGAGAACCTCCCCCGCGCGACACCCGAGTCGGCCGAGGCGCTGGCCCTCGTCTGCCGCCTGGCGCATGACGAGCAGTGGCGGATCCGCATCGAGGGGCGTGCGACCTGGCTCCAGGGCGACGCGCCCGCGGACCTGGTGGTGAGCACCCGCGCGCTCGACGCCGTGCTGTCGGTGAGCCCCGCGGATCTGGTGGCCACGGTGCAGGCCGGCGCCACCGTCGAATCGGTGCGGCGGCAGCTCGCCGAGCATGCGATGTGGCTGGCCGTCGATCCGCCGGGCCGGCTCGAGCGCAGCCTCGGCTCGGTCGTGGCGACCGGCACGGCGGGCACCGTGCGGCAGGGGTTCGGGCCGGTCCGCGACCACGTGCTCGGTTGCACCGTGGTGACTGGCGACGGGCGGATTGTCCGCGCCGGCGGCCGGGTGGTGAAGAACGTGGCGGGATTCGACCTGACCAAGCTGCACGTGGGCGGATTCGGCGCCTTCGGGATCATCACCGAACTGCACCTCAGACTCCGCGCCGTGCCCGAGGCCGACGTCACGCTCTGCCGGCGCGGCGCCCGCGATCCGCTCACCGCCGCGGCGCGCGACCTCGCGGAGGCGCGTTTCACCCCGATTGCCGCCGAGCTCGCCTCCCCGGCGCTCGCCGCCGAGGGCGAGTGGGTCCTCGGGGTGCGCTTCGCCGGGCTGCATGCCGCCGTGCGCGCGGAGACCGGGCGCCTCACGAGCACGGTCCCGGGGCCCTGGGAACAGCTGGAGCCCGACCGCGCCGCGGCGTTCTGGGGCCTCCTGGGCCGCGGCGCCACGAGCGGACCGGTCACCTTCCGCCTCGGCGTCCTGGGGGAGGGGGTGGACGAGACCATCGACCTGATCGCCGCCGAGCTGGGCGAGGGCCTGCTGGCCGCGGGACCGGTGGGAGGCGGTCTCCGCTGGACCGGTGACGCGCCCGCCGAGCGGCTCCGCTCGCTCAGACGCACACTGGCGGCACGCGAGATCCCGCTCACCCTCGAGCGCGCGCCGTGGGGCGTCCGGCGCGCCGTCGGGCATTTCGGCGCGTATCGCGAGGGGGTCGGCCACCTGGTCGATCGCCTGCGCGCGACGTTCGACCCGGGACAACGGCTCAGCGTGGCGCTGGAAGGCCGGGAGACGTGAGAGGGCGGCGGTGAGCGGCGAGCGCGCCGGCGGGTACGCGGCCCTCGATCCCTGCGTGCACTGCGGGTTCTGCCTGCCCGCCTGCCCGACCTACCTCGCCACCGGGGACGAGGCGGACAGTCCCCGCGGGCGGATCGTGCTCATGCGCGCGCTCGAGCGGGGCGAGATCCCACCCGGCGACCCCGCCCTGCTGCAGCACCTCGATGCCTGCCTCGGCTGTCGCGGGTGCGAGCCGGCCTGCCCGTCGGGCGTGGGGTATGGGCGGGGCCTGGAGGCTGCCCGCGAGCAGCTCTTCCGCGCGCGACGGCTGCCGCGGCTGGGCCGGGTCGTCCTCGCAATCTTCGCGCGCGAGCGTCTCTGGCGCCCGCTCTGCGGGGCCGCGCGCGCGCTCCGTGCCACCGGCCTCCCGGCGCGCCTGGCCGGCGGCGGGCGGATCGGCTTCGGCATGGGGATGCTGGCAGCGACGGCAGACGGCCGGACGGCCAGAGGGCCAGACGGCCAGACGGCCGGCTCGCCAGCCGCGAAGTCCCGTCGATGGCCGAGGGA
>DASUAH010000019.1:0-4479 GCA_035763885.1 Gemmatimonadales bacterium
CCTCTCCGCCTGGGCGGCGAGCCGCGCCGCGAGCGACTCGGTCTCGAGCCGCTGTGCGGCCTGCGCCGCCTGCTCGGCGCTGAGCGCGCGCGCCCGTTCCTCGACCGATGCCAGCAGCGCGTCCAGCGACTTCTCCGCCTCCGGGACGCGTGCCTCGGCATCGACCAGCACCTCCGCGGGCACCCCGAGCCGTCGCGCGATGGCGAGCCCCCAGGACCGGCCGGGCACCCCCTTCTGGAACCGGTAGCTGGGCGCGAGCGTGGCACCGTCGAACTCGAGCGACCCGTTCACCACGCCGGGGGTCTGCATCGCCAGGTTCTTCAGCGCGCCGAGGTGGGTGGTCGCGATAGTGACGGCGCGGCGGCGGGTGAGCGTGGCGAGCACCGCCGCCGCGAGCGCCGCGCCTTCCGAGGGGTCCGTCCCGCTCCCCACCTCGTCCAGCAACACCAGCGTGCCGTCGTCGGCCTCCGCCAGGATCGCGCCGAGCACCCGCACGTGCGCGCTGAAGGTCGAGAGACTCGCCGCGATCGACTGGCGGTCGCCGATGTCGGCGAAGTAACGGGTGAACACCGGCAGCCGGGTCTCGGCGCCGACCGGCGGCACGACGCCGCTTTGCGCCAGCGCCGCCGTGAGCGCCACCGCCTTGAGGAGGACGGTCTTGCCGCCGGTGTTCGGCCCGCTCACCAGCAGGGTCCGCTCGGCGTCCCCCAGGTCGAGATCGAACGGCACCACCGGCGCCCCCCCGGCGAGCAGCAGCGGGTGGCGGCCGTGGCGGATCGCGAGCGGCGCCGGCGCGGCGGCGAGCCCGGGGATCTCTCCCTGCACCGCCACGGCGTAGCGCGCCCGCGCGACGAGGTCGTCCACCGCCACGCAGAGCTCGACCGCGTCGCCGATCTCCCGCCACGCCGGGCGGAGCAGCGCCGTGAGCTCGCGCAGCACGCGAAGCGTCTCCCGCTCCTCGGCGACCTGCGCCTCGCGCAGCGCGTTCCCCAGCTCGATCGCTTCCGCCGGCTCGATGAACAGCGTGCCGGCGCTGCCGGACTCGTCACGGACGATGCCCTGCGGACGGGCGCGCGAGTCGCGCCGGACAGGGATCACGTAGCGCCCGTCCCGCACGGTGACCGAGGCCCCCTGCGGGGTCGCGGAGGGGTCCAGCTGCCGGATGAGCGACTCGAGCCGGCGGACGAGGCGCTGCCGCGCGTCGTGCACCTCCCGCCTCGCCGCCGCCAGGCGCGGGCTGGCCGAGTCGAGCACCGCGCCGTCGGGGTCGAGCGCCTGCTCCAGCCGCCGGTCGAGCTGCCGGTCGGGCAGCTCGCAGAGCAGCTCCGCGGCATGCGGAGCATCCTGCGCCACCCGCTTCAGGTCGGCATGCACCGCGCGGGCCGCGCCGAGCGCCCGCCGGATGGCGGCGAGCTCGGCGCCATCGAGCACGCTGCCCTCGATGCGCAGCCGCCCGAGGGCGGCCGATACGTCGGGCACTGGTTCGGCGAGCAGCCCGTCCTGGGCGCGGAAGAGGGCCGCGACTTCCCCGACCCGCGCGAGCTCCCGCCGGATCCAGGCGACGTCGTCGGTCGGCCGCCGGGCGACCACCCGCGCCGCGCCGAGCGGGCCTGCCGCGTGCTCCGCCACCAGCGCGAGCACCGCCGGAAGCTCGATCGTGTCGAGCGCGTCGGCCGTGCCGGAGCCCTGCAAAGGCAACGGGGTGCCGGCGGTCGGATCCCCCGGCACCCCGTCTGGAGCGTGCGGTGCTTCCACCGGCGTCATCCCGCAGCCAGCTCCTCGCGCGCGATCTGGTTCACGATCTTGCCGTCGGCGCGGCCCTTGAGCTTCGGCAGCACCGCGCCCATCACCTTGCCGATGTCCCGCGCCCCGGCCGCGATCGCGGCGCGCACCGCGGCCCGGATTTCTTCGGCATCGGCCTGCGCGGGCAGGAACTCCTCCAGGACCCTGATCTGCCCGGTTTCGACCTCGGCGAGATCCCGGCGCCCCGCCTTGCCGAACTGCTCCAGGGCTTCGCGGCGCAGCTTGATGCCCTTGCGGAGCACGTCCACGACCTCGTCGTCGGTAGCGTTCCGCCCGAGCTCCAGCTCCCGGTTCTTGAGATTGGCGATGATCGTGCCGAGGACGAGGGTGCGCTCCTTGTCCTGCGCCTTGCGGGCCGCCACCAGCGCGGTCCGCAGCGAGGTGGCGAGGTCAGCCACGAGCGATGCGCGGCCCGCGCCGGCTCTTCCGGATGGCCGCGTTCATCTTGCGCTTCTTCCGCTCGCTCGGCTTCTCGTAGTGGCGATGCTTGCGGAGGTCGGACAGGATCCCCGCCTTCTCGCACTTTTTCTTGAACCGCTTGAGCGCGCGTTCGAAGCTCTCGTCGTCGTGGATGATCACTTCGGACATTCAGGTCGTCACCCCTCTCCGCCCGGGCGCGGGCGTGGCCGGATAAGCTGCAAAACTTAGGCAGGGCGCGCGGTTGGCTCAAGATGTCCTCATCCCGGCGGCCATCCGAGCCTCCGCCCCCCGAGCACGTGGAAATGCAGGTGATCGACGCTCTGTCCCGCCTCCGGGCCGGTGTTGGTGACGATCCGGTAGCCGCGCGCGTCGAGGCCGAGCTCGCGCGCGACCTCGGCCGCGAAGGTCAGAGTCCGGCCGAGGAGCCGCTCGTCCTCGGCGCTCCGGGCGTCGCGGACCGCGGCCACGTGCACGGTCGGAATCACCAGCACGTGCACCGGCGCCTGCGGATTGATGTCGTGAAAGGCCACCGCGTCGTCCGACCGCTTCGCGATCCTGGCCGGAATCTCGCCCCTCACGATCCGGCAGAAGAGACAGTCAGCCATCCGAACCTCCGGTCCCGGTGAGCCGCCCCGCGGCGGCCAGCGCAGCGGCAGCGAGCGCCGCGGTCTCGAAGCGAAGGGTATGCGCGCCGAGCCGCACCGCGCGATAGCCGGCGGCGAGTGCGAGCGACCGCTCGTCGGCGGTGAGGCCGCCCTCGGGGCCGACGATCACGGTCAGCTCTCCGGCCGGCGGCGGCGGCGGCGCATCGCCCTCCACGTCCGCGAGCCAGCGCTCGCCGGCGAACCGCCGCGCCACGAAGCCCGCAAGTGGCTCGGGCGTGTGCACCACCGGCGCCCAGGCGGCGCCGCACTGTTTGGTCGCCTCCAGCGCGCGGCGACGCAGCCGCTCGAGCTGCGCGTGGCGCACCCGCGTCGCGACCGCTGCAGCGTTGGCGGAGTCCAGCGGGTGGAGGTCGGTCACACCCAGCTCGGCGGCCTTCTCGACCAGCCAGGCGAACCGCTCGCGGTCGCCGGCGCCCACGGCGACGCGGAGCGCCGGCGGCCGCGGCCCTACCGCCGCCCGCGCCACCTCCACCGCCCAGCCCTTCCCGACCCGCACCAGCCGCCCGGTGCCGACCAGCCCGGTCCCATCGCGCAAGCCGACGATCTCGCCCTCGCGCGCCCGGCGGACCCGGAGGTGGTGCTCCTCTCCGTCCAGCAGACCGACGGTCCGCCCGTCCGTCCGCCTCTCGGTCTGCACCAGCACGATCATCGCGGACGGGCGGCGACGGCCCACCAACCCGCGTCGGTGATCTCGTCCACCGGGTCGAACGCGGCCGCGGTGAGCGCATCGCGGAACAGCGGCGCCTCCGGCGCCTCCATCCCGGCGAAGACCGCCAGGCCGCCGGGTGCGAGCGCGTGGCGAACGGCCGGAAGCAGCGCGGTGTTGACGTTGCGAAGGATGTTGGAGCAGACCAGCTCGACCGGCGCGGCGAGCGGGGCGAGCACTGCGGCGTCGCCGTGGAGGAAGGCGACCCGGCGGGCAACGCCGTTGCGCGACGCGTTGCGCTCGGCGACCTCGTTGGCTTCAGGGTCGATCTCGATACCGGTGGCCCGCGCGGCGCCGAGCTTGACCGCGGCGATCGCGAGGATGCCGCTGCCGCTGCCGAGGTCGAGCACGCGGTCGCCGGGACGGAGGTGACGCTCGAGCAGGGTGAGGGCGCCGCGCGTGGACCCGTGCTCGCCGCTGCCGAACGCCATCTCGGGATCGAGCACCACGGCGGGCTCCACTGCTGCGCTCGCCAGCCACGAGGGCGCCAGCGTGAGCCGCCCGATCCGCCGCGGCTCGAGCCCGTCGCGCCAGCGGAGCGACCAGTCGACCGGCTGGAGCGGGCGGCGGGCGGTGCTGAGCGGCGCCGCGACCTCGCGCACGAGCGCCGCGGCGACGCGGTCGGCTTCGCCCTCGTCGGCGGCGAAGCCCACCAGGGTGCCGTCGTCGCGTTCCTCGACCGCGTGTCCCGTGCGTGCCACCAGCCACGCGCCGACGGCCGCCCGGTGCTCGGCGGCCGTCCGGACGTCGATGGCCCACCAGGTCATGCGCCCAGTGCTTCCTTGAGCTTCGACCAGAAGCCCGGCTCGCGCCGGGGCGGCTCCCCCTCCACCTTGGCCAGCTCACGGAACAGCCGCTCCTGCTCCGCCGTGAGCTTCTCCGGGG
>DASUAH010000020.1:0-3888 GCA_035763885.1 Gemmatimonadales bacterium
TCGACGCGCTGGGCCAGGTCCGCGGCCTGCCCGCCAGCCTGGCCCGGCGCTATGGGCAGCCCCTCGTGACCGCGGTGGGCCGGGCCCTGGCTCTCCCCGAGCACGAGCTGCCGAGGCGGGAGCGCGGACCCCGGGTGGCCCGTGATCCGGAGCTCGAGGCGCGCGTCGAGCGGCTCAAGACGGCCCGCAACGTCGTCGCGCAGCGCATCGGGCTCGACCCCGGCGTGCTGTGCGGCAAGGCGACGCTCGAGCTGATCGCGCGCGCGCGCCCGCGCGAGCTGGCCGAGCTGGCGCAGGTGAGCGAACTGCGCCGCTGGCAGGTAACGGTATTGGGGGAGGCGCTACTACCGGCGCTGAAGTAGGCGAGGCGATCAGAATCCCATCATGGCCCGGATCTTCGGCTCGATCTTCTCCGGCGTCCAGTAGGGCTCCCACACGATCTCGATGTCCACGTCCTTGACGCCGTCCAGCGTGCGCAGCGTCTTGTGGATGTCGTTCATGATCTGCGGGCCGGCCGGGCACCCGGGCGACGTGAGCGTCATGCGGATGTGTACGTTGCCGTCGTCCAGGTCCACGTCGTAGACGAGCCCCAGATCCATGATGTTGAGGTTCAGCTCGGGGTCCTTCACCGAGCGTAACGCGGTTCGCACCGCGCTTTCCAGCGTCGCTTCTTCCGTCACACGGATCTCCTCATTCGACCAATCTGCTCGCGCTGCCCCGCCGCCGGGAGCCCCCGCACGGCGCAGCGCCGGCGCCGGGCAATCCGGGCGTACACGCGCCGCGCCAGCGGCCGGACCCCCGGGACGGCGAACGCCCAGGCCCACCAGCGCTTCCCCGGCAACAACCGCCCCAGCTCCGGCACCGCGTCCGCCCCCGCGAACACGCGGCCGTCGGGCAGCACCAGGTGCATGGCGGCGGCCAGCGCGGCAAGCGCGAGATCGAACTGCCGGATCGCCTCCTCGTCCTGAAACGGAATGAAGCGGAGCCGGTGTTCCCGGTCCCAGCCGCGCAGCAGCTCCACCGCGCGGCGGCACAGCTCACATTCTCCGTCGAAGATCAACGTCGGCGCTTCACTGCCCGCGGGCATCGATCGCCTGCGCGGCCAGATCCGCGAGCCGGCCGCGCACCCGCTTGAGAACCGTGAACGGCTCGCGGCTCCTGGGCGCGAACGCGCGGTTGGTGAGCAAGACCACGAACACGCCGCGGTCCGGGTCGATCCACAACGAGGTCCCCGTCCACCCTGTGTGCCCGATGCTGCGTGGACCGAAGCGGCTCCCCGCACTGCTCACCTCTTCTCCCGTCGGCACGGCCTGCCACCCGAGCGCGCGGGCTTCCGTGCGCGGTCCGAAATACGCCGCGCGCGTGGTGAACGCGCGCACGGTCTCCGCCCGGACGAGCCGCCGCCCGTCGGCCGTCACGCCGCCGCGCAGCACGAACTGGGCGAACCGCGCCACGTCCCGCGCCGTGCTGAAAACCCCGGCGTTCCCGGAGACGCCGCCGAGTTTCCAGGCGGTAGGGTCGTTCACGACTCCGGCCACCGCGTGGCCGCGCCACACGCCGGTTGGAGCGATCCGCCGCATCAGGCCGCGCGACGGCCGGTAGCGCGTCTCGGTCATCCCGAGTGGGGCGAACACCTCACGCGCCACGAACGCGTCGAGATCCTCGCCGCTCGCGCGGCGAACGATCTCGCCCAGCAGCACGGCGTTCAGATCGCTGTACAGGACGCGCTTCCCCGGCGTAAACAGCGGCGTCTCCTGGTACACGAGCCGGAGCAGCGCCGCCGCATCCGGTGCACCCCGAATGGCCGCAATCGGCAGATCGCCCCGCAGCCCCGCGGTGTGGGCCAGCAGCTCCCGTACGGTGATCCCCCCCGTGCCTGGAGCGGTGAGCTCGGGGAGGTAGCGCGCCGCCGGCGCATCGAGCGCCACGCGGCCCCGGTCCACGAGCAGCATCATCGCGGTGGTGGTGGCTACGACCTTCGTCACCGAGGCGATGTCGTACAGTGTGCTTTCGGGATCGCTGGCCGCGCTCCCCGTCGACCAGGCGAGCCGCCCATAGCCCTTCAGGTAGAGAACCGAATCGGCCGTCCCGATCGCCACCACGGCGCCGGGGTAGGCGCCGGCGCGGACGCCGTCGCGGACGATCGGGTCGACGGTGGCGGCGCTCAGGGCTGGCGCCGCCGCCTGCAGCAGGGTGAGCAGACCTAGCACCAGATCCCCGGAAGGCGGCGTCCGCAGGAGGGGCAATTGCCGTCCGCGCCCACGTGCTGGCGCCGGATGGTGTAGCCATGGCGCTCGATCAGCAGCTCACCACAATCGGGGCACCACGTGTGCTCCCAGCGTCCCACGCGGCCGGGGAGATTGCCGGCATAAATGAATTTCAGCCCCGCCGCCGCACCGATCTCGCAGGCGCGCTCGAGCATCGCCGCCGTCGTATTGGCGGCCTCCGTCATCCGGTAGTCCTGGTGGAAGGCTGTCACGTGCCACGGGATCTCGGGAGACACCGACGCGATGTACTCGGCGGCAGCGCGGAGCTGGTCCGCGTCATCGTTGAAGCCGGGGACGACGAGGGTCACGATCTCCAGCCAGAACCCGCGCTCGTACACCTGTCGAATGGCGTCGAGCACGTGTTGCAGGACGCCGCCCAGCTCGCGGTAGCGGCGGTCGTTCATGGCCTTGAGATCGATCTTGTAACCGTCGGTCCAGGGCCGGAGGTAGTCGAGGACTTCGGGCGTGCAGTTGCCGTTCGAAACGAACGCCGAACGCAGCCCGGCGGGGCGCGCGGCCCGAAACACCTCGACCGCCCATTCCGCGGTGATCAGCGGCTCGTTGTAGGAGGAGGCAATCAGCCGCGCGCCTCGGCGACGCGCCAACTCCACCAGGCCGGTGGCCGTCACGTCGCTGGGGAGCACCCCGGCCGCCGCATCCCGCAGCGCCTGGGACGTGAGCCAGTTCTGACAGTATCCGCAGTGAAAGTCGCAGCCCAGCATCCCGAAGGTGAGCACGTCGCTTCCCGGGAGCACGTGGAAGAACGGCTTCTTCTCGACGGGATCGCACTGCAGCGCAGCGACGTAGCCCGTAGGCACGTAGAGCGTGCCGTCGCGATTGAAGCGGACCTGGCAGATGCCGCGGCGGCCCGGGCGCACGAGGCAGCGGTGTCCACAGGCGACGCACCGGACCGCCCCGTCCGGGAGCGGCTGCACGAGCTCCCCTGGGCGCACGCGGACGTCCAGCTGGTGGGCGAGCGTCGTGGCTCCACCCGTAACGGCGTCGTCGTTCAGCAGGGGAATCGCGCGGCGGGACATGCGGCAGGCTCCGGTGGGAAATATACCCTGGGGTCCGCCGGCCTCCTATCGCAGGCTGCCGGGGGCCAGGGAGTAGAGGAGCCGGGCGGTACGGACGTCGCGTGGCGACAGATCCCGCACCACCGCTTTGGCGAACATGAGATCCGTGGAATCAGGCGAATGATCGAGCCCGAGGAGGTGGCCGATCTCGTGCAGCGCCACGACCCGGACGTCGTCGCTGGCGAGGGGACGACCGTCGGGGTCGAAGGTCGCGATCGTGACCAGCGCCGACTGCAGGTGACCATCCCGATCCCACTCGAGATCCGTTTCCCCCGTCCGGTCGATGTCGAATTGCGTGCGCCAGGTGAACCGGACCTCGGCATCCGCCGAATCCGCGGCAAGGTCGAATCGGACTGCGAGGCCGGTTTCCCCCCAGCGGGCGAAGGCTCCGCGCACAGCATCCAGGAACTCGGGACGGAAGTTGGCGGCCCTGCCGCGGGCCAGGTACACGCGCACGGGCCGGTCGACGCGGTCGTCCCAGCGATGGAGCATGGAGTCGCTCGACTCGGCGACGATGATGCTGAGGTAGGTGAGAGGGAAGCTGG
>DASUAH010000021.1:0-7500 GCA_035763885.1 Gemmatimonadales bacterium
CGCGCCGCGCTCGTCGCGGCGGCAGAGCGCACCGCGACGCACGAGCTGCATGCCGCGTATCGCTCCGTCGAGCGGCTCGCCGCGACCGCTGCGGAGATCGCGGGGGCCGAACGCGAGGCCGCGTTCCGGCGGCTGGAGCGCGCGGTGCCCGGGTTCGGCCCGGAGATGGGAGTGGCGGTGCTCGATCCCGCCGGGATTCCCTGGGCCTGGGCGGGGCACCACCGCCTGGCGCCCACACTTGCCGGCGACTCGATCCGGGTGCGCGCCTCGGGATATTACGTGGTGCTCGAGGCGCGGCGCCACTCGCCCGGCGGCCGCGTGGCGGTGGCGAGCGCCCTCGTCTGGGCCCACCCCGCCGTGCCGGAGGGCGAGCGCAGCCTCGCCAGGCAACTGCACCGCCGCACCGACGTCGGGCTCACGGTCTATTCGCCCGCCAGCGCCCCCGCTCATCCCGACCTTTTCCAGTATCGCGAGCCGGGCTCCGCCGGGGTGCTCTTCAGCGTCGTGCCCTCTCCGCCGGAGCAGGGCAAGGCGCGCGAGCTCATGGTGCGCCGGGGCGGGCGGGCGCTCACCTGGCTGCTGCTCGTCGTCGTGGTGGCCGGCGTGGGCCTGGCTCGGCGCGCCACGGAGCGCTATCTGCTGCTCGCCGTCGGCCTCTGGATCGCCGCGCGGGCGCCGCTCGGCGTGCTGCTCGGCGCCCAGGCGCTCTTCTCCCCGGCGACCTTCTTCCGGCCGACGCTGGGGCCGCTCTCGAGCTCGGCGGGGCTGCTCGCGCTGACCGGGCTGGTGCTCGCCTGCGGCGCCATCTGGCTCTGGCGCCGTCGTCCCCCACGCCGGTGGTGGGGGATGGGGATCGCGGGCGCGCTCCTGCTGGGAGCGCCGGCGTTCGTGGCGACGCTCGCGGGCGGCATCACACCCCCCGCAGGAGGAGCGCCTCCCGGGCTGTGGCTCACCTGGGAACTTACGCTGCTGTTCGCCGCGCTGGTGCCGATCGCCGCGGCGGCCGCGCTCTTCCGCGGAACCGGCGCGGTGGTTCCGTCGCCCGCGCGGACCTGGGGCGGCGTGGGCATCGCGGTGGTCGCCGCCGTGGTCGGTATGCTGGTCTGGAGCCCGCACGACGGGTGGCCGGGATGGTACCCGCTGCTGTGGGCGCCGGCACTCGTCCTGGTGGCGCTGCCGGCGCCTCGCTGGGCCACGATCGTGGGAATCGGGGTGGTCGCCGGGAGCTTCGCCGCACTCGCGACCTGGGGCGCGGAGCTCGCGGGCCGGCTGCAGGTGGCGCAGCGCGACGTGGCACGGTTGGGCGATGAGCCGGATCCGCTCGCGGTCCCACTGCTCGAAGGGTTCGGCGAGCTGATCCGCGGAAGCACGTCGCCCGACTCGGCGCCTGCGCTCTACGCCCTGTGGGCTGCGTCGCAGCTGGGCCAGGAGTCCTATCCGGCTCATCTCGCGCTCTGGTCCCGCGCCGGCGTGCTGCAGGCGGAGGTGCCTCTCGACTCGCTCGACCTGCCGCTCCCCTTCCTCTCGTCGCTGGTGCGGGCGATGCCGGCCGAAGAGACCCAGATGGTCACCCAGCTCCGTCGAGTCCCCGGCGTCCACTACCTCCTCCTGGTGCGTGCCGGGCCGACGCGGGTCGTGACGGTCGGAGTGGGGCCGCGTTCCCGGCTGATCGCCCCCGGCCGGCTCGGGAGGCTACTCGATCCGGCGCGCCGGGCGTCGTCGCTCTACCGGCTCACGCTCGCGCCCCCCGGGCCGGAGGTGGCCTCGGTCCGCGACGTGCTCCGCTGGCGTCGGGAGGGATGGTACCTCAGGGCGGATGGGCGGCTGGATCTGCCGGGCGGCGCGCGCCGGATTCACGCGGAAATCGATCTCCGGGGTCCGGTTCCGCTGCTCGTTCGCGGGCTGCTCGTGGTGCTGTTCGACGCCGGTGTGCTGGCGATCGTCTGGGCGCTCGCCGAGTTCGTGGCCGGCGCCCCGCTTCCCCGGCCGCGCTGGCGCACGACCTCGCGCTCGTTCCGGGTGCGGCTGGCGTTCACGCTCGCCGCCTTCTTCATTCTGCCGGCGGTCGGGTTCGCGGTCTGGGGTTTCGCGCGGCTTGCGTCCGAAGCCGACCGCGGCCGCGATCTTCTCATTACCCAGACCCTCCGCGACGCGGCGGCGGGAGCGCCCGACCTGGTGCGCATCCCGGCCGCCGACCTCGAAGGGACGCTCGACCAGCTGAGCCGGCGGATCGGCGCCGACCTCGCCGTGTATCGCGGCGGCGCGCTGGCGAGCAGCAGCGCGCCCGTGCTCGAGAACCTCGGCGTCGTCGCACAGGTCATGGATCCGACCGCGTTCCGGCAGCTCGCGTTCCGGGGCCAGCTCGAGGTGACCCGGCCCGGGCCGGTCCCGTCGCTGGGCGAGCGGGTCGGCTTCCGCACCATGCGCCCCGGGCCGCCCGCGGGGCTGGACGTGCTGTCGACCCCTCAGGTGGCCGACGAGTCGGCGCTCGCGGCGACGCAGCTGGACCTCGCGCTCGTGCTGCTCCTCACCACCATCGCGGGTGTCGCGGCCGCGATCAGCGGCGCGCGGCGGGCCGCGCTGACGCTCTCACGGCCGGTATCGGAGCTGCGCCGCTCGGCGATCGCCCTGGGCAAGGGGCAGCCGATGCCGCCCCACTCCGCCCATCCGCCCCTCGAGTTCGAGCCGGTGTTCGGCGCGTTCGAGCGCATGGCGGCGGATATCCGCTCCACCCAGGCGGCGCTCGAGGCCGCCCGGCGTCGTACTGCCACGGTGCTGGGCACGGTCGCGACCGGCGTGGTCGGTCTGGACCAGGAGGGACGCGTGATCATCGCGAACCGGCAGGCGGTGGACCTGCTGGGCATCCCGCTGGCCGAAGGCGATCGGTTCGTGGACCGGCTGGGGCCCGAGTGGCAGCCGCTCGCTGCGGTGGTGCAGGAGTATCTCGACAGCGCTGCGGGCGGCGAGGCCGGGGCGGAGCTCACCATCGGTGGCCGCCGGCTCACCTTCCAGCTCGCTTCGCTCGGCCCCGATCTGCGGGGCGCGGTGCTCGCGCTGAACGACGTGACCGATCTCTCCCGGGCGGAGCGCGTGCTCGCCTGGGGCGAGATGGCGCGGCAAGTGGCGCACGAGATCAAGAACCCGCTCACGCCGATGCGACTCGGAGTCCAGCACCTCCGGCGCGTGTGGCATGACCGCCGCGGGGACTTCGAACAGGTGCTCGAGGAGACCGCCGAGCGGATCCTGGCCGAGATCGACCGGCTCGACACGATCGCGCGGGCGTTCAGCCGGTTCGGGGCCCCGGCGGCGACGGAGGAGCCCCTGGAACGGCTGGACCTGGGCGCGGTCGCCGAGGAGGTGGTGCAACTGTACCGCCTCGCGAACGAGGGGGCGCAGATCCGGCTCGAGCTGCGGGGACGACCGGCCTGGGGAGAGGCCCGGCGCGACGAGGTCAAGGAAGTGCTCGTGAACCTGCTGGAGAACGCACGCAATGCGGCGGCCACGACCGTCACCCTGCGCGTGGGACCCGGCTGCCTCGAGGTCCACGACGACGGGGCGGGGATCTCTGCCCAGCTGTTGCCGCGGATCTTCGAGCCGCGGTTCTCCACCACGACGAGCGGATCGGGGCTGGGGCTGCCGATCGTGCGACGGCTGGTGGAGAGCTGGGGCGGGGTGGTCGAGGTCGAGAGCGAAGAGGGGCGGGGGACGACGGTGATCGTGCGGCTGCCCCCGTACCCGGCCCGGGTAGCGTAGGGCGGCGGCGCCGCGCCGATTACCTGGGGTCTTCCGCCAGTCGGAGCAGCTCGCCCTGGCTCGCGGCCCGCTCCACCAGACCGAGCGACGCCTGCATCTGCCGGTCCGAGAGGAGGCGGCGCCGCGACGCCGCGGCATCGCCGAACAGCTCGCGGGCGATCTCGTAGGCGAGCTGGCGGTCCACGTACCGGGCGGCCGACGCGAAGAGCTCGGGGCTCAAACCGAGGCCGCGCTCCATGAGCGCGCCGTAGAGCCGGGCACGCATCTCCGGCGTTACCTCGAAATCGGGCGAGATCACGTCGGCGTCCGCCCGGGCGTTGAGCGCGACGTCGGCCAGGGCGCCGCGGAACGCCGCGTAGCTGCTGCCCAGCGAGTCGAGGAAGGCCCGCTCGGCAGCGGTATAGCCGTCCCGCCGCACGATCAGCTCCGGCATCACGCCGTGACCCTCGGTCAGGCGCCGCCCTCCCTCGGTCTGGAACACCATCCCCCCGGCCTTGTTCGCCCCGCGGCGCTTCGCCATCAGGCTGTCCGACCGGGTGCGCGGCCGGTTGACGCTCCGGCCGCTCGGCGTGAACCAGCGGGCGGTGGTGAGCTTGATCGCCATCTCCCCGCCGAGGGGGTAGGTCGTCTGCAGCACCCCCTTGCCGAACGTCGGCTGGCCGACGATCGCCCCGCGATCGTGGTCCTGGATCGCCCCCGCGATCAGCTCGGCCGAGCTCGCCGTCCCTTCGTTGACCAGCAGCACGAGCATCAGCCCGGGCCAGAGCTCGCCCGAGTCGGCGACGTAGGTCTTCGAGTGCGATCCCTTCCGCCCTCGTGTGCTGGCGATCGTGTCCCCCCGCTCGAGGAACAGCTCCGCCACCTGCACGCCCTGCTTGATGAGCCCGCCGGGATTGTTGCGGAGGTCGAGCACGAGCGACCGCATGCCCTGCTTGCGCAGGCTCCAGATCTCGGTGGCCAGCTCCTGGGCGGATCCCTCGCTCAGGGTGTGCAGCGCCACGTACCCGACCGTGGGCGCGAGCATGATTCCTGGCGAGATGGCCGGAATCCGGGTCACCTCCCCGCTGGTGCTCCGATCCGGCGCCGGGAAGACGGTGCCGCCGCTGGTGCCGGACATCTGCCGGTTGAACTGGCGATAGCCGTCGCCGACGAGCAGCTCCGCGTAGGGGTCGCGGAGTTGCGCCACCAGCGTCCGGGCCGTGTTCTGGAACAGCTCGGTCCGGTTGGGCGAATCGAGCGAATGGTCGTAGATGACCTCGAGCACCGTCTCGAGCACGCGCGATTGGTGAGTGAGGTCCGCTTCGGCGGCGGGGCCCCGGTTCAGGAGCCAGCCGCCGCAAAGGAACGACACCAAGGCGACCATGGCGAGGGCAGTCAGGCGGTGCTTCGTGGGACGGCTCATGCGCCTCCGGGTCCCTTGCCGCGAAATGCCACGACCACTTGCCGGTTGCATTTCCGCGACGAGGTGGAACTGGTTCGCGCGTATGGAGTTGGAGCTGGTCACTCCGTTACTGGGGCAAATCCGGGGCCGCGGGCAGCCAGCGGGCAAGCGTGTCGGCCAGCAGCTGGCGCTGGATCGGCTTCGCCAGGTAGTCGTCCATGCCCGCGGCGAGGCAGCGGTCGCGGTCGCCGGCCATGGCGTTCGCCGTCATCGCGACGGGATGATCGAGATCCGCGTGACGGAAGAGCGAACGGACCTCCGCGGCGGCGGCCACCAGGCGCGCGGGCTCGACCAGCTCGTCCCGCTCGCTCGCCAGCTCGTCACCCTCGACGTCGGCTTCGGCGATCCCCCACATCTGGAAGTAGCGGAGGTGCTTCTCCGTCAGCGGGGTGCCGGCAGGCAGGAGCAGCCGCCCCCCCCGTCATCGAGGAGCGCGGCCGCCAGCGTCATCCCGGGCTGGAGGTCCTCCAAGCTGAGCTTCATCCGCCGATCGGCGCTGAGGTTGGGGCCAACGGCTTCCGCTGCGGCCTAGTATCGGCGGGCGGGGCGGTGAACCTGAGCTGCCGGCGCTGGTGATGCCCGTCATGGTCGCCGGACCACGCGCATCCAACGTTTCTGGGCATGCGGGTGCGAGCGTGGGGTGCCGCCGCGGCGGTTGCCCTCGGGGGCTGCGCCGCCGAGCCGAGCGCGCCGAGCACGTACGAGCCGGTGAGCCCGCCGGCGACGTACCGTGATTGGTTCGGGAAGACCGAGGCCTGCTCGGGCCTCAGCGGCGACTTCGACCGGATCCGCTGGTACGTGGTGCCGGGGTCCGAGTTCGCCTGCCCCAGCGGTGCCTGCGCGGCCCGGTGGATCGACGACCACCGGATCTTCGTGGCGCAAGCCTACCTGGCGAACGAGCTGGTGGTCCGGCACGAGATGCTCCACGACCTGATCGGACACGCGGGTCACCCCGACCCCCCCTTCGGCTCCAGCGGGTGCGGCCTCACCTGGTCGAGCTGGTCGGGACGTCTGGTGCCGCTGCCGGGCTCCCGGATCGACTGAGGCGCGCGATTTCCGCCGGGTGCCGCGCCGCCGCGGTTCACGCCACCCGGCCCGGGGATGGCAGGTTGGGGCACTCGCCCGGACCTGCCATGCTCGCTCATCTCCGTTCCGCCGCCCTCATCGGCATCGATGCCTACCCGGTGGAGGTGGAGGTCGATCTCTCCGCCGGGCTGCCCTCGTTCAGCACGGTGGGTCTGCCACTCGGTGCGGTGAAGGAGGGCCGCGAGCGGGTGAACGCCGCCATCGGCAACGCCGGGTTCGCCTTCCCGCTCAAGCGCATCACCTGCAATCTCGCCCCGGCGGACCGGCCCAAGACCGGCTCCGCGTTCGACCTCCCCATCGCGCTCGGCATCCTCGTCGCCAGCGGGCAGCTCCGGCCGGAGCGCCTGGACGGCTATCTCTTCGTCGGCGAGCTCGGGCTGGAGGGCGATGTCCGTCCCGTCCGCGGGGCACTGTCGGTGGCGCTTTGCGCCCGCGCGCTGGGCTGCCGCGGCGTCGTGGTGCCGGCGGGGAACGCCGCGGAGGCCGCCGTGGTGGAGGGCCTCGAGGCCCGCGGGGCCGCGACGCTGTCGGAGGTGTGCGCCTTCGTGTCGGGCGCGGGCGAGTTGCCGCCCGCCCGGGTAGACCTCGCGGCGGCGCTCGACGCACGGGGGCGCGACGCGGTGGACTTCGCGGACGTCCGGAGCCAGGGCGCGGCCAAGCGCGCCCTCGAGGTGGCGGCCGCGGGCGCGCACAACCTGCTGATGGTGGGGCCGCCCGGCGCGGGCAAGACGATGCTTGCGCGGCGCCTCCCCGGCATCCTGCCCGGAATGACGCTGGACGAGGCGCTCGAGACCACCCGCATTCACAGTGTGGCCGGGCTGCTGCCGCCTGGCGAAACCGTGCTCGGGGCCCGTCCGTTCCGCGCGCCGCACCACACGATCAGCGACGCGGGCCTGATCGGCGGCGGCTCCTGGCCGCGGCCGGGCGAGGTGAGCCTGAGCCACGGGGGCGTCCTGTTCCTGGATGAGCTGCCCGAGTTCCGCCGCAACGTACTCGAGGTGCTGCGCCAGCCGCTGGAGGATGGGCAGGTATCGCTGAGCCGGGCCGCGATGAGCGTCGCGTTCCCCGCCCGGTTCATGCTCGCCGCCGCGATGAACCCGTGTCAGTGTGGGCACCTGGGTGACGCACTGCGGGTGTGTCGTTGCGAGCCCGCCGCGATCGCACGCTACCGCGCACGGATCTCGGGCCCGCTGTTTGATCGGATCGATATTCATTTGCAC
>DASUAH010000022.1:0-2620 GCA_035763885.1 Gemmatimonadales bacterium
TGCAGGAGGCCAAGGCAGCCGCGTCGCTCGATCACCCGAACATCTGCACCATTTACGGCGTCGAAGAGGCCGAGGACGGGCACCTGTTCATCGTGATGCCCTGCTACGAGGGCGAGACGCTGGCGGCGAAGATCGCGCGCGGGCCGCTGGCGCTCGACGAGGCGCTCGACATCGGCGGCCAGCTTGCCGCGGGGCTGGCGTACGCCCATGCGGCCGGTGTGGTGCACCGGGACGTGAAGCCCGCCAACGTCGTGATCACGCGGGAGGGCGTGGCGAAGATCCTCGACTTCGGGATCGCCAAGGTGGCCGACGCCCACCTCACGCGGACCGGCACCGTGCTCGGCACGCTCGCCTACATGAGCCCCGAGCAGGCCGCGGGAGAGCGGGTGGACCACCGCACCGATCTCTGGGCCCTCGGCGTGGTGCTCCACGAGATGATCGCCGGCACTCCCCCGTTCACGGCCCCCTCACGGGAGGCGCTGTACGCGGCGATCCAGCTCCAACCTGCTCCGGGATTGTCCACCCTCCGGTCCGGGGTCCCCGAACGACTGGAGACCCTGGTCGCGGGGTTGCTCGAGAAGGAGAGCGAGCACCGGCTGGCCGACGCGCGCGAGGTGGCCGCGACACTGGCCGACGTGCGGCGCGTCACAGCCGCGCCGGCAGGCGCGCAGCCATTCTCCGGCTGACCCCTGGAGGCCGGTCCCATGGCTCTCGACCTCTCCCGCGTTCTGCAACCCCGCGGCCGGCGCGCGCGCTCCCGGCTGGCGGCGCTCGCGGCGGGCGCGCTCGGGCTGCTCGCGATCGCGGCGCTGGTTCGCCGGGTGCGGCTGCGGGCGGTGCGGCGCGAGCGGCGGCGAGCGTTGCTCGCGTTCCCCGAGTCTGCCATCATCCCGCCCGCGCCGGCAGCCGCCTCCGAACCGGTGCTCGAGGATCTGCGGCACAACCCTCGCCCGGTCGCCGCGGAGGAGGCGGAGCGGATTCTTGGCCTGGCCCCCGGGCAGCTCACCGCGCTCAAGCTGCCGGTCACCCGCGACGTGGACGGAAGGGAGATCTACGACTCGTGGGAGGTCGTGCACTGGCTCGACCTGAAGCGCACTGATCCGGCGGCGTTCGAGGAGCGCGTTGGGGCCGCGCGCGATGGTAGTCCGGCATTGTAGGCGTCGAGGAAGAAGTCGACCGGGTCGCTCGGTTCGGCGTCCACGATCTGCAGATCGGTGTCCGCCATGGTCAGCTTGTCGAACCGCAGCGTGCCTCCCCGGGGGCGAGACCCCGGGCCGGTGGAACACCTTCCCCATTCGGCCTAGGCGAGCGACCGGAGCAGCTCCATCATCCTCAGGTCCGACGGGTCCGGCGAGACGTCGTCATCGGCGATCGCCGGGTTCTGCTGCGGCGTCTCCAGGATGAGCGGGACCCCGCGCGACCGCGCGTCGGCGAGCAGCCAGCCGAACGGCTCCGCCCCGATGGCGCCCTCACCGAGCAGCCGGTGCCGGTCGAGGTTCGAGCCGAGTGCGCCGGCGCTGTCGTTCAGGTGGAAGAACGACGGGCGTTGCCCGGTCGCCCGCTCGAACGCGTCGAGCACGCCGGCGAGCGCGGCGGGTGATTGGGCGATGTCGTGTCCCGACGCGTACAGGTGGCAGGTGTCGAGCCCGTAGCCCACCCGCTCGCGATGCCGGGCGGGCAGCGCCGCCAGGATGGCTCCGACCTCGTCCGCGGTGCGCCCGAGCGTGGTGCCGGCGCCCGCCGTGTTCTCCACCAGGAGCCGCGTTGTCCCGCGCACGCCGTCGAGCGCGCCGGTCATCGCGGCGGCCACCCGCGCGACTGCGGCGGCGCGGTCGCCGTCCGTCGCCGCGCCGGGGTGGAAGCACACCGCCCCCAGCCCGAGCGCGGTGGACCGCTCCATCTCCCGGGCCAGGCCGGCGGCCGCCCGGGTCCGCTTCTCCTCGTCCGCCGACGCCGGGTTGAGCACGTAGGCCGCGTGCGCCATCACCTGCTCCAGCCCGATCCCGGTCTCGTCGAGCGCGACGCGGAACCGCTGCACCCGCTCGGGCCGGATCGAGCTGCGGTCGCCATAGTACTTCGGGATCGCGGTGAAGATCTGGACCGCCCGCATGCCGGCGCCGGCGGCGCGCCGCACTGCCTGGTGGAGCCCGCCGTTGTCGAGGGTGTGCCCGCCGAGGAGATGGCTCACCGCGCCGGCCCCGGCTCGACCGGCGTGTCGGCGCGGCCGCCCCACTCGGTCCAGCTGCCGTCGTATACCGCGACGCGGTCGTGGCCGAGCAGATGAAGCGCAAGCACGAGGCTGCACGCGCTCGTGGCCGAGCCGCAGGTCGCGACGATGGGGCGGGAAAGGTCCACGCCCGCCGCAGCGAGCCGGGCCCGCAGCCGGTCGGGCGACAGCACGACGCCCTCCGACGTCACCAGATCGGTGTACGGGACGTTGAGGCTTCCCGGAATGTGCCCGCTCCGTACGCCCGGCCGGACCTCGGGCTGGCTCCCGTCGAAGCGCTCCGCCGAGCGGGTGTCCACCACCTGCTCCCGGCCGGTCTCGAGATTCGCCCGCATGGCGGCGAGGTCCCGCACCGCACCGGTGTCGAGCCGCGCGGTGAACCGTCCGGGCCGC
>DASUAH010000023.1:0-3514 GCA_035763885.1 Gemmatimonadales bacterium
CCGCCGTACTCGTGGACGCGGGTGCGTGCGTTCAAGGCCTTAGGGTTGATCTCGGCGGTCCGCCCGTCCGTGCCGCGGCGCACGATGACCTTCCGGCCGCCTTCGGCCGGCCGCAGCTCCGACCAGTACAGGTCGTCGCCCCCGGCCATCGCCTCGTACAGGACGATCGAGTCGCCGGTGATGAGCTCGGTGCTGATCGGGGATACCCAGGAGCCGTAAGGCGCGGTGCGGGCCACACCGGGTGATTTGGCCGTGGGGGAGACGGTTCCTCCGGTCCCGCTATGATGTCGGACGGAGGTGTGTGATGAGCTCGAGGCAGCTGGCGTACGCCGGGGTGATGGTCGCGCTGCGCACGAAGAGCCCGCGCGGGGATGCGGATTGAGCGTCGGCGGTGGCCGCCATGGGACGCAGCCGGGATTACTCGCCCGCGCTCAGGCCGGCTTCCTGCGTGCGAGGAGGCCGGCGATCAGCAGCAGAGCGATCAGAGCTTCCGCGGCGGCGTCGAGCCAGTAGATCGGCCGCAGGATGGGATCGTAGGCGACGTCGAGGGCGATGAAGGTGAGCGCCGAGAGGATGCCCAGCGCCGCCGCGCTGCGGTCGGGGCGCCGCGCGCCGAGCAGCAGGACGATCCCGATCGCCATGATCAGCCCCGCGGTCACGTGCAGCTGGAAGAGGTCGGGCTTCGGCCCCACCACGGCGACGAAGCTCGCCAGGTGCACGAACGGCCACAGCCCGGTGACGACGTAGAAGACACCCTGCAGGATGAGGACGGCGGTGATCATCCCCGCGCCTCCTTCGGCTCGACGAGCGGCAGGCCCGACCGGCAGAGCGGGCATTCCGCCGGCGGCCAGGCCGCCGCCCGGAGGGTGAGGAGGGTGTGCAGCGGCACCCGGAAGTCGAGCGCGCCGCCCGTCCGGTCCACGAGCGCGGCGATCCCCACGACCTCGCCGCCCGCGGCGCGGACGGTGTCCATCACGGCGCGCACCGATCCCCCCGTCGTGAGCGCGTCTTCCACCAGCAGGGCCCGCTCGCCCGGCGCCACCGTGAAGCCGCGCCGGAGGACCATCGCGCCGTGCCCGTCCTTCTCCGCGAAGATGCCGCGCACCCCGAGCTGGCGGGCCACCTCATAGGCCAGGATGATGCCGCCTACGGCGGCGCCCACCACCACCTGGACCCGGGCTCGCCGGAACGGGGCGGCCATCGCGGCGGCCAGCGCCGCCGTCTCCTCCGGATGCTGCTGGACCTGCGCGCAGAGCACGAAGAGATCGCTGTGCAGGCCGGAGGTGAGCCGGAAGTGGCCGGCGCGGACCGCGCCGGTACGCTCGAGCACCGCGCGAACGTCGTCGGGAAGCACGAGAGCCTCTTCCCCGGGAGGCCCCGGGGCTCCTCGCGCGCGTTGACACCCCCGGCGGGCGTTGATACAGTGACGGCGAACCTTTAAACCGGTCCGTGAGGCCGGAAAGGACGCGATGGATCACCCTGTGAGTCTCTTGCCCGCGCTCGCCGTCGAGATCGCGGGCATCCGTTTCCCCAACCCGGTCCTCGCCGCGCCGGGACCCCTGGGTTTCGGCCGCGAGGCGCAGAGCGTGGTCAAGCTCGGTGCTTTCGGCGGCTTCATCACCAAGACCGTCACCATCGAGCCGCGCGAGGGCAACCCCGTCCCGCACATGGCGCGCACCGACGCGGGCTGGCTGAACTCCCTCGGCCTGCCCAACAAGGGCCTGGGCGCATTCCTCACCCGCGATCTGCCCTTCCTGGCCGCGCTCGGCATCCCGATCATCGCCAGCGTGTCGGGGGACACCGCCGACGAGTTCGTGACCCTGGTGGAGTGGATCACCAAAGAGAGCGCCGTCGCGGGGATCGAGCTCAACCTGTCCTGCCCGAACGTGGACGGCGGCCAGCACTTCGCGGTGGATCCCGCGGCGACGAAGGCGCTGCTCGGGCGGGTGCGGCCGCTCACGGGCAAGCCGCTCATCGCCAAGCTTTCCCCCAATGTGACCGACATCGCCGCCGTGGCCCGCGCCGCGCACGAGGGCGGCGCCGACGCGCTCTCCCTGATCAACACGCTCACGGGGATGGCGATCGACGTGGAGACCCGGCGCCCACGCCTGGGGGCCGTCACCGGCGGCCTCTCCGGGCCGGCGATCCGGCCTATCGCGGTGCGGATGGTGTGGGAGGTGGCGCAGGCCGTCCCGCTTCCGATCATCGGCATGGGCGGCGTCGGCTCCGCCGCCGACGCGCTCGAGTTCATCATCGCCGGCGCGCGCGCGGTGGCCATCGCCGCGGCCGTCATCGACAACCCCACGGCCGCGGAGGAGGTCGTCGCCGGGCTGGAGGACTATCTCCGGCGCCACCACATAGCGTCGATCGCAGAGGTGGTCGGCACCCTGGATACGCGTCCCCTCGCCCGACCCACCGCCGCACCATAGGACGTCCGCCCCCACCCGCGAACCGGACACGCAAAGTCTCCTTCCCTTTCGTCGGGCTACAACTGTTCGCAATTGCGCGGCTCGGGTGCGGCTGTTATCATGGGCGAAATCTAAGATGACATCTCACATAGTGAGACCGACGCCTCTCCCCCGGATACTCGACGGGACCTCGACCCTGGTCAAGGGCCTTCGCTTGCTCGACGCCTTTTCACTGGAGCGGCCCACGCTGGACCTGGCGGGACTGGCGGCCGCCACCGCCCTCCCCCGCGCCACGGCGCACCGCCTCCTCAGCGCTCTGCGCGAGCTCGGCTACGTGCACTACGATGCCGATACCCGGCAATTCCGGCTGGGCTACAAGCTCCTCGAGCGCGGCTACCTCGTCAGCGAGCAGATCGACCTCCGTCCCGTCGCGCGGCCTCACATGGAGCATGTGCGAGACCTGACCCGCGAGACCGTGTCCCTGCAGGTGGTCGACGGCGAAGCCGGCATCTACGTCGAGAAGCTGGAGCCCCTGGAGGGGTTCCGCCTGTGGACACGCGTCGGGATGCGCCGGCCGCTCTACGCCGGCTGTTCCATGAAGGTGCTGCTCGCCCATCTGCCTCCGGAACGGATAGAGCAGGTCATCAGAGGCGGCCTCTCCCGGCTGACACCCCAGACGATCGTCGACCCGGACGCCCTGCGCAGAGATCTGACGGTCGTCCGCGCCCAGGGGTACAGCGTCACCTACGGCGAGTCGCACGAAGGCGTGCACGGCGTCGCCGCGCCGATCCGCGATCACACGGGCCGGGTTGTCGCCAGCATCAGCGTCCTGGGGCCGGCGGCGAGGATCCCCCGCGCGCGCATCCCGCAGCTGATCGAGCAGGTCGTTCGCGCGGGGAGGGACATTTCGCGGGACCTGGGCTACGGCGGAGAAGCGCCACGCGCGGGGAAGGCGCGCGCCAGATCCCAGCCGGTCAGGCGGCGGGCATGACGGGTGTCGACCTGCACGCCCATGTCGCTCCTCGAACCGTCCTTGAGCGGATGGGTCTGCTTCGGGTGGACGACGGCGGGATCGCGGTGCGCCTCGGGGAGCGCTGGCAGCCCGT
>DASUAH010000024.1:0-11766 GCA_035763885.1 Gemmatimonadales bacterium
GCCGCCGGTCCACAGAACCAACGGGCCGCTCGGCAACCTGGCCGCGTTCGCGGAAGCGTTCGGGTGCAAGCCGGGCGACGCGATGGTGCGGGGGGGGCGGGCGGAGGTGTGGTGACGGACGGCCGGACCGCCAGACGGCCAGACGGCCGGACGGCCAGAAAAGAACGGCCCCCGCTCGTGGAGGGCCGTCGTGCATCACTGGCCGTCTGACCGTCTGGCCGTCTGACCGTCTGACCGTCTGGCCGTCTGGCCGTCTGGCCGTCTAATTCCGCCTCCGCCCGGACCCCTGACCCCCACCCCCTCGCGCCGGCGGTGCGGAACGCGGCTCGGATCGCCCGCGGTCCACGGACGGCGCCGGGGCTTCGCGGCGCGGCTCGGCCCGCGGCGCCGGGCGAGGCTCCGAACGTGGCTCGCGCCTCGGCTCCGCCCGGGGTGCCGGCTCGGAGCGGGGCGCGCGGTAGTCCGGCGCCTCCCGCGCCCGGCTCGGCTCCGGCGCCGGCCGGCGGGCCTCGCGCTCGCCCTCATCGCCGCGCGGCTGGATGATGCGCGGCCCCTCGTACCCGCGTCGCTCGTCGCCCAGATCGCGCCCGGGGGACTCTCGCCCGCGGGCGGGCTCGGCCCGCTGGGCGCGCGGCGCCTCTATCCGTGGCTCGGAGGGACGCGCCTCCGCGATCCGGCGCGGCTCACCGACCCCACGCCGCGGCTCTTCCGAGCTGCGCCGCGGCTCTTCCGAGCTGCGCCGCGGCTGGTCGGCCGCCCGCCGCGGCTCGTTGCTTCCGGCCCCGACCCGGACCGGCAGCGGCTTCCCGCTGCCGGGCTCGCGGCGCTCGGGCGAGCGCCGCGCCTCGGGCGCACGCCCCGGATCGCCCACCGCCACCGCCGGGCGGCGTCCCTCGGTGCGCACCGGCGTCATGTTCGGAGCCGGCACGGTTCCGCGCGCCGCGCCCGCCTCGCCCCGCCGCCGCGGCGACGACTCGCCCGCGAGCGGCGGGCCGCGGTCGGTGGTGAACTCGCGACCGCGCCAGGCGTACGAGCCGGCGTAGAACTGGTCGTTGACACGGTCCCGCCAGGGCGCCGCGTAGTGGCCGCCGAAGTAGTACCCACCCGCGTAGTACGTGCCGCCGGTGTACGGACGGCGGCGATAGGGATATCCGTCGGGGTAATAGAAGCCCCGCGGCGGATACGGGCGATGGTACCCGGGATAGGGATAGTAGGCCGGATGGCCGCAGCACGGGTGGTAGTAGCCCGGCCAGTAGTAGAAGCGTGACGGGCGGTACGGGTAGTACGGGCGGTGGTAATAGGGCCGGTACCACCACGGATCACCGAACGCAATGCCGATGGAGATGTAGGACCCGCCGCAAGCCCAGTATCCGAAGCACGAAAACGAGTAAGGGTCGTACCAGGAGTGGTAGTAGGCCGGCGCGTAGTAGGCCGTCGTGTAGCCGCCGCCGGCGTAGATCCGCTCGTAGATGTCGTAGTCGGTCAGGTCGTAGTCGAAGTCGCCGGCGGCGAGGCGACGCACGAGGTCGTTCAGGTCGGCCTCGACGTCGCGGGTGAGCGGCACGTCGTTGAGCGCGCGGAAGTCCCAGTGGTCGCCCGCCACGAAGCCGTCGAACCGGAACGGGTCGCGCGAAACCGCGGCGTAGACCGTGCCCCGCCCGGAGCGGACGTCGATCTCGAACGACTCGCGGTCGCCACGGCCGAGGATCTGATACTTCTTCCCGCCGCGGATGAAGTTGTCGTCGCCCGGGTCGAGCGGGAACAGCACCCGGAGCCGGTTATCGGGATCCACGTGCAGCACAAGCAGGTACCCGTCGTCCCGGGTGCGGACGTACACCTTGGCCTCGTCGCCCCGCTGGAAGCGGCCGTCCTCGTTGAGCCAGACGCGGATCGTGGGATCCTCGTCGCCCGCGCGCGCCGCCGACGCGGCAGGCTGGAGGGCGGCGGCGGGGGCGGGGGCGGGGGCGACACCCAGGATCAGGGGGAGCCAGAAGGCGGAGATCATCGGGACCTCCCGTGTGCTGCCAAGCTGATTGCCAGATCTTGCATTGCGGCGGATCCGCCGCCGGCAAGCCGGAATGCGAACGGCATGCCAACGAGCAGACGCTCTGCCCAGACCGATGTTAACGCCCTGCCGCCGGGCCGAACGTCCCGAAAACGGTACAACCGGCGCGGCCGAACGGTTCCGGCTGCGACGGGGTGGGAGTCAGGGCTTGCTGGTTTCACGGCCGCCACTCCAGCGATGCCAGTACATGCGCATCTCGCTGACCTTCTCGCCCTCCGTCTCGCAGAAGATCGCGCCGCGGGCGTCCACCCACTCCCCGGTGCGCCGGCGCCGGAAGACGCACTTGAACTCGGTGGAGAACCAGGGCCCCGCGGCGTAGATCTCCCCCGAGCTGAAGGCCATCTCCGACTGGTTGTAGGGCACCTCTCGCCAGTAGCCCCGGATGGCCTCGGACCCCTTGAGCGGCGACGAGAACGGAGTCTCGACGAACACCGCGTCCGGCGCGTACACCGACATGATGAGGTCCACGTCGGCTTTCGTCCAGCCGCGGCCGAGGGTGTCGATCAGGGAGCGGCCGAGCGCGCGGGTGTCCATGGGCGGAAGGTAAGCGGGGCTACATACGTCTCGAAGAACCCCGCCCCGCTGTCCGCCACCGCCTCTCCCGCGATCCGCCCCTCGAGCCGCCACCTCCCCCGCATCTGCAGGAACCAGCGCTCGAGCCCCTCGGCCCCCATGCGGGTGGCCTGCGCGTCGGTGACCGCCACAGCGAGTCGCACGGTGTCGGCGTCTCTCGCGGCGAGCAGATGGAAGCGCTCGGGTGCCCGGGCGGCGCGCTCGCCGCCGGCCGGCCGGGAGCCGGCGTAGGCGATCTGCCGGAACCGGAGGACCTGGCGCACGCCGAGGGAGTCGACGACCGTGAGAAAGAACGGCGTGCCCGACGTGGCGCTGTCAGGCGCGTGGACCCCGCCGTAGAGGATGCTCAGCGCCGTGCCCGTCGCGGCGCCCCATTCCCAGGTGACGCCGCGCCAGACGCCCCAGTTGTGATCGTGGTACGCGGGCACGTCGTTCACCCGGACGCAGCGGGTACCGACGCAGAGCCTGCCCGACGCGCGGGCCGCGAGGGCCGGGACCACATAGCCCGACAGGAACTCGCCGGCCCGGAGCTCGGCGGGGGGGAAGTACCGCCGCGGCTCGGGCCGGAGCACGAGATCGACCAGGGCGCGTCCCGCCCCACCGCCGGCGCTGGCCCGGAGATAGTAGGTCCCGTCGCGCTGGTGAACGAAGCTTTCACCCAACGCCAGGTCCGCCCGGGTGGTATCGAAGCTGACGCGGGACGAGGGCGCATCGGCGGTGAAGCGCTCGTAGACGCCGTCGGGCCGCCGCCGGGTGACGAGCACCTGGCCGCCCCAGCGGCCGCCGGGGACCTCGCCCCCGACCAGATAGCTCACGTACCACCACTGGTCCGGCCCCACGACCAGGTTGAAGTAGTGCCATTCGCCCCAGGTGGAGTCGGGCCGCGGCGGCAGATGGAAGCGGTCGAGACCGTCGTAGAGCTGCTGGGCCGTGGGGGCGACGTAGGCCGAGTCGGCCGGCGAATCGCGCCACGCGCCGGCGAGCAGGTCGAGCCCGGCTCCGACCGCGGCCGCGCGGCTCGGGATCTCACCGCCGGCGCGCACCGCCGCGGTGTCGCCGCCCGAAGCCTTCGCGATGTAGAGCAGCTTGCCCTCGATCGCGGGTGCCACCGTGCGCACCAGCTCCGCATGCCGCGGCCCGCCGAACACCACGCGGGTCAGGTACCGGGCCCGGTCGATGCCGAAGAACATCCCGCTCACGCCGCCGGTGCGCATCGCCTCGACGTCGATGCCCTGCGGGAGGACGGTGACCTCGCCGCCCCCGACGAGCGCGACGTCGCGCGACTGGTCCAGCATCGCTTCGCCGACCGAGAGGAGGACGATCATGACGCCGACGCCGAGCGCGAACCCCGCGAGGAGGAAGAGCGAGCGGAGCGGCCGGACCAGAAGGTGGCGGAAGGCGAGCGTCAGGAGCATGTCAGTGAGCAGTGACCTTCCCGTCCAGCATGTGAACCACACGGCCCGCCTCGGCCGCGAGACGCTCGTCGTGCGTCACCACCACCAGCGTCGCGCCGTCCCGGTTGAGCCGGCGGAAGAGCTGCAGGATCTCCTGCCCCGTTGCGGCGTCGAGCTCGCCCGTCGGCTCGTCGGCAAGGAGCAGGGCGGGCCGGTTGGCGAGCGCCCGCGCGATGGCCACGCGCTGCATCTCGCCCCCGGAGAGCTGGGTGGCGCGGTGGTCGCGGCGCGAGCCGAGCCCCACGTAGGCCAGCAACTCCCCCACCCGCTCGCGCCGTTCCGCCCGGGGCACTCCCGCTTCCGCCATCGGCAGCTCCACGTTCTCGCCCGCGGTGAGCACAGGCAGCAGGTGGAACCGCTGGAAGACGAAGCCGAGCCGGGTGAGGCGGAGCCGGGTGAGCTCGCGGTCGGAGAGCGTATCGAGCCGCGTTCCGGCGATCGTCACCTCCCCGGACGACGGCGTCTCGATGCCGCCCAGGATGTGGAGCAGCGTGGACTTGCCACAGCCGGACGGCCCCACGATCGCGACGTATTCGCCCGGCGCCACGACGAGGCTCACGCCCCGGAGCGCGTGCACCGTCTGCCCGTTCATGGGGTAGTCCTTGGCGAGCTCGCGGGCGACGAGCAGGCTCATGTGGCCTCGGCCCGGAGCGTCGCGGCGACCGGCGCCCGCGCCGCCAGCCACGAGGGGTAGAGGCCCGCGAGCGAGCCCGCCGCGAGCAGCACCGTGCCCGCGGTCGCGAGCGCGGCCGGCTCGGGCACGAAAAACGAGATGGCCGCGGGCAGACCGGGGAAGCTGGTGAGGATCGCATCCAGGTAGCGGGCGGTCGCGAGCCCCAGCCCCACCCCCAGCGCGGCGCCGGCGAGCGTGAGCGCGGCGCCCTCGGCGAGCACCTGGCGCACGACGCTCGCCCGACTCACCCCGATGGCCCGGAGCGTCGCGATCTCGCCCAGCCGCTCGTTCACGGTGATGGTGAGCAGCGTGGCGACCAGCAGAACGGTGACGATCAGGCTCACCGAGCCGAGGATGTACGACAGCTGCCGGAAGTAGAGGAGCCGCTGGCGGAACTGCGCGACCAGCTCGGTGATGCTGTTCACCTCGATCTGCGGATGCCGCGCGCGGAGCCGGGCGACGAGCGCGGGCACCGCCGCGTCGCTGGTCGCACGCAGCATCACGAACGAGGCCCGGTCATCGCGGACGGCATCGGAGAGCCGCTGCATCAGCGGCAGCACCAGCCCTGCGGAGCGCTGCCCGCGGTAGTCGTAGATCCACCGCACCAGCCCGCGCACCACGAGGCGCCGCTCGGCCGCGGCGCCGGCCAGCTGCGGATCCAGCCCGCCGAGTATCCGCAGCGTGTCGCCGGGGGCGACGCCGAACGCCGCGGCGGCCGGGCGGCTGAGGATGACGCCGGAGGTGTCGGCGGGGGCCAGGTCCGCTCCCGCGGTCAGCGCGTAGAGCCCCTGGGCCGCAGGATCGATCCCGTAGCCGAAGAGCGGGAGGAGCGAGTCGCCGCGCGCGGCGTACAGCGAGGCGCCGAGCACCGGGCCTGCCGCCGCGACGGCGGGGTCGGCGCGCAGATCGCGCACCAGCGGCGTCACGCCCGCGATGCTCGCCTCGGTGTCGAACGGCAGGGTTCCCTTGGGGCTCACCCGGATCTGGAACCCGCGACCGAGGAGCAGACGCTCGAACGAGCGCTCGATCCCGCCGCTCAGCATCACCATGTCCAGCAGCATCGCCGAGGCGACGGCGATCCCCGCGAGCGAGAGCGCGGTGCGGAGCGGGTGCCGCCGGAGGCTCCGGACTCCCCACGCCAGCGCCATCAGGCGCGGCTCCAGAGCGCCAGCGGAGCGGTGCGCACGAGGCGCCAGGCCGCGAGCGCGCCGGCCACGAGCCCGAGCGCCAGCGACAGGACCACGCTGAACCCGACGATTCCCGGCGTGACGAGCGAGAACACGAGCTCGGTGTCGAACAGCCGGCGGTAGTAGGCGTTGGTCGCGGCGCCGGCGATCCACGCGATCGCCACGCCGAGGGTCGAGCCCGCCACCGCCACCACCGCCGCCTCCAGCAGCAGCGCGGCGAAGATGGTGCGGCGGCGCACCCCGACGAACCGCATGACGGCCGCGTCCAGCCGCCGCTCCTCGACCTTGAGCAGCATGATGCAGAGGAGGAACACCGCGCCGGCGACGACGGTGATCACCCCGATGGCGCGGTGGAACCGGCTCACGACCACGAAGGTCTCCGATGACTCGGAGGCGATCTCGGCCGACGGATGCGCCCGATAGCCGAACGCGACCCGATCGAGCACCGCTGCCGCGCTTTCGGCGGGAACCCCCGGACGGAGCGCGATGCCGAAGCGGTCCACCCGGTCAGGGTGACCGAGCAGCGCGGCCAGGTCGGGCAGGTGCATCCGGATCTGGCGGTCGCGCCGCATGACCGCCGCGGGCTCGGGCCGCGGCTGGTAGACGGCCGTGACGACGAGGGTGCTGCGGAGCGAGTCGGGGGCGGGGCCGACGCGGATGGTGTCGCCGACACGGAGCTGCAGCTCGGCCGCGAGGCGGCGCTCCACAGCGAGCTGCGCGCCTGCTACGGCCGGACGGCCGGACGGCCCCACGGTCAGCAGCAGTCCGAGCGCGCAGCCAAACCTGAGGCAGCGAAGACCCATCGCGCACTTACCCGAGGCGGGGAAACGAGTTCCGTATTATCCTAGACGCACCCCTGCCCCGCTTCGCCAGAGGACAAGGATGGACGACGGAAACCGACCACGGGTCGCCGTGATCGGCGCGGGTCATCGCGGACGCGGCTGGGCGGCCCTCGCCCTGAGCCGCGGCTGGGCGGTGTCGCTCTACGATCCGGAGTCTGCGCTCCTGCAGCGGGCTGCGCCCGCCGTGTCCGAGCGGGTGCGGCGACTGACCGATTTCGGCCGCGCCGATCCGCTGGCCGCCGCGGGCGCGCGCGCGCTGCTCGTGGTCGGGCGAAGCCTGCTGCACAGCGTCGGCGAGGCGGACCTGGTCTTCGACGCGCTCCCGGCCGATCTCGCGGGCAGGCAGCGGCTGCTCGAGCAGATCGAGCAGGTCGCCCGGCCGGACGCGATCCTCGTGAGCCTCACCGGCAGCATGCACGCGAGCGCGCTGTCCGCCCGCCTCCGGCGTCCCGAGCGGCACCTCGTGGCCTTCGCCCTCGACCCGGTGGAGATGGTGCCGCTGGTGGAGATCGTCCCCGGCCCGCACACGGCGCTCGGGGTGACAGAGCAGGTCAAGGAGTGGTTCACGCGGCTCAATCGCCAGCCGGTGGTGCTGCAGCGCGAGGTGACAGGCAATGCGTCGGGCCGGATCCTGGCGGCGGTCTGGCGGGAGTGCATCGACCTCGTGCTCGAGGGGGTGGTGGAGCTGGGCGACGTGGACCTGCTGGTGTCGCGGGGCCCGGCGGCGGCGCTCGCGGCAGCGGGACCGAACCTGCTGCAGGTCATGGGGGCGGGCGCCCAGGGAACCGAGTACTTCATCGGCGAGGCGCTGCAGGCCCACGAGACACTCTGGGGACAGCTGGCGAGCTGGGAGACGCTCTCGGGCGAGGACCGGCACCGGCTCATCCGGCTCATCGAGCGCACCTACCGGACGGCACCGGGCGAGTTGCGCGCCGAGCGCGATAAGTTCCTGGCCCGGCTGCTCGGGGCGATGGAGGAGCGCCCCAGCGGCCTCTTCGATCTTCCCGACCTGACCGACCTTCCCGACGAGCTGGACGAGCCGGCGGCCGAACCGCCTCAGCGGGAGTAGAACTCGACCACCAGCGGCACGGCGCAGAGCACCGGGATCTGCTCCTGCCCGGGCTGCTCGCGCAGCCGCGCCTTGAACTCCTCCGACGTGACCTCGAGGTACGCGGGCGGGCGGGCTGCGCCCTGCACCGCGAGGGCGATCTGCGGGTTCTGGCGGCTCCGCTCGGCCACGCTCACGACATCCCCCGGCAGCACCCGGCGGCCCGGCATGGTGACCCGCCGCCCGTTGACGGTCACGTGCCCGTGCCGGACGTACTGGCGGGCCGCGAAGATCGTCCGGGCAAATCCGGCGCGGAGCACGACCGCATCGAGCCGGGTCTCGAGCAGCCGGAGCAGCGTCGCCCCGGTGTTGCCCGGGATCCGGGTCGCCTCGCGGTAGTAGTTCCGCAGCTGCCGCTCGCTCACGTTGTACTGCGCCCGAAGCTTCTGCTTCTCCAGCAGCTGGCGCTTGTAGTTCGACTGCTTCCCCTGCCGCATGGTCGGGCCATGCTGCCCGGGCGGGTAGGGTCGCTTGTCGAGGTGCTTAACTGCCTTGGGGGTCAGCGCGATCCCCAGGCGGCGGGAGATTCTGACCTTCGGGCCTTGGAGGTTCATGAGCCATCCGCTATCGGTATCCGCAAACCGCCGCCGGCAGTAAGCCTGCCTGCGGCGTGGCTTTGAGAGCCGGGAAGTATATCACGCAAGGGCTGGTAGCGAAAGCGGATGTCCCGGCGGCACCGGACGCGCTGATGAGCTGGAAGCGGTCGGGTTACTGTGAGGACCTTTTCACCCGCGTTCATGGGTCCGCTTCACGGGGGGCCGCATAGTATTGCCCGTCCTGCCGAGCCGTCGCGTCGCCTCGGGCGCTGGCTCTTTTCTCAGGAGGGAACGCCGGTGAAGTACTCACATCCGCTTTCGATGCTCGCCCTCGTGGCGGCCATGGGGGCGTGCTCGGACGGCAGCCCTCTAAGTCCTGGGGGCCCGACCGGCACCGCGCCGGCCACCCAGCTGGTGACCATCTCGCCGCAGGGGCAGGCAACCGGCGTCGATCCGGGTAGGCCGCTGACGTTCCGGTTCGACGGCGCGATGATGCCGGGTATGGAGCAGTACGTCGATCTCCACCGCGGTGATGTCACCGGCCCCATCCATCCGATCGCCTGCTCCTGGTCGGCGGATCGGACGCTGCTCACCTGCACCCCGGGCACCCCGCTCGACCCCGGTACCCACTACACCCTCCACCTGGGTGGAGGGATGAGGAACTCAGACGGCACAGCGATCCAGATGGATCCGGCGGACTACTTGGGGAGCTGGATCCACGGCGGGGCGGCGGGCGGGATGATGGGCGGGGGCATGACGCACGCTGACGACCATGCCGGCGAGCCCTGGGGCATGATGGGGTCGGGCTGGCGGCATGCCAACGGCACTTACGGAATCGTGTGCCCGTTCCAGACGGCCTGAGCCCAGCCAGGCCTGCGGCGGAGCGTTGGTCAGCGAAGCCCCCGGAGCCAGCGCTTCTCGAACGCCACCTTGCCCAGGTGCCACCACCGGTTGGGGGAGCGCAGCCGCACTTGGGGGGCGGGCTCGGCGTAGAAGTTCCCGCTGCCGTAGCCTGCCCTGCCGTCGCCGGCCTCGAGGAAGCACGCCCCGTGCCCGTCGAACCTGACCGGCGCGCCGGTGCCGAGCCATGCATGGGCCAGGTTGCGCGCGACCACGTCCGCCTGGGCGTGCGCGAACACGCCTGCCTTTGGCAGCGGCTTGCCCACCGCCAGCGGAATGACCGTGACATCTCCGATGGCGAACACGGACGGGAAGCCGGTCTCCAGCGTGTGACGGTTCACCGGGATCCAGCCGGTTTCGCCCGCCAGGGGAGACTGGCGGACGACGGCCGGAGCCCGATGGGGAGGCACGAACATCAGGAGGTCGTAATCCGCGACGGCGCCGTTGGCAAAGCTGATACGGCGCGCCGAGGGGTCCACCGAGCTCACCTGATGCTCCGGGTGATAGCCGATACTCCGCTGCTCGAGCATCCCGCGAACCGCCGCGGAGACGTGGGGTCCCGCCACGCCCATGGGAGCCGGCTCAGCCGCATATACGTCTATTGTCGCTGGGCGCGGCAGCCGGCGGTGGCGTAAGTCGGCCTCGATGAGCATGGCGGCCTCATAAGGGGCGGCCGGACACTTGTAGGCCGGGGCGGCGGTGAGCACCACGATCCGGCCGTTCCGGAAGACCTGCAGGGCGTCTCGCGCGGTTCGCGCTCCTTCGAGCGTGTAGATGTCGTGCCCAGCGTCGACCAGGCCGGGGATCTGCTCGGCTGCGAGGTCCGCACCCAGGCCGACCACGAGGGCGTCCCCGGTCCACGCGCGACCCGACACGCGAACCGATCTGGCGCGGGGGTCGATCTCCTCGATCTCCCCGCGAACGACCTCGATTCCGCGGCGTTGCAGGCAGTCGAGCGGCCGCCGGATCTGCTCCGCTCGGCGCCGGCCCACGAGCAGCCAGAGCAGCGACGGCTGGAAGAGATGGTGCTCCTCCCGATCCACCAGCACCACCCGACAGTCGTCGAAGAGCCGCCCCAGCCGAGTTGCGACGGTCACTCCCCCGACGCCGCCGCCGAGGACCAGTACCGTTCTCCGCTCAGGCACCCTACCTCCTCAGAACACGAGCACCCGGTCAGCCCATCGGGTCCACTCGGTGAGCTGCTCGAGGCTCCCGCGCCGGCAGCATTCGGCAAGCTCGTGCTCGCCGATCCCCCGGGCATCCATGCACGAGCCGCAGACCCCGATCTCGCCCCGATGCAGCGCTACGACGGCGAGCATGCTCTCCATGTTGTAGTACCCCTTGGGCACCTTCTGGCCGGTTTTCGCGCATGAGGCCGCGTCGCCTAGAAGGAACACGCGCACCCGCTCCGCCTCGCCTTTGGCCAGCGACCCCGCCAGGCGAAGCGCGTTGTAGCTGCGCTCGGTTCCGTAGGGTGGGTCATTCAGAATGAACAGCAAGTTGCTCATCGGACCCCTCACCGCCCGCGCACCGGCAGGCACAGTTCGCCCGATACGCGTCGGAATCTTCTGCAGCAGCGATTAAGGAAGGATGAAGTGCGCGTGAACCGAAGCGGCGCTCAGCGCGCCGTTGCGGAAGGGCCCGGAGGGTCGGCGCGCCGGAACGGCATGACCAGCAGCCCGCCGAAGCGCAGCGCGCGGGCCCGGTCGATCTCCGGGAGCCCGAACGCCGCGGTGTCGCGCTCGGCTCGCCGCAAGGTGCCGAAGAGGCGGTCCCAGCAGACGAGCAGCGTCCCGAAGTTCGAGTCCGTGTCGGCCCGAGCCGGGTGATGGTGAACCCGGTGCATCGCGGGCGGCACGAAGGTCCACCAGAGCAGCCGCTCCACAGCCGGCCGAACCCGGACGTTCGCGTGCTGGAACTGCGCGGCGAGCAGCATCACCGTCTCGAACGCCACCAGCCCGAGCGGCGAGATGCCCAGCAGCATGACCGCGGTGAACTTGCCGCCGGCCGAGACCAGCACCTCACCCAGGTGGAACCGGGAAGCGGAGGTTACGTCCAGGTCGAGGTCCGAGTGGTGCACCTGGTGAAACCGCCAGAGCCAGGGTGCGCGGTGATAGGCCCGGTGCAGGCCGTATACGACGAGATCGAGCAGGGCGATCTCGACCGGCAGCCGGACCCAGAGCGGCGGGCCAAGGAGCTCAAGCGGACCGGCACGCCAAGGCAGCGCGCCCGCCACGGCGATTGCGTAGCACGCGGCGCAAAGGCCGGCGACGACGCCGCCGTTGATGGCGGCGAGGCCGAGGTTCGCCGCCCATCGGCGGAGGCGGGGCACGGTCGGGGAGTGGTGCGGCGCTGCCAGCTCCCACGACAGGAGGGTGAAGAGCCCGGCGAAGAAAAAGGCCGACCGGAGAAGGTTCTGGGTCACGAC
>DASUAH010000025.1:0-8979 GCA_035763885.1 Gemmatimonadales bacterium
AGGGCGGGGTCACCTCGAGCTGGTCGTAGCGGCAGTCCTGCGGCCGTTTGTCCGGGCGCCAGCGCAGGAACGTCGTGCCGTGGCGGAAGCGGTCCCCCTGCAGATGGTCGTACTTCACCTCGCACACCCGCTCGACCCGGAGCGGCTCCCAGGAGAGATCCTTGCTCTGGCTCCAGCGGCTCTGCGCGCCCGGCATGCGCGCCAGCTCCGCGGGGTCGATCTCCGCCCACTCGCGCCAGGGATGCCCTTCGAGCGCGTTCTTGCGGAGGGGCGCGAGCTCGCCGACGAGCCGGCGGCGCTTCTCCATCGTGAATGAGGCGGTCACGCCGACGTGGTGGAGGACGCCGCGGTCATCGTGCAGGCCCAGCAGCAGCGAGCCGACGGCATCGCGCTCGGCCCGGTGCCACCGGAAGCCGGCCACCACGCAGTCGGCGGTCCGCGTCTGCTTCACCTTGACCATCACGCGCTTCCCCGGTTGGTACGTCCCCTCGAGCGGCTTCGCCACCACGCCGTCGAGGCCGGCTCCCTCGAACTCGGCGAGCCATCGCGCCGCTGTCGGCCGGTCCCGGGTCACCGGGGTGAGGTAGAGCGGCGGCCGGGCGCCCGTGAGCAGCTGCTCCAGAAGCGCGCGCCGCTCGCGCTGCGGAGCGTCCATGCGGCTGCGGCCGTCCACGGCGAGCAGGTCGAAGGCGACGAACGACGCCGGCGTCTCCTGCGCCAGCTTCGCCACCCTGGAAGCCGCCGGGTGCAGCCGCAGCTGCAGGGCGTCGAAGTCCAGCCCCTGAGCGGTGCGGATCACGATCTCGCCGTCGATCACGCACCCGCTGGGGAGCTGCGCGAGGAATGCTTCGTGCAGCTCCGGGAAGTAGCGGTCCAGCGGCCGCAGGACCCGGCTCTGGATATAGACATCCGAGGAACTGCGGAAGACGATGGCCCGGAAGCCATCCCACTTGGGCTCGAAGAGGACGTCCCCCGTCGGGAGGGCGTCGGCCAGCTTGGCGAGCATCGGCTCGACGGGCGGGGCGATGGGATACGATTCAGCGCGGGCTCGGTTCATCTGAGGCACGTCATGCGCATCCATCATACCCTCCCGCGCAGCCTTCAGAATGCGAGAAGGACGGCCCGCCGGGGCCGTCCCTTCTCGTCGCGGGGAGGACGGCTCTAGTCGGGTCTGACCTGTCCCCGGATCTCTCCTGCGGGGAAGGCGGTGCTGTGGGCGTTGGCGTAGACCCTGCCGTCCTGCATCGACTGGACCAGGGCGGCGATGGTCGATCCGCAGGCCGGGTTGGTGATGTTGGCGTCGGTCAGGACGGCCTTGATCTCGACCTGCCCGTCAAACCCCCCGGTCACGGGGCCCGCGAGGAATGCCACGACGGGGCCGTTGACGCCCCGCGCGCCGCAGTGCAGGTGCGCCCCGGCCGCCGAGAGGATGTTCGTCGCGCCCTTGATCTCGAGCTCGAACGCGATCTCGGTCCGGGCGCCGTTGACCCTCAACCTGACCTCTCCCGAAGCGGCCGTGGAAACGGGTGGGACCTCTTCCGCTCCCCTCAGCTCCGCCTTGAATTCCAGGGACTGCCCCAGGGCGGGCACGCTGACCATTCCCAGCACGATCACGATGCACAACAGCGTCAGACGCGACATGGTTCACCTCCGGGATCGCTGATGGGCTACACCGTCATCTCTTGCGCGCGCATGTCACGCCAGCGTCACGGAGGGCCCTGTCATGGCAGGTCCGTGATCGACCAGAGACGTGTGGCAGGGTCGCGTTCGAGGCGGAATGGCCAGACCACGATACCCCGGCGCCCGGTGTGGATGACGGCGGCGTAGTCCGCCTGATCGCCTTCGATCGTCTCCTCGCCGCCGGGCCTGAGCCCATACTCTCCGTACTCGGCCCGGAGGGCGTCCTCCAGGCGGCGCAGCACCTGTGCCGTCGTCGTCTCCTTCAGCGAGCCGTCGAGGTGCTTGCGGGCGATCTCGAACCGGCCCGCGGCGAGGGACTTCACGAAGCCCTGCACCACCGCCTTGGGGGCCGGGACGAGCGGCTCGCCGATCCCGGCGCCGAGTACCAGCGCGGCTGTGATCGCGAGGGCCGCCGCCATCACCGCCGCGACCGCGACGAGGCTCCTCACGGCGAGCGTTCGGACGGGACCGGGAGGTCGCGCCGTTGCGCGGTCCGGGCGTCACGGCGGCGCCTGACGCTCAGCCTGCCTTCCGGCTCGATGAGGGCGAGCTCGACTTCCTCAGGCTGCTCGATCTGCAGCTCGCGCAGCATCGACATCAGATTGGCGTCGCTGATGCGCTCCCGGTTGAGGGCGCGCCGGACGGGCAGACCCTGAGCTACCACGGCGGCCGGCGGGGAGGAGATGAGACGGGCGAAACGCCGGCTGCGGTGGGCGGTGATGACGACGAGGAGGTGGAGGAGCGCCAGCGTGCCCATCGCGACCACCCCTTGCGCCAGCGGAACCTCTCCCCAGATGACGTCGTCGGGCATGTCGCCGACGATGAAAGCCACGATGAGATCGAACGAGGTCCCCTCCGCCACGACCCGCTTGCCGGCCAGCCGGAGCAGCGCAAGCAGGTACACGTAGGTGACGGTGATGCGGATGGCGGTGCCCGCCAGCTCTCGGAGCTCCATCAGGCGCCCGTCCGGATGATGCGCTTGAGGTCGCCCTTCCTCAACTCCTTCGCGTCGTCGGTCTTCAGCACGGACACCTGCCCGCTGGGCTCCAGCCGGGCTTCCCGGACGTCGGCCAGGTCGTCGATCGACTGCATCCGCAGCAGGCTCATCAGCTCTTCCTCGTTGATCCGCTCCAGGGCCAGCGCGCGGCGGTCGAGCGTCCCGTTGCGCACGAGCACCGTGCTCGCGCCGCCCGTCAGGCGGTCGAACGCCGCGCTGCGGGAGCTGAGGAACTCGTTCCCGAAGTGCAGCGCGGCCACGACCGCGATGGCGAGCAGGGCCTGCGCCATCGGCACATCCCCGAAGATCGGCTCGTCCACGATCTCGCCGAGGATGAGGGCCACGATCAGGTCGAACGCGGAGAAGTTCCCCACCGTGCGCTTCCCGAGCCCGCGCACGACCACCAGCAGGAAGGCATAGATCACGAGCGACCGCCCCGCGGTGAGGGCGAGCTCCTTGATGTCCACGGGCGACCGCTCCCTTCGTTTCGAGGAGTACCAGCACGCCGGTTTTTCCCCGGGGTGTGACGCCGCGGCGGCGGGGGGGAACAATGAGAAGGATGATCGAGCCCGCCGTGACCCGCCGGCTGCCCGTGGGGGCCGAGGTCCTCCCGCACGGCGCGGTCCATTTCCGTGTCTACGCCCCGCAGCGCCGGTCTGTCGAAGTGCTCTTCGAGTCGGCGCACGCCGCGCTGCGCGCGGCCGCCCTCGAGCGCGAGCCCTCCGGTCACTGGTCGGTGGAGCTGCCCGACGGCGCCGAGTGGATGCGGTATCGGTTCCGGGTGGACGGTCGAGAGATCTACCCCGATCCCGCCTCGCGCTTCCAGCCGGACGGGCCGCACGGACCATCCGAGGTGGTGGATGCGGCGAGCTTCCGCTGGACGGACGACCGCTGGCGGGGGATCGTGCTGCCGGGTCAGGTTCTCTACGAGCTGCACGTCGGCACCTTCACGCCGGAAGGCACCTGGGCGGCGGCCGCGGCTCGCCTGAGGCCGTTGGCCGACCTGGGCGTCACCACGGTCGAGGTGATGCCGGTCGCCGAGTTTCCCGGCCGCTTCGGGTGGGGATACGACGGGGCCGCGCTGTTCGCGCCCTTCCATCGCTACGGGCGGCCGGACGACTTCCGCGCCTTCGTGGACCGGGCCCACCGGCTCGGTCTCGGGGTCATCCTCGACGTTGTCTACAATCACCTCGGTCCCGACGGCTGCTATGTGCCGGTCTTCTACCCCCACATCTTCAGCCGGCGCCGCAGCGACTGGGGGGACGCGATCAACTGCGATGGGGAAGGCTCCTCCGCCGTCCGTGAGCTGGTCCTGGCCAACGCCGCTTACTGGATCGCCGAGTTCCATCTGGACGGGCTGCGCCTGGATGCGACGCACGCGATCACGGACAGCTCACCGCGCTCCATCCTGGAAGAGATCGGGCGCGCGGCGAGGGCTGCGGCCGCGGACCGCCGGATCCTCGTCATCGCCGAGAGTGAGACGCAGGATGCGGTGCTGGTGCGCCCGGCCGAAGGAGGCGGCTACGGGCTGGATGCCGTATGGAACGACGACTGGCACCACAGCGCCTTCGTCGCGCTCACCGGCCGGCGCGAGGCGTACTACGCCGGCTACCGCGGAACGCCGCAGGAGTTCGTCTCGTCCGCCAAGTACGGGTACCTCTATCCAAGGCAGCGGGAGGAACAGCGGGCCGCGGGCGGCCGGCCTCCCGTCCGTGGGCTGCCGCCCGCGGTGTTCGTCGCTTATCTGGAGAACCACGACCAGGTCTCCAACCTGGGCTTTGGGCTGCGCCTCCACCAGCAGAGCGATCCCGCCGCCCTCCGGGCGATGACGGCGCTGCTGCTGCTGGGGCCATGGACGCCGCTCCTGTTCCAGGGCCAGGAGTATGCCGTCCACTCGCCCTTCCCGTACTTCGCCGACCACACACCGGAGCTGATGGCGAAGGTCCGCGAGGGCAGGATGGACTTTCTCTGCCGGTTCCCCAGCGCCGCCGCGATCCGGGACCGGCTCCCCGACCCCGGGCGCGAGGAGACCTTCCGCCGGGCCGTGCTCGATCCCGGGGAGCTCGATCCCAGCCGTCCCGCCTACCGCCTGCATCAGGATCTGCTCCGGCTTCGCCGGTCCGACCCGGTGCTGGCCGCGCAGGGGGCCTACGGTCTGGACGGCGCCGTGCTGGGCGACCGCTCGTTCCTGCTGCGCCTCTTCGCTCCGGACGGCGCCGACCGGCTGATCGCCGTCAACCTCGGGCCGGCGACGGACCTGGGCGAGGCGGCTGAGCCGCTGCTCGCGCCGCCTCCCGGGCGGCGCTGGCAGGTGCTCTGGTCCAGCGAGGATGTGCGGTACGGCGCGCAGGGCACGCCGCGGATCGAAAGTGAGGAAGGGCTCCGGCGACTTCCTGCCTGCGCCGCCCTGCTCCTCGGCCCATGAGCATCCATCCGGGGCGGCCTGCGCCCCTGGGGGCGAGCCGGGACGGCGAGGGCGTGAACTTCGCGCTCTACAGCGAGCACGCCGAGCGCGTGGAGCTCGTGCTGTTCGACTCCCCCGACGACGCCGGACCCTCCCGCACCGTTGCGCTCCCCGAGCGCACGGGTCCGGTGTGGCACGGCCGCGTGCCGGACGCGTGGCCCGGGCAGCTCTACGGGTACCGGGTGCACGGTCCGTACGATCCGGGGCGGGGACACCGCTTCAACCCGCACAAGGTGCTGCTCGACCCCTACGCGCGGGCTCTCGGACGCGCACCGCAGTGGCACGACGACCTCTTCGGCTACCGGATCGGCGACCCGCAGGAGGACCTGTCGTTCAGCGAGGACGACAGCGTTTCCCATGCCCCCCTGGGGGCTGTGCTGGATGACGACTTCGACTGGCGTGGCGACGCGCGCCCCTCCATCCCCTGGGAGGAGACCGTCATCTACGAGACGCACGTGCGCGGGCTCACCCGGCAGCATCCGGAGGTGGAGGAGCGGGTGCGTGGGACGTACCTCGGCCTGGCCTCCGAACCGGTCCTGGATCACCTGGTGCGCCTGGGGGTAACGACGGTCGAGCTGCTGCCGGTCCAGGCGTTCGTGCGCGACCGGTCTCTTGTGGAGAAGGGTCTGACCAACTACTGGGGATACAATCCGCTGGCCTACTTTGCGCCGGATCCAGGATACGCCACCCAGGCGACCAGGGCCGTGCACGAATTCAAAGAGATGACGCGCGCGCTGCACGCGCGCGGGCTCGAGGTCATCATCGACGTCGTCTACAACCACACCGGGGAGGGCAGCCACCTCGGCCCCACGCTCTCCTTCCGCGGCATCGACAACGCCTCGTACTACAAGCTCGCCGAGGATCCACGGTACTACATGGACTACACCGGCACGGGGAACACGCTCGATCCGGCCAACCCCTTCGTCCTGCAGCTGATCACGGACAGCCTGCGGTACTGGGTGCAGGAGCTGCACGTCGACGGCTTCCGCTTCGACCTCGCCGCGGCGCTGGCCCGGGAGTTCTACGACGTGAACATGCTGTCCGCGTTCTTCAAGGTCATCCAGCAAGATCCGGTCCTCTCGCGCATGAAGCTGATCGCCGAGCCCTGGGACGTCGGCGAGGGCGGCTACCAGGTCGGGAACTTCCCCGCCCAGTGGACGGAGTGGAACGGGAAGTACCGCGACACCGTCCGCCGGTTCTGGCGGGGGGATGAGGGGACGCTCTCCGAGTTCGCGACGCGCGCCGCCGGCAGCTCGGACCTCTACGCCCGCAGCGGGCGGCGGCCCTGGGCCTCGATCAACTTCGTCACCGCTCACGACGGATTCACCCTGCGGGACCTCGTCAGCTACCAGCGCAAGCACAACGAGGCCAACCAGGAGGACAATCGCGACGGCGCCGACGACAATCACAGCGTGAACTGCGGGGCGGAGGGACCCTCCGACGATCCGAAGGTGGAGGCCTGCCGCGACACCCTGCAGCGCAGCCTCCTGCTCACGCTGCTGCTCTCCCAGGGCGTGCCGATGCTGCAGGGCGGGGACGAGCTCTCGCGCAGCCAGCAAGGCAACAACAACGCCTACTGCCAGGACAACCCCGTCAGCTGGTACCCCTGGGAGCTCGAGCCCCGCGCGCAGCACCTGCTGGACTTCGTGCGCAGCGCCGTGGCCTTCCGCCGCGCCCACCCGGTCTTCCGGCGCCGGACCTTCCTCACGGGGATCCCGGACGACGAGGGCCGGCGCGACACGGTATGGCTGCGTCCGGAAGGCCGCGAGATGCAGGAGAAGGACTGGCAGAATCCCCGCCTGCGCGCCCTGGCCGTGCTGCTGGACGGGTCGCGCATCCCCGACCTCGATCGTGAAGGGCGCCGCATCGAGGATGACTCCTTCCTCGTGCTGTTCAACACCCGCGCGCGTGCGCGGCGCTTCGTGCTGCCCGCCCCGCCCGAGGGGGGCTGCTGGGAGAGCGCCTTCTCCACCTCGCCCGAGGACCTCTCCGGCCCCCGCCGCCACGATCCCCGATCGGTGCTCGAGGTGGCCGCGCGGAGCGTGATGGTGCTCCGCGCCGTCACGGGCTGAGCAGGACCGCCCAGGGCAGCGCCAGCGCCGCAGGCCGGATGGCGTCCCCCGGCGCGACCTCAGCGCCTGTAAGCGTCTCCCGCCAGGTGTGGTCCGCCCACGCTTCAGGCAGCGGCACCGACGTATCTCCCCATCCCTCCATGCGCTCCAGCACCGCCGGAAAGCGCGTGGCGATGACCAGGAGCGCGCTCGGACCATCGACGCGGGCATAGGCCACGGCGTGATCGGCGGCCGTCCCCTCGGCCGCCAGGGGAAGGTAGGTGCCCGCGGCGAGGTGCGGGTGGGCCGCGCGCAGGCGAAGCAGGGCTGCGGTGACGTAGAGCTTGAGGCGTTCATCACGCGCCTCCGCCATCGCCCGGACTCCCTCCACCGTGGGCTCGGCGAGGAGGGGCTCGAGCGACTCGAGCAGCTGCTCCCGGCGCTCGAAGTCCACGGCGACGCGGTTGTCCGGATCGACCAGCGTGAGGGTGAGCAGCTCGCTGCCCTGGTAGACGTCGGGGATCCCGGGGGCGGTGAGGCGCAGGACGGTCTGCGTGATGCTGTTGAGGAAGCCGTACCGGGCGAGCAGGGCGGCGAAGGGGTGCAGGATCGACGCCGTCCGGGCGTCGGCGATCACCCCGCGGACGAACCGCTCGAGCATCTCTTCATAGGATGGATCGGCGTGCAGCCAGCTGGTGTGAAGCTTCGCTTCCCGGGCGGCCTTGAGCATGTACGCTGCGAGGCGGTCGGCCAGCCCTGAGCGATCGCCGTCCTCCCACAGCGCCGCGAGCGTCTGCAGGAAGAGGTACTCGTCCGCCCGGCTGGGCCCCCGGCGCCGGCGGTGGCGGCGCAGCACGGGCCGCAGCTGCGCCAGCAGGCGCCGCCAGTCGTCGGCCAGCTCGGCGAGGGCGATCATGCGCATCCGCGTGTCCTCGCCGCGCTTGGCGTCGTGGGTCGAGGTGGCCAGCAGGGTGCGCGGGTGGCGTGCCCCGCGGGCGCGGCCGCGCTCATGGAACGCCTGGAGTCCCATCCCGATCGTAGCCGGGTCGCCGCCCACCTCGTTCACGGCGGCCAGGCGCAGGTAGCGGTAGCAGGCCGTATCCTCGACCCCTTTGGCCGCCACCGGCGCGCAGTACTGCTCGAAGCGGTGGGCCCAGTGGGCCGCGTCCGCGCGGAGGTCTTCGCGCACCGCTCCCAGCAGGACGCGCTCGATGATGTCGTAGGGGGTGGGGTCGCCGGCGGCGCGGCGCCGCCGCGCCGCCTCGAGCGTCTCCCGCAGCAGGGCTGCGCCGCCCTCGCCGTCGTGGGCGAGGTAGGTGCGGTAGCGCTGCAGGCCGGCGATGACGTCGGCCAGGGCCTCGCGCAGGGCTTCGAAGGTGACGTCCCGGGTGTGGTAGTCTCGCTCGGCGATGCGGTCGAGCTCATGCGCCAGGCCCGTGAGATCGCCGCTGAGCACGGTCTGCATCACGACCTGCTTGCTGCGGTACGCTTCTTCGCGCCAGCCGGGGGCATCCGGGGCGGCGCGGCGCCACAGCCGGTCCAGCGCGCGGCGGCTTCCGGGATACGTGAGCAGCGCCGTGACCTCGTGCATGAAGTCGTATCCGGTGCTGCCCTCCACCGGCCAGCCCTCCGGTAGCAGCTCGCCGGGGGCCAGGATCTTCTCCACCCAGACCTGCCGCGGGCCGAGCGCGCGCAGCGCGGCCAGGTAGCCGAAGGGGTCATAGAGGCCGTCCACGTGGTCGATGCGCACGCCGTCCACCACGTCCAACCTGATGAGGTCCGCCAGC
>DASUAH010000026.1:0-24835 GCA_035763885.1 Gemmatimonadales bacterium
CCACCGCAGCGGGATCGCGCGGCCAAGCGAGGTTCACGGCCGATCGTGAACGCCGTGAGGACCCGGAGCCCCTCGCGCCAGTCGGGCAGCCGGTACGCGGCGGCCACGCCGACCAGGAACAACAGGTAGTCGATGGACCCCGGATCGAGGACATGGCGGAAGCCCGTCTCGCCGAACGCCAGGAGGTCGCTCACGGCGCCCTGCGGGCGGCGGCGATCGCCCGGGCGTGCGCCGCGAGCTGGGGATCGCGGGTGCCCGGGGCCAGCGCGCGCATCATCGCCCGTTCGGCCTCGTCGTGTCGCCCGGCCTCGTGCAGGGCCCAGGCGTACACGTCCCAGCCGTAGATGTCGTGCCGCTCCCGGAGCTCCGCCTCCGCGCGGGCGAGCACCTCGGGCAGCCGGCGCCCTCGATCGAGCAGGTGCAGGCTCCAGGCCCCATGGAAGGGGCCGGTCTGGCCGGAGGGCGCGACGTCCCTGTTCCGCCGGGAGGGCCGTGCAGCCGCAGGGCCCGGTCCCGCGCCGCGAGCAGGATCCGGCGTCCCTCCTCCGTGATGTCGAGGTCGCGGATCTCGGAATCGGCAAGCGGCGCCCGTGCTCCTGAGCCCGACCCGCCGGCGGTGAGCGACCCGCCGAGTGCCGTGCCCCCGAGCCCGAGCGCCGCGAGGATCGGCAGCAGCACTCGCAACCGTCGCGCCATGATCAGTTCGGTGGCGCGAGATAGGGGAACGTGCTGGTGATCCCCGGCGAGTCGAACCCGACGTTGTCGCTGGTCAGCGCCTCCTTGCCCATGGCGCCCGCCGGATCAGCACCGAACGGATCGCCGAACACCGCGAGGAGCGCGAGATCGACCACGTCGTCCTGGAGCTTGCGGCCGCCCCAGCCGTCCGCGAGAGGTGACAGGCCGACCCAATTGAGCCACGCCGCGGTGGCCGGGTCCTTGTCGGTCTGCACGATGAGCATGTCGGGCAGCAGCACGCTGCCGAGCACGTCGGCATACGCCTGAGCGCGGCCGCCCACCGTGGTGATGAAGCCCTTGGCCTGGGCGCCGCGGCCAGCACCAGCGCGGCAACGGCGAGCGCGCGGGCGCGCCGCTCTCCAGCTGCGAGCTGGGCAGCTCCACGACGATGCCGACGCGCTGCCCAGGGTCTGGTTGACCGGGCCGCTCACCACCGGCCCGACATCGGCCACCTCGTTCTGCATGGCCCCCGTGGTCCGAGCCGATGGCGACGCGGGTGGCGACGGCCGCCGCGGCGACGGTCAGACCCAGGCCGGCGGCGGCGACTCTCCCGCGCCTCAGCAGCGATGTGAGGGTCATGGCGCGATCGCTCCTTGCTCATGGTCCGGTGTGCTGCCTGTGACCCTGGTACGCTCGACGCACCCCATCGGATGCATCTGCTGCGGCGATGCATCCGGGGAGCGGAAGCGTGGTGGCGGTGTCGGCTGGGCGAGCGACGCGGACGATGAGCTGGTCGAGGTGGGCGGGGGGCGATCAGATTGCGTCGGCTACCAGTTCCAGAACCGCTCCGGCCGGAGGGCGCTGAGGTCTTCCGTCGGCGTCTGGCCGTTCATCATGAGCCGCAGCAGCATCGCCGTGATCGGGGCGAGGAGGATGCCGTGCCGCCCGGAGCCGGTGGCGTACCAGAGTCCCTCGAGGCGCGGCTCGCCGCCCAGGATCGGGAGCCCGTCCGGCGTGGTCGGCCGGAGCCCCGCCCACGAGCGCATCACGGTGAGATCCTTGAGCGGCGGGTAGAAGACCGCGGCCGCGGAGAGGATCCGCGCGAGCCCCGCGGAGGTCACCGCCGCGTCGAATCCGACGTACTCCATGGTCGACCCGACGATCGCCTCTCGCCCCCGCGCCACGAGATAGCACTGGCGGTGGTAGACGATGGCGGGCTCGATCCCCGCCGGCCAGGGGAGGGCGGCCATCTGGCCGCGCACCGGCTCGACCGACAGCGGACGGGGAAGCCCCTCCAACAAGCCGCTCCAGGCGCCCGCCGCCACGACGACCTGGTCCGCCATGTAACGATCGCGCCGGCCGGTGACGCCGACCAGCCGGTCGCCCCGCCGATCGATCCGCACGCCCTCGTCTTCCACCAGGACCGCCCGGTGCGTAGCAGCATCGGCGCGAAGCGCCTGGACCAGTGGCACCGGATCCACCGCTCCCTCGCGGGGGGCCCAGAGTGCGCCGAGGCAGGGCCCGAGCCAGGGAAACCGCTCGCGCACCTCACCGGTATCGAGCCAGTCGCACAGGTGGCCCTGCTGGCGCTGCCAGGCGACCGTCGACCGGAGTCGTGCCGCGTCCGATTCGTCGAGCGCAAGGGCGGCAATGCCCTCCTGCCAGAGGCCGATGTCGATGCCGGTGGCCTCTTTCAGGTCGGCGGCGAGCTGCGGATACAGCTCCCGGCCCGCCAGGCCGAGGTCGAACAGCGCGTCGCTCGGGTGGCCCTCGATCTGCGGCGCCAGCATCCCGGCGGACGCGCGCCAGGCCTGGCCTCGCGCGCCGCCCGGCTCGAGCATACCGACGTGGCGGCCGGTGAGGGCGAGCTCGCGGGCGCAGGCGGCGCCGACAACGCCTCCACCGACGACGATAACGTCGTAGATTTCGGGCACTTACTCGCTCGATGAAACTTTTTGAAACGTCGGGGCGTAGGGCGCTCGACCCTGGGTGAGGAGGAAGATACCATGCTGCGGAACCTGGTCGGCTTCGCCCTGTTCGCCGTCGTCGCGATCGTGGCGATCAAGCTGATCTTCGGGCTGTTCGGTGCGCTCGTCGGGGTGCTGATGAGCGTCCTCTGGTTCGCATTCCTGGGCTGGCTGTTCTATGTCGTGCTCAAGATCCTGAGCCCGGGAACGGCGGAGCGGCTGCGGGAGATGATCACCGGCAAGCCCGCCGGAGCATAGCTCCTTCAGCTCGCCACCTCGGCCGCGCGCTCTTCGCGGGGCGGGGCGGTGGAGGATGGCGGCGGTAACGGTTGGGGCCGGAGCCGCCGCCTTGCATGCCACACCGCGAGCAAGGCCTCCCGCGGAACCAGGCGGCTGGGGCGCTGCCGCAGGTCATGACGTTCCACCGTCGCCACGGTTTCCACCCGCCGCGCCACCCGGGCCGTCTTCGCGATCAGCTCCGCGTTCGCCGCCCATCCCTCCAGCGTCACCAGCCGGTCATCGTGCGCCCGGAAGGCGTTGCGCAAGGTCACGAGCCGGAACGCAAGGAAGCCCGACACCAGATCCGATACCCCGGGCACCCGCACCGCGCCGCGCAGCAGCCACGGGGCGAGGCGCCGGGCTGCCCGGCGTGCGCCCGAGGGTTCGCCCTCGATCGTCGACTGGGCGACGACCACGTCCGCGCCGCTTTCCAGCCGGCGAACGAGGTCGGGGAGCGTTGTGGGCGCGTGGCTGAAGTCCCCCTGCATGAGGATGGCCGCGTCACGCTTGGGACGATCGCTGCGCTCGAGGGAGAGCCGGAGCAGGGCCTGAACCGCCGCCGCGTAGCCTTGCCGGCCGGCGTGCCGCACGACGGTCAGCGGCAGCACCCGCGCGTACGGCTCGAGCACCTCGGCGGTAGCGTCGTCGGACGCGTCGTCCACGACCAGCAGCTGGTACTCGCGGGGGAACGCGGTGAAGGTCTGCCGAATCTTCCAGAGCAGCAGCCCGACGGTGGGCGCTTCGTTGTAACTCGGAATGCAGACGTAGATCATGGCGGGCCAGAGCTAGGTGCCGGGATGCACGGTCGCCAGCAAGTCCCGCAGCTCGGCGAGACCGAACGGCTTGCGCAGGTAGGGTCGCCGGAGCGACTCGAGAAAGGCGAGCGTGTCTCCGCGCACGGTGTCGCCGGTGCTGAATACGAGCCGTGCGGCGCACGCGGGTGCCCGGCTGCGGAGCGTCTCGTAGAACTCCCGTCCGCCCAGCCGCGGCATGCGAAGATCCGTGATCACGACGTCGAACGGCTCGGCCACGGCGCGATCGAGGGCCTCGTCGCCGTCCGCGGCCGCGATGACCTCGTGTCCCCAGGCCTCGAGGGTGGCGCGCAGGTAGTGGAGAATGTGCGGCTCGTCGTCGACGACGAGGACCCGCAGGCGCTCGCACGACGGGGGTGGGAAGGCGTCGGCGCCGGCGGAGACGTCCGGCGTCGTGGCGGGGAGCTGCACGGTGAACGTCGCGCCGTGCCCCTCCCGGGTCGTGAGTGTGATGCGCCCGCCATGCTCCTTGACGATCCCCTGCGCGATCGACAGACCCAGGCCGGTGCCCCGGCCCTCCACCTTGGTGGTGAAGAACGGATCGAAGGCACGCGCCGCGAGCTCCTCCGACATCCCGGGGCCGTCGTCACTCACGTCCACCGCCACGCCGTCGAGCCACCGGCGGGCCCGCACCACCACCCGGCCCGGGCGGCCGGCTGCGGCGATCGCCTGGGCGGCATTGTGTATGAGGTTGAGGAAGACCTGCTGCAGCTGATTGGCGTCGGCGGCGGGGACAGGGAGGTCGGGCTCCAGCTCGAGCACGGCCTCCACCCGGCCGGCCATCAGCTCGTTACGGAGGAGGAGGAGCGTCGCCTCGAGCAGCGGGCGCAGGGCGGTGGGCTGGCGGCGGCGGTCCTGTTTGCGGGCGAAGCTCAGCAGGCTGCGCACGATGTTGGAGGCGCGTTCCGCCTCCTCTCGGATCACGCCGATCGGCTCTCGGAGAGCGGCAGGGACGTCCGGCCGCTCGGCCAGGAAGTCGGCGAAACCCACGACCGACGCGAGGGGGTTATTGAGGTCATGCGCGATCCCGGCGATCAGTTGACCGACGGCAGACATCTTTTCAGACTGAATGAGCTGGTCCTGGAGCTGCCGCCGCTCGGTGCGGTCCTCGAAGAGCAAGACGACGCTTCCGCGGCCGCCGCTCGCGAACGGCACGGCCGAGACCGCGTACGCGTGATCGCCCTTGCGCAGCTCCGCGTCGGGGGCGGCCCCGCCGGACACCAGGAGCTGCTCGACGCCCGGAACCCAGTCCGCCGGCACCAGGTCCCGCCACCGCCGTCCCACCACGGCGGCCGGCTCGGTCCCGACCAGGTCCGAGAACGCCTGGTTGGCACGACGTATGCTCTCGTCCTCGTCGATGATGCACAGCGCCGACGCCACGGCGTCCACAGCGTCCCGCCAGGACCGGCGTCCGGCGTCATAAGCTTCGATGAGACCGGCGCTTTCCAGCGCCGCCGCCGCCAGGGCGGCGAACGCTTCCGCCAGGGCGAGATCCTCCGGGCCGAAGCAGTCGGGCGGCCCCTCGACGACGAGGGCGCCGGTGGTCCGGTCGGCAAGGGCCAGGGGAACCAGGAGCCAGTTGCCGACGCTCTGAGGGACGGGGAGCTCCGGGTGTCCGCCGCTCGCCAGGAGGAGCGGTCCCTGCCGGCGGGCGAGGGCAAGCAGGTCTCGGGATATCACGCCGTCTCGCGGATTGCATCGGACGATCTCCGGGCGGCCCTCCGCGGTAAGATGCGCCACAGCACAGGCGAGCGGACGCCAGGCATCGTGGGCATGCTGCAGCAACAGGTCGAGGACGGCCTCCCGGCGCAGGACGCCCGCCAGGGCGCGGCCGAGCTCGGCGAGGCGCCGGAGCGACGCGTCAGGGGACGCGGTTTCGCGAACGGGGGAAGCAGGAGGACCGGTCATGATTCGTGCGGACACGCGTAGTCGCCTGACCGCGACGGACCTGCAGCTCATGGTGCTGCTGCTGTCTCGCGGATCGGTGCACCGGCGCGCCCGGCTGGAGCGACGGCTGGAGCTGGAAGGGCCGGACGCGCTGCTCGACGCGCCCGAGCTGCCCGAGCGGCTGCTCGCGGTTCGCACGATCCTGGTCCCCTCCGAGCCGCTGTTTCTCTATGTGCTCGTACGGCATGCGCTCCGGCGGGCAGGGATCGACGACCGGGACCTCGCGGACTACCTGGCCGCGATGCTGCTGGACTTCGGTCGGCGGGACCGCGCGTGGCGGGTGGATTGGAACGACGACCAGCGCCACCGCTACCTCGTGGACATCCTGATGGATCTCGAAGCGAGCGACGGCCCCAGGCGCTTCAAGGTGATGGTGCACCTCGGCAATTACGCGCTCTGGCTCGCCGGTCTCTTTCCCGACTATATCGCCGCTCGTCGCCTCCGTAAAGGCGGGCCGGACGTGGAGTACTACGATCAGCTCGGGAGTCGGGGGTTCGGCCTCGCCTCCGACCATCGCCTGGCCGACGAATACGGACTCGACGGAGTGTTCCGCGTGGCAGCCGAGCGCTTTCCCTCGGTGCGGGGCGCGCTCAACGGCATGAGCGATCGAGTCTTCTTTCCCAGGCACTGACCAGACGCTCTTCCCCGATCGCCGTTCGCTACTTGCCGGCGCTCGACCGCTCGGGCGACGTGGTGGAGCGTCGCTCGCGAGCCGAACGGCTGGCGGATAGCGAGTAGCGCTTCGCCTCCTGCACCAGCGCCCGGAACAGCCCCTGCTCCGGCGATCCCGGCTCCGCGTGCATCTCCTCCGGATGCCATTGCACCGCGAGCAGCCAGGCGTCGCCGTCCGCACTCTCCGCCACCTCGATCAGCCCGTCCGCCGCCCAGCCGGTGGCCACCAGGCCGGGCGCAAGATCGCGGATGCCCTGATGGTGGAAAGAGTTGGGGATGAGCGTCTGGGCGCCGAGCGCGCGCGCGGCACGGCTGCCGGGCGCAAGCCGCACCTCGTGGGTTCGCGCAGTCCGCGCGACCGGCGAGTCGTGGTACACCGGGCCGGGCCGCTCGCTCGGCAGATCCTGCCAGAGCGTGCCGCCCAGGGCGACGTTGATGAGTTGAATCCCGCGACAGATGCCGAGCACCGGCAGTCCGCGCTCCCGGGCGGTCCGGAACAACGCCAGCTCGAAGGCATCGCGCGCGGGGTCCGGACTGCGGAGGGCGGGTGAGGGCGGCGCGCCGTAGTGCGCGGGATCCACGTCCTCTCCGCCACTCAACAGGAGGGCGTCACAGCCGTCGAGCGCGCGGGCAGCGAGGCCGGGGCCCATGATCTGCGACAGGATCAAGGGGATGCCGCCGGCATTCGCCACCGAGTGCACGTAGGCCGCGTTGACCGTCGCGCGGTCGGCGTCCTCCCAGCGGCGCACCACCGCGCTCAGGGCGACGCGCGGCGCGCTCACCGGATCACGGAATCGGGGAAGAACGGGCAGCGCGGGTCCTCGATCCTGGCCGGGTCGAGCTGGATGCCGATCAGGGGCACGGTGGCGCTGCCGACGGACACGCTGCCGATGGGCGGCGCGCCCTCGACCGGAGAGCCCTCGAACAGCATTACCCCGCGCGCGGCGCCGAGGGTGTCCAGCACGAGCACGCCGAAGCCGGGCCGGGTGCCCTCGGGCAGCGGGCCCTCGACACCCACGATCCAGAGGGAATCGGACCGGCCCACGATGCCCCGGTACGCTGGGCCGGCGACGAGGCGCACGGGGAGCTGCTCAGGCAACTGTCTGGGTGGTGCGCTGAGGGTCTGGCGGGGCACGCTGAACTGGGTCAGAAGGGCCGTCGGTCCGGCGATGGCCGCGATCCCGCAGGGGGCGCCGGCCGCGCGATCGCCGCCGGCGCAGGCCGCGAGCGAGAGCGCCAGGAGGGCGCCGTGCAAGGTTGCGCGCATGCCCAAAGATAAAACACATTTCGGCGACCCACCGACCGCCGGCCGCTCGGGCCGGCGCCTCCCGTGCCAGGAGCGCTGCACGTGTTCGACGGGCTGCGGGAACGGCTTGATCGGCTGTTCGCGGACCAGACCCGGGCCTCCGGCCGGGCCGGGGCCGACGCGGTGCGTGCGGCGCACATCGAGGTCCGGCTCACGCTGGCCCAGCTGCGGGAGGGGATGGACGTGACCGGGCGAGCACTGGCCGCGGAACGGCAGCGCCTCGAGGATGCGGAGCGACGGGGGCGGCTCGCGGCCGCGGTGGCCGACGCGGAGACGGTCGCGGTGGCGGGGCGGTTCGCCGTGCGCCATCGCGAGCGGATCACGCTGCTGGAGCGCAAGCTGGCCGTGCAGCGCGACGAGTTGACGCTTGCCGAGCGGGAGCTGGCGGAGCTGGCGGCATACTTCCGCGGCCTCGGCCGGGACGACCTCGCAGCAGGCCTCGGGGCTGCGGCCTCCGGGGCGGACCCGCCGCCGGCGCGCCGGCCGACCTTCGAGGACGAGCTGCGCCAGGCGGAGGCCGACCGCCGTCTCATGCACGACGCCGTCGAGCAGCAGCTCGCCTATCTCAAGAAGAAAATGGGCAAGGACAAGGGCTGATGGCCACGATCTCCGTCGACCCGCACGCCACCGGGGCCGCGGGCGTGCCCGACACGAGATTCTTCGGGCACCCCCGCGGCCTTTCGACGCTCTTCTTCACCGAGCTCTGGGAGCGCTTCAGCTACTACGGTATGCGGGCGCTCCTCATTCTTTTCATGACCGCGCCGCTGGGGGCGGGCGGGCTCGGGTTCGAGATCGCCAAGGCCGGCGTCATCTACGGCACCTATACCGCGCTGGTGTACTTCACCGCGCTGCCGGGCGGCTGGCTGGCCGACCGCTTCTTCGGCCAGCGGCGCGCGACGCTCTACGGCGGCGTGCTGATCATGTTCGGGCACATCTGCCTCGCGATTCCCGCGCTCGCGACGTTCTATCTCGGCCTCGCGCTGATCGTCAGCGGAACCGGGCTGCTGAAGCCGAACATCAGCGTCATGGTGGGGCAGCTCTACGGGGCCGAGGACACCCGGCGCGACGCCGGGTTCTCGATCTTCTACATGGGGATCAACCTCGGGGCGTTCCTGGCGCCGCTGGTCTGCGGCTGGCTGGCGCAGAGCGAGCAGTTCGGCGGCATCCTCGGCTCCGCCGGCATCGCGCCGGAGAGCGCGTGGCACTGGGGCTTCGCGATGGCCGCGATCGGGATGTTCTTTGGTCTCGTCCAGTATCTCGCGGGGTGGAAGCACCTGGGTGCCGCCGGCCTGCACCCGGGGGGCGCCGGCGATGCCGTGCAGCGGGAGCGGAACCGGCGCACGCTGCGGCGGTGGAGTGCGGCGCTGGTCGCGGGGATCGGGTTGATCGCGGCGCTCGGGGCCACCGGCGCGCTGCGGGTCACGCCGGAGGGGATCGGCAGCGGGTTCGGGATCGCGCTGCTGGTGGTGACCGCGGTCTTCTTCGGCCGGCTGTTCAGCTCGGGCGACTGGACGCCGGCGGAACGGAACCGGCTGATCACGATCGGGGTGCTGTTCGTCGCGTCGACGGTGTTTTGGGCCGTGTACGAGCAGGCCGGCTCGACGCTGAACCTCTTCGCCGAGCGGGATACGGAGAACCGGGTCCTCGGGATGGCGTTTCCCGCGAGCTGGTACCAGTCCCTCCCCCCGGTTTACGTGGTGTTGCTGGCGCCGCTCTTCGCCTGGCTGTGGATGCGGCTCGGCCGGCGGGATCCGTCCAGCCCCGCGAAGTTCGTGCTCGGCCTGGTGCTCGTCGGGCTCGGCTTCGTCATTCTGGTCCCCGCGGCGGGGCTCGCGTCCTCGGGCGTGAAGGTGACCCCGCTCTGGCTGGCGCTCACCTACCTGCTGCACACGATCGGCGAGCTGTGCCTGAGCCCGGTGGGGCTGAGCGCGACGACGAAGCTCGCGCCGGCACGGGTGGTGGGGCTGATGATGGGCGTCTGGTTCCTCTCGCTCGCCGCGGGCAACTACCTGGGCGGGCGGGTGGCGGCGCTCTACGAGGCGCTGCCGCTCCCGGTCCTGTTCGGCGTGGTGGGTGGGTTCGCGATCGCGGCCGGGCTGGTGCTGGCGCTGTTCGTGCGGCCCATCGGCCGCATGCTCGCCCGGGCGCGCTGAGCCTCAAGCGGGGGCTCGTGCCCTCTCGATGGCGTAGAGCAGGACGTCGTCGAGCTCCTCCTCCCAGACCGTCCCGAGGAGCCGCATCCCGACCTTCTGCGCCACCCGGATGGCGGCGCGGTTGTCGGGCGGCATGCTGGCGCACACGCGCCGCACACCCGGCTGCGCGAGCGCCCAGCGCGCGAGCGCCCGGGCGGCCTCGGTGGCGTAGCCGCGTCCCTCCACGTCCGGGTACGTGGCGTAGCCGAGCATCACGGCTCCCTCGGTATCGGGTCCTCCGCCGAAGCCGACCGAGCCCACCGCCTCCCGGGTGTCCTTCCGCACGACGACCCAGGTCCACCATCCCTCCTGCGCCGGATCGGCGCGCAGGCGATCGCGCACCATGGGCAGCACGCCCTCGGTCAGGGGCGGCGGCCGAACCGGATCGGGGAAGACCGCATCGGTGAGAGCGGTGAGTCGCTTCCCGTCCCCGGTGAGCAGGGCGTCGATGGCATCGGCCGAAAGCGGCAGCAGCCGCAGGCGATCGGTATCGAGCTGGGGCATCAGGCCGGCCGGGTCTTGAAGACGCGAAAGAGATAGTACAGCGAGGGCACCAGCACGAACGCCCCGAGCACGAGCGCGCCCAGCACCAGACGCAACGTGACGGCGGGCGCGGCCGCGTCGGCGAGCGTGAGGTGGGGCGGGAGGAGGTACGGGTACTGCGCGAGGCCCCAGCCCCACAGGATGCAGGACACCTGCGTCACCGCCGCCGCGCGGGCCAGCCGCCAGCGGCGGGTCCAGAGGGCGTAGAGCGCCGCGATGGCGGCGGCGCCGGTGGCGAGGTGGAGCGGCAGCGCCCACCAGGCGCCGAGCAGCTCCCGCCAGACGAGCGGCGCCCCGCCGGAGGCGAGGGCCAGCGCCAGCGCCGCCGCCCCGAAGGCGGCCACGCCGGCGCCGAGCGCGCGACGCCGGAAGTCCTCCCGGAGCGCATCGTCGTCGGCTTCGAGTGTGAGATAGACGGCCGCAAGGAACGCGAACAGCACCACCGTGAGCAGCCCAACCCCCATCGGGAAGGCCCGGGCCCACGGCCGGACATACCCCTCCAGGAAGGTGCCGGAGGGCGCGGGCGGCACCCCGCCCGAGGCGATCGCGCCCACCGCCACGCCCAGCAGGAGCGGCGTCACCACGCTCGCCCCGGCGAAGACGCTGCCCCACCGGCGCTGGACGTCGTCGCGCTGCGAATCGTAGCTCCGGAAGGTGAACGCGGAGCCGCGCAGGACGATCCCCACCAGCATCAGCGCGAGCGGGATGTGGAGCGTCACCGACAGCCGCGCGAAGGCGGGCGGAAAGCAGGTGAAGAGCAACACGATGACCAGGATGAGCCAGACGTGGTTGGCTTCCCAGATCGGCCCGATCGCGTCGGCGATCAACGCCCGCTGGCGGGCGCGGCGCGGGCCGCTCGCCAGCAGGTCCCACACTCCCCCGCCGAAGTCGGCGCCGCCCAGGAGCACGTACGCGTTGAGTGACAGCATCACCGCGCCGCCGAGCAGGAGGGGGAGCAGCCCGTCAGACATGCTGCACGCCTTGCTCGAGCGGCGGGCGGCCACGGCGGTCCGGGAGGCCCGGGCTCTCGAGAATCTGGCGCCGCAGCAGCCAGACCACGGCGACCGCAAGGGCCACGTAGAGCAGGCTGAAGAACGCGAACGGCACGATGAGCCCGGGCATCGGCGTCACCGCGTCGGCGGTGCGCAGAACCCCGTACACCACCCACGGCTGCCGCCCGACCTCCGTCACCATCCAGCCGGCCTCGATGGCGACGAAGCCCATGGGCGTGCCGTACACCAGCAACCGGAGCAGGCGGCGGTTCTCCGCGATCTCGCGGCGGCGCCACGCAAGCCACGCGGCCCAGAGCGAGACCAGGGCCATGTAGGTGCCCAGCGCCACCATGACCTGAAAGGACAGGTGTACGAACGGCACGTTGGGCCAGTCCTCCCGCGGCACGGTGTCGAGCCCCTTCACCTCCGCGTTCGGATCGCCGAACGCGAGCAGGGACAGCGCATGCGGGACCTCGATGCCGAGGCGGATCTCCCTCGACTCGACGTCCGGCCACCCGCCGATTACCAGCGGCGCGCCCCGCCGGGTCTCGAACAGCGACTCCATGGCGGCGAGCTTGGCCGGCTGGTGCTCCGCCACATGCCTCGCGCTCAGGTCCCCCGAGAGCGGCTGGAGGATCGCGGCGGGCACCCCCACCAGCAGCCCCACGGCGAGCGCCCGCCGGTTGAACGGGTTCGCGGGCTGGCGCAGGAGCATCGCGGCGTGGATGCCGGCGACGGCCAGGCCGGTGGCGGCGTAGGCCGCGAGCGTCATGTGCAGCGTCTGGGAGAACGCCGCCGGATTGAGCATCGCCGCGACGGGGTCGATGTCCACGGCGTGGCCGCCGACCACGCGGAATCCGCTGGGGGTGTTCATCCAGGCGTTCGCGATCACCACGAAGATCCCCGATACCGCGCCGCTCAGCGCCACGAGAATGCCGGCGCCGAGATGCGCGCGGGGCGAGATCCGGTTCCAGCCGTAGAGATACACGCCGAGGAAGATGGCCTCGAGGAAGAAGGCGAAGCCCTCGAGCGAAAACGGCATCCCGATGATGGGGCCGGCGAACTCCATGAACCAGGGCCAGAGCAGCCCGAGCTCAAAGGAGAGGATCGTGCCCGACACGGCCCCGACCGCGAACATGATCGCGGTCCCCTTGGACCAGCGCTTGGCGAGATCCAGGTACACCGGATCGCGCGTCGCCAGCCAGCGCCGCTCGGCGACGACCATCAGCAGCGGCATGCCGATGCCCACCACCGCGAAGACGATGTGGAAGGCGAGCGAGACCGCCATCTGGGACCGCGCGGCGAGCAGGTTGGGCATGAGAGCCGGGAAATGACGTGTTTGTGAAACTATTCACAAGTGTGCATGCGTTCAACCGCCGGGCGTTCGGCGCCGAGCCTCACCGTGCGCCGCCCAGCGCGGCAATGTAGCGCTCGGCCGACCATCGCACGACCTCCTTCGCGCGCGCCGGGATGACCCGGTAGCGGAACGCACCGTAGATCGCATCGAACGCATACGGCTCCACCGCGGCGACGATGCGGCGCACGGAGGCCGGGCTGAGCGGGACGAGGTTCGGGTAGCTGTACATGAAGCTCACCGACTTGCGGTCGGGCCCGACCTGGATGAGGTCCCCGCTGAGCAGAGCACCGCGCCCTTCGGCGCCCCCGCGCCCAGTGCAGCACCGTCCCGCCCGCGAAGTGACCGCCGGTCCGGATCAGGGTGAGCCCCTCCGCGAGCGCGAGCGTGTCGCCGGCCCAGAAGCGCAGCGCCGCATCGGGGCGCATCACCCATTCGCGGTCGGCCTCGTGCAGCCAGATCGGAATCCCGCCCAGCGCGCGGCTCCACTCGACCATGGACGAGTAGTAGTGCGGGTGGGAGATGGCGATCGCCCGGGCCCCACCGGCCGCCTGCACGGCGGCGACCGCGGCATCGTCCACCAGCGGGATGCAGTCCCAGAGAACGGGAAACCCGGGATCGCGCACGAGCAGCGCGCGCTGCCCGATCGCGAATGGGGGCTCGATCATCATCCCGACCAGGTCGGGACCCTTCGCGAGAACGACGACGGCGTGACCGGAGTGAAGCTCTCCCAGCGTCGTCCACCGCTGCCCCTCGAAGCCGACGAACTGCCGCTCGTCCTCGCAGACGCGGCAGCGCTCGGGCGGCAGCGCCGACTCGGTGTATTGGGTACCGCAGGTCGAGCAGATGAAGTTGGCCATTCGGATGAGTGAGCAGTGAGCCACCGCTTACGCTCACTGCTCACTGCTCACTGCTCACTGGTTACCGTCCGGTCCAGCGCGTCCCAGAGCTCGCCCAGGTTCCGCCGGTTCTGGCCGAAGTCGCTCCACCCCGCACGCGAGGCGCTGCGCGCATACACCACCGTCGAATCCCGCGCGGGAAGGAGCAGGAGATAGACGTCGTCCACGAACCCGAACCCCCGGGTGCGGCGGGTCGCCCAGATGACGCCGGCGCGGCCGCCCTGCACCTCCCAGCGCGGCAGCCCCTGGATCGCGCGTTCGGCGGCGCGGGCGAGCTCGCTCGGGCGCACGGGGTAGGTGCGGGGGCGGAGCCGCGGGTCGTGGGCCGTGTCTTCGGTGACGGCGACGTTGGGACCGCTGCCGGCGGCCAGCAGCCGCATCAGCTCCGGCGCGGAAGGGAGCTCCCCCCGCGGTGCCTCCGACCCGCACGCCACGAACAGGACCACGAACAGGACGAGGAGCGGGATCGTGAGCCCGGTCCTCCGGCTCACCGCCGCAATATCCCGCAGGCGATCCGCGCGCCGGAGTTGCCGCTCGGATCCGTCACGAGGTCGTCCGCGTTGGCGTGCAGGACCAGCGCGCGCGGGGGCGCGCCCGCTCCCAGCACCCCCGGGCCGAGGAGCTCGCCGCGCAGCGTCAGCGTGGTGTCGACCGTGCTATCCGGCCGGGCGTGCACATTGGGCAGGTCGCCCGCGTGGGGGCCGTCCGGATTGCGGGCGCCGTGCTTGCGGTTGGACGGATTGAGGTGCGGGCCGGCGGAGGTGAAGGCCGGCGGATCGCAGGCGCCGGTCTCGTGCACGTGCAGCCCGTGGGTGCCGGGGGGCACGCGCTTGAGCTTGAGCACGAGCACCGTGCCGCTCCGGGAGTCGAGCAGCGACGCGCCGCCGATGCTCGCGCCCGTCGTGTCGATGACGTCGGCCCGCACCCCGGCGGCCACCACCCGGGCCTCGGAGGACCGGCCGCCCCCCGCGCACCCCGCCGCCGGCACGACGGCCGCCAGCACAAGGCATCGCACGGCCGCCAGCACAACGCTTCGCATCGTCATGCGCTCCCTCACCGCTTCAGGCCTTCATCCAGAGGCGCGCCGCGACGAGGGCCAGGAACACCGCGAACAGCCGGGTGAGCGCCGCGGTCTTCAGCTCCTGGCTGAGCAGCGCGCCGAAGTAGGCGCCGACGAACAGGCCCCCCGCGATGATGAGAGATGCCCGGAGATCGAGGTTGCCCGCCCGATAGTACACCAGCGCGCCGAGAACCCCGACGGGCAGGAGCAGCGCGCCCAGCGACGTACCGGTGGCGACCTGGATCGGCATGCGGGCGAAGAACACCAGCGCGGGGACGATCACAAGGCCGCCGCCGATGCCGAACAGCCCGGCGAGCACGCCGGCGGCGAGGCCGATCACGATCAGCGTCACGAGCATACCCACCCTGCCGGAACGGGAGTGGGAAAGCTAAGCGCGGTTCCGGAGACGGGCGACGGGGGCGGGGGCGGGCTACTTCGCGCCAGGGTGCGAGCGCGGCGCGGGGACCATCATGCGGATACAGAGCCAGAGCCCGCCGACGAGCGAGACGACCAGGAGAACGGCCGAGCCGCGGTGCACGGCTTCCGCGAGGCGGTGGTCGTAGCGGAGCAGCTCGAACCGGTCCAGCAGCCAGTACCAGTCGTGCTCCCCGCCGTCGGGGCTGAAGCTGACGAGTGGCAGCTCCTGCGCCAGCGCGTCGCCGATGTAGCGCGAGAGATCCGTGAGACTGACCGAGAGCCAGCCGGCCGCGAACACCACGCCGAAGTAGTCGCGCCGGCTCGCGAGCAGGGCGCCCGCGCCGATCGGCACGAGGAGCTGCATGAGGCTGCCGCCGGCCACCGCCAGCACCTCGCCGAAGAACGCGAAGAAGAGGTGGCCGAACTCGTGCGAGCCGAACACGATGCCGGTGAACAGGCTGGCGTAGTCCGGGTCGGCGAGGTGGCGGAAGCCGGTGTAGCCGAGCCAGGCGAGCAGAGGCAGCCGCCAGTGCCAGGAGCGGCCGTCCGCCCAGGCGGCCGCGTCGCGGGGAAGGTTCAGGACCCGGGCAAGAGGGCTCATGGGGGGCGGCGACCCGTCGCGCATGCGGGTGGCGGCGACCCGCACGTGCACAAACCGTTCCGTGTCGTGGCCCGGGGGCGGCGCCCTTGACAGGAGCGGGGGTGTCTCGCATTTATCTTCACAGCTATGCATAACGCTCACCTCGCGCAGATGTGTTGTTGTCGCTCGCGGAGCCCACGGGGACCCGCGTGCGGCGCGTGCGCCTAGGGACGAGCGCGCGGCACACGTAAGTCCGGCCCCGACGGCTCCGTTCTGACCCAACACGGAGCGCCGTCGGGGCCGAATCGTTTTCGGAGGCCCGGGGAGTCGCTCCCCGGGCCTCTTCCTTTGACGGGAACAGGGATGACCGACGCGATCACGCGGGAGCAGGTCCTCAAGCGAAACTCGGTCGAGCGGCTGAAGGCCGAGCGGTCCCCGCTCGACATCATCCGGGACTTTCCCGAGCTGGCGCGGAAAAGTTACGAGGCGGTGCCGGAGGAGGACATCGTCCGGATGCAGTGGTACGGGCTGTACCACGACAAGCCGAAGACCGGCTTCTTCATGATGCGGATCAAGATCGCGGGCGGGGTCCTCACCGCGGCGCAGCTCCGCACCATCGGCCGGCTCTCAGCGGACTACGGGCGCGGCTACACGGAGCTCACCACCCGGCAGAACGTGCAGCTCCACTGGCTCCGTCTCGCGGACCTGCCGCCCGTGTTCGACGTCCTCGGTCGGGCGGGCTTCACCATGGCGGGGGGCTGCGGCGACACGGTGCGCAACGTGACCGGCTGCCCGGTGTCGGGGATCGATGCGGCCGAGCTGTTCGACGTGTCGCCGCTCCTGGCCGACGTCGCGCGGTTCTTCTACGGCAACCCCGAGTACTCGGACCTGCCGCGCAAGCACAAGATCACGCTGTCGGCGTGCCCGCATCAGTGCAACCTCCCCGAGATGCACTGCATCGCGCTGGTGGGCGCGGTGCATCAGGGCCGGGCGGGGTTCGCGGTGCGGGTGGGCGGAGGGCTCGCCACGGTTCCGCGGCTCTCGAAGAGCCTGGGCGTGTTCGTGGACGTCGATCGGACCATCCCGGTGCTCCGGGCGATCATCGACGCGTGGAAGGACACGCCGAAGTACCGGATGTCGCGGGTGAAGGCCCGGCTCAAGTTCATGATGGACGACGTCGGGCCCGAGGCCTATCGCGCCCTGGTCGAGGGGCGGCTCGGCTTCCGGTTGCCCGAGTTCGCGCTCCCCGAGCCGGTCGAGGGGGAGCACACCACCGGCGTGCACCCCCAGCGCCAGCCCGGGCTGGTGTACGCCGGGTTTCCGGTGCCGGCGGGGCTCGCCGACGGCGAGCAACTGCTCCGGCTCGCCGATCTGGTCGAGAGCTTCGGCGGCGCGGTCCGGCTCACCCGGGAGCAGAACTTCATCCTCACCCACATCCCCGAGGAGCGCGCCGACGCCGTCGTCGGCGAGGTCGCCACGATCGGCTTCCCGCTCCGCGCGAGCCGCCTGCGCGCGACGAGCATCGCCTGCACCGGCTCGCCGCTCTGCAACTACGCCGTGGCGCTCACCAAGCCGCGGCTGGTCCAGCTCATGGACCATCTCGAGACCACCCTGGGGCCCGAGGCCGGCGGTCTCCGGATCCACCTCGACGGCTGCCCGCATGCCTGCGCGCACCACTGGACCGGCGACATCGGCCTCCAGGGCACGACGCTGCGCGAGCGCACCGCGAGCGGCGAGAAGCAGGAGGGATACGACATCTATCTCCGGGGCGGGCAGGGTCGTCGCGCCGCCATCGGCCTGCCCGTGGTGAAGCGGGTTCCCGGGGAGGCGCTGAACGGGCACGTCGAGCGGCTCGTGCGCTTCTGGCTCACGGAGCGAGCCGCGGGAGAGGACTTCCGGGCGTTCGTGGACCGGCGGGGCGACGACGAGCTGGTCGCAGCGGCGACCGCCCGCCCGATCGAGGAGGTGCGGGCGGAGCTCCGCCCGCGGGCCCGGAGGACGGAGAGCGTGGAGACCGCCGATGCCTGACGATCACGACCTGCTGGACGACGTCGACGCCGGGGAGCTGGCGGTCGAGTACGACGACCAGCCGCCGGAGGCGGTGCTCGGGTGGACGCTGGAGCGCTACGGCTCGCGCGTGGCGCTCTGCACCAGCTTCCAGGCCGAAGGGATGGTCCTGCTCGACATGGCCTGGCGCCTCGACCCCCGGGTGCGCGTCTTCACCATCGACACCGGCCGGCTGCATCAGGAGACGTACGACCTGATCGACCGCGTGCGCGAGCGCTACGCGCTCCCGATCGAGGTGTACGTGCCCGACGCGGGCGAGACCGAGGCGATGACCCGGCAGAACGGGGTCAACCTGTTCTACCGCTCGGTGCCGCACCGGCTGCTCTGCTGCCAGATCCGCAAGGTGCGGCCGCTCCAACGGGTGCTGGACGGGCTCGACGCGTGGATCACGGGGTTGCGGCGGGAGACGTGGGCGAGCCGCTCGAACATCCGGAAGATCGAGATCGACCACGATCACGGCGGGATCGCGAAGATCAATCCGCTCGCGGACTGGACCCAGGAGGAGGTGTGGGACTACCTCCGCGCCCACCAGGTCCCCTACCACGCGCTCTACCATCAGGGGTTCACCAGCATCGGCTGCGCGCCGTGCACCCGGAAGACCGCGCCGGGCGAGGACCCGCGCGCCGGCCGGTGGTGGTGGGAGACCAACGCACCGAAGGAGTGCGGGATGCACTGCACCATCGAGACCGGCGGATTCGAGCACGAGCTGGAGGTGCTGCTTGAGCGTGCGAATTGAGGAGGCAGCGCGCGACGTCCTGGTCGCCGAGGCCGCGGCGCTCCGCGAGCGGCTGACGGACCCGGCGACTCGAGACGGCTGTGTCGCGCTGGCGGCGGCCGTGGCCGACGGCGAGGTGGACGAGACGCTGGTGCCGGCGCTCGAGCGGCTGCTCGACCTCGGCCTGCGCACCGGCCGGGTGCGGCGGCTGCACGGGCCCGAGGCCGAGGCCGCGGTAGCGCGCGTGTTCCACGCCACACCCGCGGGCCAGGCGCTGGGTGGCGCGGTCGCCGAGGTGAACCACGCGCTCGCCGCACTGCGGGGGCAGTCGCTCGAGGGGCTCACCTTCGGCGCCCGCGGACCGGGCCAGTACACGCTGACCATCGGTACCCCGGCGGCCACGCTCACCCTCGACGTCGGCCCCGGGGGCGTGGCAGTCAGGGACGTGAGCGTGGGCACCTGACCATCGCACCAGGGAGAACGATCCGTGACCACGATCAAGTCCGAGCTGCTCATCCCGCCGTACGGCGGAACGCTGGTGGTGGAACCGGTCCTGGCGGAGGGAGTGGTCCGTGCGGACGCCGACGCCGACGCGGCCGACCGGAAGGGCGCGGCCTGACATGCGGTACTACCCGGTGCTGCTCGATCTCGCCGGCCGCGCCTGCGTCGTGGTGGGCGGGGGCACCATCGCCGAGGGCAAGGCCGCGCCGCTGGTGGCCGCGGGCGCGCGGCTCACGGTGATCGCGCCCGCGCTCACCCCGGCGCTCGCCGCGCAGCACCGCGCCGGCCGGTTCGCGCACGTGGCGCGGGCCTACGAGCGCGGCGATCTCGCGGGCGCGCACCTCGCGATCGCCGCGACCGACGATCCGGCGGTCAACCACGCCGTCCACGCCGAGGCGACCGAGCGCGGCGTGCTGATCAACGTGGTGGACGATCCGGCCTATTGCGGGTTCATCCTGCCCTCCATCCTCCGGCGCGGCGATCTCCTCGTCGCGGTGTCGAGCTCGGGGCATGCGCCCGCGCTCGCCGTCCGGATCAGGGAGCGGCTCGAGCGCGAGCTGGGGGACGAGTACGCGCGCTTCCTCGAGCTCGCCGCGGAGCTGCGCCCACGGCTCGCGCGCGCGTATCCGGCGTTCGAGGAACGGAAGCACCTCTGGTACCGGCTGGTGGACTCGGACGTGCTCACCCTGCTTCGGGCAGGGGAGGAGGCGCGGGCGCGGGAGCGCATCGCCGAGATCACGGGCATTTCAGCGAATGACGCGAGCCGCGACGGCCCGAACCCCGACCCCGTTGCGTCCGTGACGGCTTCGCGGCTCAACCGGCGGGGAGCCGTGTACCTGGTCGGCGCCGGGCCGGGCGACCCCAAGCTCATCACCGCGCGGGGGCTCGAGCTGCTCCGGCAGGCCGACGTGGTCGTGTACGACCGCCTGGTCAGCCGCGAGCTGCTCGACGAGGCCCCGGCCCGGGCGGAGCGGGTATACGTCGGCAAGGTGCCGCGCGGGCCGTGCACCCCCCAGGAGGCGATCAATGCCCTGCTCATCCGCGAGGCCCGGCTCGGTCGCAGCGTGGTGCGGCTCAAGGGCGGCGATCCATACGTGTTCGGCCGCGGTGCCGAAGAGGCGATCGCCTGCCGCGAAGCCGGGGTGACGGTGGAGGTCGTGCCCGGCGTCTCGAGCGTGCTGGGCGCGACCGCGGCCGCGGGGATCCCGGTGACGGCACGGGGGCATGCGGGCGGGTTCGCGGTGATCACCGCGCACCGCGCCGGGCCGGACGACGGGCACGACTGGGCCGCGCTCGCGCGCCTCGACACGCTGGTCGTGCTGATGGGTGTCGAACGGCTGCGCCACGTGACGGAGCGCCTGCTGGCGCACGGGCGCGACCCCGCGACGCCGGCGGCGATCGTCGAGAACGGCACCCTGCCGGCCCAGCGGGTGATCGACGGCACGCTCGCCGACATCGCCGGCCGGGCCGAGGGGGCGGACATACGCGCGCCGGCGCTCGTCGTGCTGGGGCAGGTCGCCGCGTTGCGGGCGCTGCTCGCCGCCCCAGGCGGTCGGGCGCGGTCGGCGCCGCGGGAGGTGGCCGATGTCGCGTGAACGTCGCGGCGGCGAGGCCACGGCGATCGCCGTGCCCGGGATCGTGCTTGCCACTATCTTCGTGACGTTCCCCTTCGTCGCCCGGGAGGGCTGCTCGTCGCGCCGGTGACCCTCGCGGGCAAGAGCCTGGTGGAGTGGCGCCTGCGCCGCGCGCTGTGATCCGCGTCACGGCCTTTTCCCAACCGAACGGCAGTTTTTTCCTTCCCGCCGCAACCCCGCCACCGGAGCCAGGAGTCGCATGCAGACAGGGACGCACGAGTGAAGGACGCGCGTAGCGCCGGGGACCGACGCCGCACCGCCGCGGTCGTGGTCGGGCTGTTTCCCGACCCGGAGACCGCCGAGCGGGGGGTCCGGGCTCTCAACTCGGCCGGATTCGGGCGGGACGTGATCGGCATCGCGATGCGGCAGCGCACCGACGAGGGGGAGCTTCTGCGCGAGAGCGGGAGCCGGGCGGCGCAGGGCGCGGTCGCGGGCGCGGTGGGCGGCGGGATCCTGGGCGGCGTGGTGGGGCTCCTCGTCGGCGTCGGCGCGCTGGTCATCCCCGGGATCGGTCCGGTGGTCGCGGGCGGCGCGATCGCCACGGCGCTCGGTATCGCCGGCGGCACGGCCGTGGCCGGCGCGGGGATCGGCGCGGCGTCGGGCGGGCTGGTCGGCGCCCTGATCGGCATGGGGATTCCCGAGCATGAGGCGCGACGGTTCGGCCGCGGCTTCGAGCAGGGCGGCACGCTGATCACCGTTCGTGCGGGCGGGCGCGCTCAGGAGGCGCTGATGCTCTTGCGCGCCAATGGCGCCGACGTCGGGCCCACGGAGATCGTCGAGGCGCTTGAGCAGTACGGCCCCTACGAGGGCCCCGAGCGGCGTGACCCCGAGCACCACGGCCGCCGCGAAACGGACACACAGCCCGCCTGAGCTCCGCGCGAGCCCCGCGGGCTTCTCACCCGAGAGCTCGACATGGCCAAGAACACCAGTCGCAAGTTCGCCACGATGCACGACGACGGGCGGCGTCGGTGACCGACACGCCCCCGGTCGATCGGCGCGCTCGCCCACGTCCCAGCCGCCTCTGGGAGAAAGTCCGGGACAACGCGCGGCACCTGCAGGCGCGGATGGAAGCCGAGTGGGAGCGCCTGCGGGTCAATCGCGCGCTGGGACGCCGTGCCCGGGTGCCGGTGCACGATACCGAGCTGCGGCTGATCGTAGACCGGGATGAGCCGGTCACGAGCCTGACGGTCGCGCGGGCCCGGCAATCGGGCGTCCTGGAACGGGTGCTGGAGTCGGTGGACGGGAGCGACCGCGGCCACTCCGTGTGACCAGCCTCACGGCGGCAGCGCTCGCCGCGACCCGACGTTGCGGGCATGCATCTTTCCGGCTCTCGCGACGACGGCGTGAACGTCGGCACGACGGAACGGATTCTCTCGGGGGTCGCCGGCACGGCCCTCCTCATCTATTCGCTGCGCCGCCACCGGGCGCGGCGCCTTCTCCTGCCGGTGAGCGGCAGCCTGATTCTCCGCGGCATCACCGGGCGTTGCGCCGTCAACCGCGCGATCGGCCGGGACTCCGCGCGCCGGGAGCCGGCGGCCAGTCCGGTCGCCGGCGTGGCCCGCGGCGAGGGGATCAAGGTCGAGCGCTCCATCGTCATCGAGCGGCCGGCCGAAGAGCTGTACGCCTTCTGGCGCGATCTCGAGAACCTGCCCCGCTTCATGGAGCATCTTGAGTCGGTCACGGTGCTGAACGCGCGCCGCTCCCGCTGGACTGCACGGGCACCTGCCGGCACCTGGGTGACCTGGGAGGCCGAGATCCACAACGAGGTTCCGGGCGAGCTGATCGCCTGGCGGTCGCTTCCCGGGGCGGAAGTGAACAACGCCGGATCGGTGCACTTCACGCCTGCTCCGGACGGCCGCGGGACGGTGGTGCGGGTGGTCCTCAGCTACGCGCCACCCGCGGGGCGGCTGGGCGCCGCCGTCGCGAAGCTCCTGGGGGAAGCGCCCGAGCAGCAGGTCAGCGAGGATCTTCGCCGGTTCAAGCAGGTCACGGAGGCGCAGGACATCCCCGCCGCCGGATCGGGCCACCCCCTCGCCTGAGGCGGCGGCGCATCCCTTGTAAACGCGCGCGGGGCGCCCAACTTACGGGCATCGCTTCGCGGAGTCCCGATGACCGCCGGCTATTCCCGGCGCGGCCTCACCGAAAAGCTGGGCGTGAAGCCAGGCACGACCGTGACTGTGCTTGGGGCGCCGGCCGGCTACCGGCGCCTGCTCGCCCCCGTTCCCGCCGGCGTGCGTTTCGTCAATCGGCTGGCAGCCGGCGCCGGCTTCGTCCACCAGTTCGCGCGCCGCCGGTCCGAGCTCGAGGCGGCCTTTCCCCGGCTGGCACGGGCGCTGGAAGACACCGGCACGCTCTGGGTCTCGTGGCCCAAGCGGGCCGCGAAGGTCGAGACCGACCTCACCGAGGACGTAGTGCGGGGGATCGGGCTCGCGGCCGGGCTGGTGGACGTGAAGGTGTGCGCGGTGGACCAGACCTGGTCGGGGCTCAAGTTCGTGCGACGCCTGCGCGACCGGAAGCGATGAGCGCGTCCCGCGACCGCATCTACGCCGTCGTGCGGCGGATTCCACGCGGGCGGGTGGCGACGTACGGCCAGGTGGCGACGCTCGCCGGGCTTGGGGGACACGCGCGGCAGGTCGGCTACGCGCTGAGCGCGCTGAACGCCGGCACCACAGTGCCCTGGCACCGCGTGATCAACGCGCGGGGCGAGCTGAGCCGCCGCGCGCTGCCGGGCGACGAGCTGAGGCAGCGAATGCTGCTCGAGCGCGAGGGCGTCCGGTTCGACGCCCGGGGGCGGGTGGCGCTCCCGAGGGTGCAGTGGCGGCCTCGCTGACCGCGAGCGCGATGTGGGTCAGTCCGTAGGTCGCGACCATCGTCCCCTCCCTCCGCGGCGCTCGGAATGGGATCTGCGGGTCCGGCCTCGGCCGGGCCAGAGGCGGCTCAGGGGCGCATGCGCCGCAGGTCCGCGAGCAGCGCCGCCGGAGTGATCGGCCCGCCGAGGAACTCGGCGAGCACCTCGCCCGACGTGCGCTCCAGACCGAAGCGGAAGAGGCGCGGCGCCACCCAGCCGTACCAAGAGGGGTCCCCCGCCACGAACGGGCCGTGCAGCTCGCGGGTGCGCTCCCGGATGGCGGCGATGAGGATGGCGCCGGCCGCGTAGTTCATCATGTAGCCGGGCGAGTCCACCAGCTGCCCGCGCATCGCCCACCAGGAGAGCTCGGGGTGGGGTCGGACCCGGAGATACTCGCGGGTGATGGCACCCCACAGCGCGTTGGGGTCGGCGGCCGGCGTGCGCTGCATCCTGAGCTCGAAGAGGGCCCACGCCACGTCCAGCACGATGCCGGCGTACCGGCCGCGCAGCGCGTCGGCGAGCGGGACGCTGTCGCCGAGCCACCGCTGCTGCCACGCCGGCTCGTAGACATCCAGCGCGACGAAGTCGCCTATGGCCTCGCTCAGCGGATCGCTGTCGGGCCAGTCGGCGAAGGCGGGGCGAGTCCGCACCGCCGCGATGTGCACCGCGTGTCCCGTCTCGTGCAGCAGCTCGTTCAGGTTGTCGAGCCCGCCCGCCCGGTAGGTCGCGAACACCCACGGCTCCGCCGGCGTCCACCGGCCGGCCCTGAGGCGGGGACGCGCACCGAAGGTCGTGAAGGCGACCGGCGTCTTGCCCTCGCGCGGCTCGAGCTCGTAACGCACCCGAAGCGAATCGACGTCCGCGCCGAGCGCTCGGAAGACCTCCCGATTGATTGCGGCGAGCCGCTCGCGCGGGATCCGGGGGCTCAGCGCCCGGCTCGCGCGGCCGCCGGCGTGGTGCCAGTCCCACGGCTCCAGGAGCGAATCGGGCGTGCTCGCGCGCCAGGTCTCGAGAATCTCGAGCAGCCACCGCTCCATCGTGTCCGGGCGGACGCCCAGGCCGCGGGCCCGCTCCGCCGCGGGTGACTCCCCGTCGCCGCCGGCGCGCGCCGTCGCCGCGATCAGCCGGCGGTAGGGGCTGGCCGGTTCGTTGCCGCGGTTCATGCTGCGCCACACCGGGTCGAGCGCGAGAAAGAGGCGCCGCCGGCGCTCCGCATCGTCGGTGCGCGCCAGTGCCGACAGCACCGACAGGCGATCGGTGCGCTCACCGTCCACCATGACATGGTGCTGGGCCCAGCCGTAGCAGGCGTAGACCCGTCGCGCGAGCGAATCGACTCCGCCCGCCGTCGCCAGGATGGCGTCGGGGTCGTAGGTGC
>DASUAH010000027.1:0-10755 GCA_035763885.1 Gemmatimonadales bacterium
CTGACGACGTCCACCCAGTCGAGCGCGTGCAGGTGATAAAAGTGGATGACGTGATCCTGCACGAACTGCATGCCGTGGATCAGGTTGCGGATCAGGTTGGCGTTGGGCGGGATCTTGATGTCGAGCGCGTCTTCCACGGCACGGCACGACGCGACGGCGTGGACCACCGTGCAGACACCGCAGATGCGCTGGGTGAACGCCCAGGCGTCCCGCGGGTCGCGGCCCTGCATGATGATCTCGATGCCGCGGAACTGCGTGGACGTCGCCCACGCGTTGGTGATCCGCCCGCCCTCGGCCTGCGCCTCGATCCGGAGGTGGCCTTCGATCCGGGTGATCGGGTCGACGACGACTTTAGTCTTGGCCATGGCCGCCTCCCTCGCCCTTCTTCGGTTCGATGACGGGTAGCTGCCTTCGCTGGCGCATCTGGTGCACGCCCGTCGCAATCGCGTGGGCGGCGACGCCCGCCGCCGCGCCGATCGCCAGAGCCGCGCCGAACGTGTCGGCGTAGCGCTCCACCCCGAAGCCCGCGACGTCCGGCAGCCGGCCGTAGAACGGCGTCATCGTGTCCCAGAAGTAGCGCTCGGTGCAGCCGATGCACGGGTGGCCGGCGCCGATCGGCCAGCTGGTGCGGGTGTTCCACATGAAGATCGGGCACGGCGAGTAGGTGGCCGGCCCCTTGCACCCCACGTGGTACAGGCACCAGCCCTTGCGGGCCGCCTCGTCGTCGAACGCCTCCACGAACTGGCCGGCGTCGAAGTTCGCGCGTTTGGGGCATTGGTCGTGGATCCGCGCCCCGTAGGCGAACATCGGCCGGCCGTCGTAGTCGAGCGCCGGCACGCTGCCGAAGGTGAGGAAGTGCACGATCGTCGCCGTCACCACGTCGCCGATCGGCGGGCAGCCGGCGATGTTCACCACCGGCTTGTCCTTCACGATCGCGTCCACGCCGACGGCGCCGGTCGGGTTGGGGCGCGCCGCCTGGATGTTGCCCCAATGCGCGCAGGCGCCGATCGCAATCACCGCCTTGGCGCCCTTCGCCGCCTCTTCGAGGATCACCTTCGCCGTCCGGCCGCCGATCGTCGTGTAGATGCCGCCGTCGGCGAGCGGGACCGAGCCCGTGACGACGAGCAGGTATTCACCGCGGTTCTTGGCGATCGAGTCCTGCAACGCGGCCTCGGCGTGATGGCCGGCCGCCGCCATGATGTTGTGCTGGTAGTCGAGAGAGACGACGTCTAGCACCAGATCGCCGATGGTGGGCTCTGCGGTGCGAAGCACGCTTTCGACGCACCCAGTGCACTCCTGGAGCGACAGCCAGACCACGGTAGGCCGCTTCTGCGCGGTGAGGGCCTTCGCGACCCGCGGAGTCATCATGCTGCCGAGTCCGAGGATGGCGGTCATTTCGGTGCAGAAGGCGACGAAGTCCCGCCGGCTCACGCCTCGTTTGTTGAGGTATGCGCCGAGAGATTCGCCCTCCGCCCAAGCGTGGGACGTAGGGAGGTACATGGCGGACTCTCCGATATGTGAGGTACGGCACGGGCGGGGTCGGCTGGGCAGCCGCCACGCCCGAACGAGCACCGTGGCCAGCTTAGCCCACAAATCCGGCAAACAGCGCGAACTCCCGGTGAAGGGAGCTTCATGAAGGGAACTTTAGCCTCGCTTCATCATCCGTCAAGCGAGGCCATGCCACACTTCGGTCGTGCCTGCGCATCCATCGCTGCCCGGACCCGCCAGTGGAGGCGACCTTGACCGGCTGCTCGGTACCGAGGCGCGGCTCGAGGAGCTGCTGCGTCGGGCGCGCGAGGAGGCGGCACGCCTCGTAGCCGAGGCGCGGGAGACGGCGCGCGCTCGTGAGGCGGCACTCGGCGAGGAGCTCGAGGCGGCCGCGCGGCGGCTCACGGGCGAGATCGCCGCTGAGCGGCAGCGGCGCGAAGAGGGGCTCGCAACGGAGGCGCAGGGCCAGGCCCAGTGGTTCGATCGCGTCGGGGCGGAACGGATCGCCGAGCTGGCGCGGGGCGTCGTCGAGCAGGTCGTCGGGAGCGGCGGATGATCATCGAAATGTCGAAGGTGCGCGTGCTCGGGCCGCGGGACCGCTTGGCCGATGTGCTGCGCGCGCTTCAGGATCTGGGGATTCTCCACCTCGCGCCGCCCGGCGCGGGCGAACAACTATCCCCGCTCGCCCTGTCGCCCGTGCAGGAGCGGGAGCGGCGGCACCTGCGGGCGGCGTTGGACGACGTCGAGCGGGCCCTTACGCAGCTCGGCCTGACGGCTGGGTCCGTGCCGCGGGGCCAGCCGGCGACACTCGCGGACCTGGCGCGCTGGGCACGACTCGGCTGGCGCGTGCGCCGCTCGAGCGACCGCCTCAAGGCGCGCGCGGCCGCGCTGGATGAGGAGCGTGCGCTGATCCTCAAGTACCAGCATTTTTTCTCGGCGTTCCGATCGCTGCTCGAGAGCGAGGCGCGCTGGCCCAACGCGACGGCCTACCACGTGTTGCTCCGGGGCGGGGACACGGAGGCGATCCACAAGCTCCGGGCGAGCCTCACCGCGGTGATCGGCGAAGAGTTCCAGCTCTTCACCCAGGCGCTCCCCAGCGGCGAGATCGCCCTGCTGGTCGTGGTCTCCGCCGGGGCGGCCGGTCGGGTCGAGCGTCTCCTGGCCGAGGCGCGGGTGCAGGAGATCCCGGTTCCCGAGCAATACGGCGGCAAGTCGCTCACCGCGGCGATCCCGAAGATGCTCGCACGGCTGGGGGACATCCCGCGCGAGACCGAGCAGGTGCGCCGCGAGCGCGAGGCGCTTGCGCGAGCCCACGGTGCCGAGCTGCGGCGGGCGCGGGCCGGGCTGCACGATCGGCTGCGGGAGCTCGACGCGCTGCCGCTCTCGGGTGTGACGCCGCGCGCGTTCGTGCTCGAGGGCTGGGTGCCCGCGGCGGCGCGGCGCGATCTCGAGGTCGGACTCCGGGACGGCTTCGGGGACAGCGTGGTCGTGAGCGAGGTTTCCAAAGAGGAATGGGAGTCGGAGGACGCCCCGGTCGTGCTGTCGAACCCGCGCCTGCTCCGGCCGTTCGAGACGCTGATCCGCCTGCTGCCTCTGCCACGCTACGGCACCATCGACCCGACGCCGTTCGTCGCGGTGTTCTTCCCCGCGTTCTTCGGGTTGATCATGGGGGACGTCGGCTACGGCGCGGCGCTCGCCGTGTTGGGACTCATCCTGCACGCGCGCTCCAAGCCCGGCACGCTGCTTCGCAACGTCTCGGAGATCATCGGGCCGTGCGCGCTGTTCTCCATCATCGCGGGGTTCCTCTATGGAGAGCTGTTCGGGGACCTGGGGAAGCGCTGGATCGGGCTCAAGCCGCTGGCGTTCAGCCGCGAGGAAGCTCTCATCCCGTTCCTGCTCCTCGCCGTGGCGCTCGGTGCCGTGCACGTGCTGCTGGGCCTCGGGCTGGGCGTCGCGAGCAACATCCGGCGCCACCCGCGCGCCGCCCTGGGCCGCGGGCTCTCGGGGCTGATGATCCTCCTGATCATCCTCGCGCTGCTCGCTGCAGTGGGCGTGCTTCCGGAGGGGTTTTTCACTCCCGCCGTGATCGCGCTCCTCGTCGCCTTCCCGGTGCTCATCGTGCTGGAGGGCCTCGTCGCCCCCATCGAGCTGCTCTCGACCATCGGCAACATCCTGAGCTATGCCCGTATCATGGCGCTCGGCGTCGCGTCCGTGATGCTCGCGGTCGTGGCGAACCGGATGGTCGGAGCGATCGGGAGCGTGGCGGTCGGCATCGTGTTCGCCCTGCTGTTTCACCTGGTGAACTTCGCCATCGCGCTGTTCAGCCCGACGATCCACGCACTCCGCCTGCACTATGTGGAGTTCTTTGGGAAGTTCTACAGCCCCGGCGGCGTGCGCTACGAGCCGTTCGGGCACTGGACGCGCGATACCGCGCGCACCCGCGCCTAGAGAGAGGAGCAGTCATGAGTGTCCTGGTCGTTGTCCTGGCGGCTGCACTGGCCGTCGCCATACCCGCGCTCGCCACCGCCTGGGCGCAGTCGCGCATCGGCCCCGCGATCGCGGCGAGCATGGCGGAGAAGCCCGAGCTGTCCACCACCGCGGTCCTGATGATCGCGATTCCCGAGACGATGGTGATCCTCGGGTTCGTGGTCGCGGTGCTCATCCTGTTCAGCAAAGCGGCCTGAGCGGGCGATGCCCCTCGAGCATCTCCTCGCGGCCCTGGAGCGCGACGCCTCCACCCAGGCGGAAACGTTACTGTCGGACGCCCGGGCGGCGGCCGACGCCATCGCCGCGGAAGCGGAGGAGGCCATCGCCCGGCGGCGGCGCGACGTGCTGGGCGCACGGGAGAGCGAGCTCCGCGTGGCCGCGCAGGTCGCGCTCGGCGAGGCGCGGCGCGCCGGTCGTCGCACGGTGCTCGAGGCGCGACAGCGGCTTCTTGAGCGGGTGTTCGCGGCCGCCCGGGCGCTGTTCCCCGAGGCGATGGCGGGCGAAGCCTACCGTGCGGCGCTCCCGCGGCATGTCGCCGCGGCGCTGCAATCCATCGGCGACGTACCCGCGGCGATCCACTGCCCAGACGGGCTCGTAGCGACCATCCGGACCGCCGTCGCCCAGCAGAAGCACCTCTCCGTGGACAGCGATGCGCGGGTCGCGGCGGGGTTCCGGCTCGCCACCACCGACGGCGCGGTCGAGGTGGACTACACGTTGGACGGCCAGCTCGAGCGCCTCAAGCCACGGCTCGCACTCGCGGTGCTCGAACGACTGGGTGCGCAGCGATGAAGCCCACTTGGGAAGATCTGAACGCGCGCGCCCGGGGGCTTGCGACGCACCTCCTGACCCGGCCGCAGCTCGACACCCTCGCGCGGGCCCCTGACGTCGCGGCCCTCGGGACGGAGCTCCGTCGCTTCGGCTACCCCGTTGCGGAAGACGATGTCTCGCCTGTCGCGCTGGACCTCGCTCTGCGGCGCACGGCGGCCGCGCGGCTGCGGATCCTCGGCTGGTGGTGCGGTCCGCGCGCTGCCGTGCTGGCGGTGCTGTTCGAGGACGAGGACCGACGCAGCCTGCGCGCTATTCTCCGGGGCGCCGTCCAAGGCATCGTCCCGGAAGCGCGACTCGCGGGCCTCGTCCCCACGCGGGCGCTCCCCGAGCGCGCCCTCCAGGAGCTGGCGCGGCAGGACAAACCCGGCGCCGTCGCGGCGCTGCTCGTGGCCTGGCGCAATCCCTACGGATCCGTGCTCCTGCCGGAGGCGGCGGTCGCCCAGCCCGATCTCTTCAGGCTCGAGCTCCTGCTGAACGGCGCATACGCCGCGCGCGCGCTGCGCGGGAGTCGCAAGGTGGGTGGCCTGCTGACCGCCTACGTGCGTGACGTGATCGATCTCGAGAACGCCTACACCGCCCTCGTGCTCGCGGCCGAGGGGAAAGACGTTACGGCCAAGGATGCGTTCCTCGCGGGCGGTGCTCGTATCACGATCAGCGAGTTCGAGCTGGCTGCCGCGGCGCAAGGTCCCGATCTCGCCGGGCGCAAGCTCGCGGCCGCGTTCCGCGGCACGCCGTTTGTCCCGGCTTTCGAGCACCACGGGGGCGATGCCGTGAAGCTCGAGGACGCGGTGCTCCGGATGCGCATTCGGGAGCTGGTGCGGGCGACCCGCGCGGACCCGCTGGGGCCGGCGCCGGTGCTCGCGTACGCGCTCCGGCTCCGGGCCGAAGCGCTCGATCTGCGCCGTATCATCTGGGGGGTGGCGCTCGGCGGTCCGCGCGGTGTGCTGGTCCAGGACCTGGTGACCGGCTAAATGGGCTATGCGCTCCGCGTCCTGTGCCGGCCGGAAATCGCCGCCGGTTTCGCCCTCGCCGGGATCCGTCCCGACGAGGCGCCGACGCCGGAATCGGGCGTCGCCGCTGTGCGCGATGCTCTCTCCCAGCCCGACGTCGGCGTCGTGCTCGTCGAGGAGGCGTTGTACGACGCGCTCCCGGAGGAGCTGCGCCGCCAGGTCGGGCGCCGCCCGCTGCCGATGCTCGTCCCGTTCCCCGGCCCTGCATGGGCCGAGCGTGCGGAGGAAGCGGAGGCGTACATCGTCGAGCTGTTGCGCCAGGTGATTGGCTACCGGGTGAAACTGAGATGAGCGAGACGCGGATCGTGCGGATCAGCGGCTCGCTGGCTGAGGCGACCCCGATGCGGAACGCGGCACTGTATGAGCTCGTGCGCGTGGGCGAGCGCGGCCTGCTCGGCGAGGTGATCCGGCTCGCGGGCGAGCTTGGCACCGTCCAGGTCTACGAGGACACGACGGGGCTCCGAGTCGGTGAGCCGCTGGTGCTCTCGGGCCGCCCGCTGACGATCCCCCTTGGTCCGGGACTGCTGGGGGCGGTGGTGGACGGCGTGGGCCGTCCGTTGGGACGAATCGCCGAGGCGGTGGGCGACTTCATCGAGCCCGGTGTGGCGGCCGAAACGCTGGACAGCGCGCGACGCTGGGGATTCACGCCCGCGGTCCGGCCCGGCGACCGGGTGGCCGGCGGGGACGTGCTGGGGACCGTGGAGGAGCGCCCCGGTGTCGAGCACCGCGTGCTCGTGCCGCCGCTCCTCGCGGGCGCGGTCGCGGAGATCTCCCCGGGCGAGTTCACCGTGGTGGAACCGGTGGGGAAGCTCGCCGACGGCACGCCGCTTCGACTGGCGCATTCCTGGCCCGTGCGGGAGCCGCGCCCGGCGGCGCGGCGGCTCCCGGGGCGCGACCCGTTCATCACGGGGCAGCGCGTGTTCGATTTCCTGTTCCCCGTTGCCGAGGGCGGCAGCGTCGCCGTTCCGGGCGGCTTCGGCACGGGCAAGACGGTGATCGAGCAGTCGCTCGCCAAATACGCGGCGGCGGACGTGGTGGTCTACATCGGCTGTGGCGAGCGGGGGAACGAGATGGCCGAAGTGCTGGAGGAGTTCCCGCGGCTCGTCGATCCGCGCACCGGCCGCTCGATCATGGACCGGACGGTGCTCGTCGTGAACACGTCCAACATGCCGGTGGCGGCGCGCGAGGCGTCGGTGTACGTGGGGATCACGATCGCCGAGTACTACCGCGACATGGGCTACCGCGTCGCGGTGATGGCGGACAGCCTGTCGCGCTGGGCCGAGGCGCTGCGGGAGATCGGCGCCCGGCTTCAGGAGATGCCCGGCGAAGAGGGTTATCCCACGTACCTCGGCAACCGCCTCGGCAAGTTCTATGAGCGGGCTGGTCGGGTCGAGGCGTTGGGCCGCCCGGCGCGCGCCGGCGCGCTCACGCTGATCAGCGCCATCTCCCCCCCCGGCGGCGACTTCTCGGAGCCTGTCACACAGGCGTCGCTGCGCGTGGCGGGGGCGCTCTGGGCGCTCGATCCCGCGCTCGCGCACCAGCGCCAGTTCCCCGCCGTCGACTGGGAGACGAGCTACAGCCTGCACGCCGAGGCGACGGCGCCGTGGTTTGCGCGCTGCGTCGGGAGCGACTGGCCGGAGATCCGGGGCGAGCTGCTGGATCTGATGCAGCGCGACCGGGAGCTGCGCGAGATCGCGGGCCTCGTCGGCCCCGAGGCGCTGCAGGACCGGGACCGGCTATTGCTCGAGGCGGCCCGGGTGGTGCGCGACACGGTGCTGGGCCAGAGCGCCTACGATCCCAACGACGCCTACTCGCCTGTCGAGAAGACCCACCGATTGGCCGCGCTCGCCCGCGGGCTCTACCGAGCCGGGCTCCACGCCCTCGACGGCGGGATTCCCATCGAGCGCATCGACCTGGCGCCGGCCCGTCGCGCCCTCGCGGCCGCTCGCCGGGCGGGGCCGGACGAGTTCGCGACCCGCGCCGCGGAGGCCGCGGCGGCGGTGGCCCAAATCGGACCACCCGGAGGGCCGCGATGATCCCGGTCGCCCGTGTCTATCACGGGGCCGAGCGCGCCACGGGCCCCCTCATCTATATCCGCCGGACTCCCAACGTGGCGCTCGGGGAGTGGGTGCTGATCCGCGCGCCCGGCGAGCCGCCGCGCCGGGGTCAGGTGATCGACGCCGGCCGCGACGTGACGGCCATCCAGGTGCTCGAAGAGACCGTGGGCCTGCCTCCCGCGCGGGCGGACATCACGCTCACCGGCGACGTGGCGTCGGTGGTGGTGGGGCGCGAGCTGCTCGGGCGGGCGCTGAACGGGACGGGGGCCCCGGTGGACGGGCTCCCGGACCCTGTGGGCGACGCGATCCGGCCGATCTGGGCCGCACCGTTGAACCCGGCGCGTCGCGCCCGGCCCTCGGACTTCATCGAAACCGGCGTGTCGGCGATCGACGGGATGAACACGCTGGTGCGCGGCCAGAAACTCCCGGTCTTCTCCGGGCCGGGTTTGCCCGCGCTCGAGCTCGCCGCCCAGATCGTGGAAGGGGCGCGCGCGCCGCGCGACGAGCCGTTCGCCGTGATTTTCGCAGGTATCGGAATCACGGCGCGCGAGACCGACACGTTCCTCGAGCGCTTCGAGAAGAGCGGCGCCCGCGAGCGCAGCGTGCTGTATCTGAACGAGACGCGCGACCCGACGATCGAGCGGCTGCTCGCGCCGCGGGTCGCCCTCGCCGAGGCGGAGTTCCTGGCGTTCGAGGCGGGGATGCACGTGCTCGTCGTGATCGCCGACATGACACACTACTGCGAGGCGCTGCGCGAGATCGCCACCGCCCGCGAAGAGATCCCCGGCCGCCGCGGGTATCCGGGCTACATGTACACGGACCTCGCGAGCATCTACGAGCGCGCCGGGATCGTCGCGGGGCGGCCCGGATCGGTGACGCAGATCCCGATCGTGACCATGCCGGACGACGACATCACCCACCCGATCCCGGACCTCACCGGCTACATCACGGAAGGTCAGGTCGTGCTCTCCCGCGAGCTGCACCGGCGCGGCGTGTTCCCGCCGATCGACGTACTCCCCTCGCTTTCGCGGCTGATGAACGCCGGTATCGGCAAGGGGAAAACGGTGCCGGAGCACCGGGAGTGGGCGGACCAGCTATACGCCGTCTACACGCGCGGGCGCGAGGCGCGGCTCATGGCGGCGATCGTGGGGGAGGCGGGGCTCGCGGCGGCCGACCGGCGGGCGCTTGCGTTTGCGGAACGGTTCGAGAGGGAGTTCGTCGGCCAAGGCGCAACCCGACGCCGCATCGCGGACACGGTGGAGATCGGTTGGCGGCTGCTCGAAACGCTGCCGCGCGAGGATCTGATGCGTGTCTCCGACGCCGCCTGGGCGGCGCGTCAGCAGGCAGCATCATGAGCGGCCTCGGCATGGCGCCCACCCGGATGAACCTGATCCGGGCCGCGCGCCGCCTGGAGCGAGTGGCCAAGGGTGTGGAGCTGCTGCGCCGCAAGCGCGAGGCGCTCGTGACCGAGCTGTTCAAGCTCGCCCGTCCCGCCGCCGACGCTCGTGCACAGATCGCGGACGGGACCCGCCGCGCCTATCCCGCACTGCTCGGTGCCCTCGCGGTTCACGGCCTGGCTGGGCTGCGCGCGCTCGCCTGGCCCACACGCGAGCTCTCCGTGGAAATCGAGCCCGGGTCGGTCTGGGGGATCGCGGTCTCGACCATCGTGCGGCGACCGCCGCTCACGCGCACACTGGACGCGCGCGGGACGGCGCCCGGGATGACGGGGCCTGTGACCGTGCAGGCCGCTACCGAATTCGAGCGCCTCGCCGAGCTGCTGCTCGATGCGGCGCCGCGCGAGATGTTGATCCGCCGCCTCGGGGAAGCGCTGGCGCAGACGTCCCGGCAGGTGAACACGCTCGAGCGGCGTGTGGCCCCGGGGCTCCAGCGACAGATGGCGGGCGTCCGGCGCACCTTGGAGGAGCGCGAGCGCGAAGAGCGCCTGCGGCTCAAGCACCTGCTCCGGGCCGCTTCCCGGTGAATGCGATTCATTGTCGGAGTCTGAGGGCGAGCATACTATGATGTCTTCACGGAGGAGTCGCATGAAACCAAAGGCTCGCAGTTTGGGACTCGTGGCGCTGCTTGGGGCGGTGGGCGTCGCCCCGCTGCAGGGGCAGATCCAGGCAGCGGAGCTGTTCGTGTACGGCGGAGGCTACAGCGCGGTGCACAACGTCTTCAATCTCAACACCGGCACGATCGACGATTTCAAGACCGGGTTTGACCTGGGCGGCGGCGTCGGCCTGCAGATTCACAAGTATCTGGAGGTGCGGGCGACGTTGACGGGGGCGCAGAGTCACCTCCGGGTGAACGGTGCGGAGACCGGCCGGTACTTGAACCGCTACTACGTGGGAGCGGACTTGCAGGGCCGATACCCCTTGCCGAGCGGCGTGACGCCGTACGGCCTTGCGGGCGCTGGCGTGGTCATCCTTCACGAAAAGGGCACGACCGGCGGGAACAAGGCCCAGGGCTTCGGGCACCTCGGTCTGGGCGTCGCCTACCCCATCCGGGGGCAGCTGTCGGTCTTCGTCCAGGGCGACGGCTTCTTCTATTCGTTGTCCGGACTCAGCGGTGGGGCGCTGAGCGCGTACTCGAGCGCGCAGCGCGACATCGCCTGGAGCGCGGGGGTGTCCTACCGGTTCGCGCTCTAGCTCCCGTCCGGAAGCCAGGCGCTTGGGAGGCCGGTTCGCAACCGTCGCCACGCTGCGGCTCGAGGAGCGCGAAGAGCGGCTGAAACCCTCACGCGCGATTCATTCATCCTTCAGTCGGGCGGTGGGATTGTATCCTCGTCCCTCTCGGCGAGGTGCCGTATGACGAACTGCCTTCCCATCGCGTTGGCAGGGCCGGTCGCGCTACTCGGCGCCCTGAGCCGGGGGCCAGAGCCCACC
>DASUAH010000028.1:0-5673 GCA_035763885.1 Gemmatimonadales bacterium
GTCTGCCCGACGCGGTAGGTTCGTAGCGCAGCGTCCCGGGCCGCATCGAGGGACGGAACCACCTGCTCGCTCAGCAGCCGCAGCCGCTCGGCTCCGGCGATCACCCGCGCCCAGGCGTCGGCCAGCTCCTGCCCGAGCGAGGCACGCTCCTCCTCCAGGGCCGCTTCGGCGGCCGCCGCGTCTGCGCGCGCCGCGTCCGCCAGACGTCCCTGCTTGCGGCCAGCCCAGAGCGGAAGCCGCAGGCCCACGAACGCCGAGAAGAAGTCCGACCCGAGGGGTCGCGCTCCATACCGCGTCGTGATCGTGAAGTCCGGCCGCGCACCCAATCGCTCGAAGCTCACACTGGCCTGCGCGGCCTCCAGCGCAGCCCGACGGGATCGCAGCCGTGGGTGGTCGGGAAGGTCGGTCACAAGCGGCGCAGCCTCGAGGGACTCCAGGCGAGCGGATGGCATGCGTGCGGCATGCACCTCCGCAAGGGTGAACGGTGCCGCTCCGACCGAGTCCCCGCCCGGGACGTTCCGGATGGCCCGGAGCCCCGCCCTGAGCTCCGCTTCCCGCGCGGCGAGCGCAGCATCCTCGGCATCGAGACGCGCGCGTGCTACGCGCCCCTGGAGCGGATCGCTCTGAGGCGCGCTACCGCTCGCATACCGGGCCATCGCGATCTCGGCTGCGCTCTGCAGGAGCGGACGCTGCCGGGCCAGCACACTGCGCGCTGTGAGGACGTACCGGAGCTGGAAGTAGCGCTCGGCCGTGCGGACCACGATCTCGCGCCGCGCCGTGCCGGCATCCGCGTGGCGGGCGGCGGCCTCCGCACGGGCAGCGCGGGTCCGTGCGCCCAACGTTCCCGGCCAGGGAAACGCCTGGGAGAGCTGGACGTCGACTTCCGTGAAATCGCTTTGCCGAAACCGGAAACTCGGCAGCGTCAGGTCCATCACCCCGAGCTCGAGCATCGGGTCCGGCAGGGCGCCGGCAGGCCGGATTCGAAGCTCGGCCGCGCGAGCGCCGGCCGTCGCCCGGGCGAGCTGGGGACTGGCCGCGATCGCCTCGCGCACCAGCCGAGTGAGCAGGGTATCGGCGAGGGGCGGCGCCTGGCCCGCCGCCGGCACGGCTGCACCGGCGAGTACGGCGACGAGGCCCCCGCTCCGGAGGGTATGCAGAACCATGATCCATGACCTCAGCACAGCGGGCCGCTCGCCCGCAGGGTGAACCGGAACGGCGCACATCGCGCCGTTCGCCGCCCCCAGCCCGAGAGCCGCGGAGCGATCGGATCTAACGGTTTCCGGCTGAGATCAGACGATCGGAGGTGGAGAGGGGGGCTGCGACGGCTCTGCGGGAACGCCGGGCGGCACGTCAGGCTGGGGCCAATGACCCCACGCGGGAGCGGCCGGCCCGGCGCCGGCCGGTGTGACCACCGCGGCGGGGAGCGGCGCACAAACCGCTGTCTGCCAGCACTCACCCATGTGCAGCGCAGTACCCGGAGCGACTAGGGCCGCTGACCCCGCCGGGACTTGCCCGCTGCCCGCCGGGTCAGCAGCAGCTCCGGCTGCACAATGATCCGCGACGACCTCGTGTGCGCAGAGCGCCGTTGCCGCGATCGGGCGCAGCAGCAGCGTGAGGAGCAGGACACCCACGACGCGCTTGACTCGCGGCATCGTGTCAGCTACTGCCGCAACAGGCGCCGCAGCATGGCCCGTCGTCGGGACAGCCGCAGAGACACGCCGGGCAGCCGCAGCAGCAGCAGTCACAACCGGAATGCATGGCAACCTCCGCAAGCGGTGGTTCCCAAGCTATTGCGCCGTTCCCTCATTATCAACGTTACGCTGAAAACCTACCCACTACTCCCTCGGTGACGAGCGGGCAGCGGCGGCCTCCGGCGGGCCGATGTGAGCCTCAGGCACAGTCACAGCCGAGCCCGGCGGAGGAGCTGGGCGTTGATCGCCACGATGACCGTGCTGAGCGACATGAGCACCGCCCCGATGGCCGGCGACAGGACCACGCCGTAGGGGGCGAGAACCCCCGCCGCGAGCGGGATCGCGACGATGTTGTAACCCGCGGCCCACCAGAGGTTCTGAACCATCTTGCGGTAGCTCTGCCGCGAGAGCACGACCACCCTCGGCACGTCCCGCGGATCGCTCCGGACCAGGACGATGTCGCCGGCCTCCACCGCCACGTCGGTGCCCGCGCCGATCGCGATCCCGACGTCGGCCGTGACCAGCGCGGGCGCGTCGTTCACCCCGTCGCCGACCATCGCGACCCGCTTGCCCTGCCGCTGCAGCTCCTCGATCTTGGCGGACTTCCCCTCCGGCGGCACTTCGGCGAAGACCGTGTCGATCCCGAGGTCGCGCGCGACGGCGTCCGCCACGGCCCGGGCATCTCCGGTCAGCATCACCACCTCGATCAGGAGCTGGTGCAGCCGGCGTACCGCCTCCGGCGACTCGGGTCGCACGGCATCCGCCACCGCGAGGGCGGCGACCACGCGCGTCCCGTCGAGCAGATAGATCGTTCCCTGGCCGCGGCCCGCCGCGGCGTCCGCGAACGCCCGGAGCGTCACGGCAGGTTCCACGTTCGACCGTGCCAGCAGGGTCGGCCCTCCCACGGCGAGCCTCCGCCCGTCCACGACCGCCTCCACGCCGTAGCCTGGAATCGCCCGGAACGCCGCCGCGCGCGGGAGGGCGAGCCCGCGCTCAGCCGCGCTCGCGACGACGGCCCGCGCCACGGGGTGCTCCGAGTCCCGCTCGACTGCGGCGGCGAGGCGGAGCGCCTCCGGCTCCGATACCCCATCGACCGTGCGCAGCGCGACCACCCGGTGCTCGCCCAGCGTGAGCGTGCCAGTCTTGTCGAACACGACGGCGTTCAGGTTGCGCGCTTCCTCCAGGCCCCGCCGGTCGCGCACCAGCAGCCCGCTCCGGGCTCCGAGCGTGGTCGAGATCGCGACGACCAGCGGCACGGCGAGCCCGAGGGCGTGCGGGCACGCGATCACCAGTACCGTGACCAGCCGCTCGACCGCGTAGGCCGGATCGCTCCCGACCAGCAGCCAGACCGCGAAGGTGAGCGCGCCCGTGGCGATGGCGATGATGGTGAGCCAGAGGGCCGCGCGATCGGCCAGCGCCTGGGCGCGCGAGCGGGACGTTTGCGCCTGCTCGACCAGCCGCATGATGCCCGCGAGCGCCGTGTGGTCGCCGGTGGCGGTGACCTCGACCCGGAGCGAGCCCGCGCCGTTGACCGTGCCGGCGATCACGATCGCCCCCGGGTCCTTCGCCACCGGACGCGACTCTCCGGTGATCATGCTCTCGTCGACGCCGCTGTGCCCCTCCAGCACCCGGCCGTCCGCCGGAATGCCGGCGCCGGGGCGCACCAGCACGACGTCGCCGATCCGCAGCGCCGAGAGCGGTACGTCCTCGGTGCGCTCCGTCCCGCCCTGCACGGTGACGCGCGTCGCAGTGTCGGGGAGAAGCTTCGCCAGCTCCGCCAGTGCACCCTGCGCCTGGGTGATCGACCGCATCTCGATCCAATGGCCCAGCAGCATGATCGTCACCAGCGTCGCCAGCTCCTCCCAGAGCGGCATGCCGCGCAGACCGAACGTGACGGCGGCGCTGAATGCGAAGGCGACGGTGATCGCGAGGGCGATCAGCGTCATCATCCCCGGCAGCCGGGCACGGAGCTCGCGCACGGCGCCCTGCACGAACGGCCAGCCGCCGTAGAGGAACACCGCCGTTCCGAGCACCGGCGGGATCAGATGCGAGCCAGCGAAAGTCGGGGGGGTGTAGCCGAGGATCCGGGGCAGCATGTGCCCCCAGACCAGAATGGGGATGGTCAGCGCCAGCGACACCCGGAACTTGTCGCGGAACATCGCGACACTGTGCCCGGCGTGCCGGTCGTGAGCGGCGTGCTGCCGCCCTGCGCCGCGCCCCGCGGCCGGAGCGGGATGTCCTGCTCCGCCGGCGGCATGCGCCGGCCGCTCGGCAACATGGCCGTGGTGGGGTCCGTGCTGGTGCTCGGGTCGCTGGTGCCGCATCGTGTCCCGGCCTCGCGCGTCACCCCCCGAGGTTGCGAACTGCCGCCGCGAGCGCCTCGCGATTGAGGCTCCAGTAGCTGGTCTGCCCTTCCTTCCGCTTCCGGACGATCCCGGCGTCGACCAGTGCATCCGCGTGATAGCAGAGCAACGCGAGGCTGATCCCCGCGTGCTCCGCCACCTCCGTGCCGGTCGCTTCGCCGTCCCGCCGGCGGAGGAAGTCCACGATGCGGAGCCGGGTGGGATCGCCGAGGGCCTTGAACACGGCCACCCGGTGCTCGGCCGATGCTGCTGAGAGTGCCTTGGGCATGGTGCGTGAACCCGGCGCCGCGAGCGGCGCTCCAACTGTCCGTTGAGTCGAAGCATCACCAGCCGTACTTCGCTGGTCAAGTATGGATAAAATTAAATACTTTAAGAACTACTTGACGGATGCCGTCCCGTGCCCTACTTTTGCCTCCGCGAGTCGAGGGTGCCGGCGCCGCACCCGGCCCTGCCCAACGAACCTGGACGGCCTGCCGTGCCGCAGGCCCATGGAGGATCTGATGCTGTTACGTACGCTGCATCCCGCGCTGCTCGCAGTGGCGCTGGGAGCGCTCGCGGTCCCGTCTCTCGGCCAGCAGGCAGCTTCCCCGGAACCGGATCGTGCGCCGCCGGGCGGCCCCCGTCCCGCACGGTCAAGCGCCGCCGCCGCGGGCTCCTACGAGGCTCGCATCAGCGGAGCGATCACGACCACGCTGCGCGGCGCTGCAGAGTTCGGTTCGGCGGACCCGGCCCACGGCCCGACACCGGTCGTCATCGCGCTCGGCCCATACGACGAGGCCGGCGCGATCGTGCTCACCAGCTGGGCCGCCGAGGAGCCCGCCACCGGCGCGTACCCGATCGCCGACCAGCCGAGCCCCGGCGGGGTTCAGGCACTCGTGCTGCCAGGCTCCCCCACTCGCCCAGTCGGCGCGTTTCGCGCGCAGCACGGCCTCCTGACCATCACCCACGCCTCGCGGGATTCCCTCGCCGGCCGGTTCGAGCTGCACGCGTCCGGCCTTCCCGAGACGGACCCGACGGGCCTCGGCCGGGCGGTCACGGTGAACGGAACCTTCGCCGCACGGCGGGCCCCGGGTCCACGGACGGCGTCCGCGCGGCGCTGAAGCTGGTGCAGGGCTCGACTTCTGCGCCGAGCACGACATCGTGTCGGAGATCGAGCTGATCCCGATCCAGAAGATCAACGAGGCCTACGAGCGGCTGGTCTGGGGCGACGTCAGGTACCGGTTCGTCAGCGGCCTGGCGTCGCTGCGGCGGGAGACGCAGCTCGCCCGAGAGACTGGCCGCGAAGCCCCATCCGGGACCGGTCGCGGAGAGAGTCACCGGCGGCGGGGGTCAGAACTCCCGCCGCTTCATCTCCTTGAACAGCCGCTTCGTCTCCGCGTCCTGCTCCGGAGGGCGGTGGCGCAGCGTCGGGTCGAACTTCGATGCCTGATCTTCCCGCGGCGGCTTGACTTTGGCGGCGTTTTTCCTGGCGAGCGCGGCAATCCGCTGATCTTCGCGCTTCGACATCCGGGCTCCTCTTGCTAGGCGTTGAGCGTGCGCCTGACGCGCCGGCGACGCTCAGCGGATTCTAGCCGGGTTCGCCCGCTTTCGCCCAGCGCCCACCGCCCAGCACGCAGCGC
>DASUAH010000029.1:0-14044 GCA_035763885.1 Gemmatimonadales bacterium
CGGAGGGCGTCATCGGGCTGGCCGGCGTCATGGGCGGCGGCCGCACCGAGGTCGCCGAGCGCACCACGGACGTACTGCTCGAGGGCGCCTGGTGGACGCCCTCCCGCATCCGGCGCACCCGGCGCACCCTGGGCATGAGCACCGAGGCGAGCTATCGCTTCGAGCGTGGGGTCGATCTGTGGGGCGCCGGAGACGCCATGCGCCGCTGCATCGAGCTCGTGCTCGCCACCGCCGGCGGCGAGCTGGTGGACGCGCCGCTCGATCTCTGGCCCGAGCCGTCCCACCCGCCGCGCATCTTCCTCCGGCCCGCGCGCGTCGCCCAGGTGCTCGGCGTGGAGCTGCCGCTCCACGCGCTCGAGCGTTACCTGCTCGCCATCGGCGCCACGGTGCTCGCCAAGCCCGACGACCAGCGCATTGCGGTGGACGTGCCCGGCTGGCGGCCCGATCTGCGCGAGGAGATCGATCTGGTCGAGGAGATCGCGCGCATGCACGGGTACGACGAGTTTCCGGTGGAGCTGCGGCGCTACCGGGTCGGCCTGCTGGCCGACGCCCCCGTCGAGCGGGCCGCCGCGGCGGTGCGGCGCGGACTCGCGGCCCAGGGGCTGCTGGAGGTCCAGCTCCTGCCCATGGTGCCCGACGGCGGGCCCGACGCGGTCCGCCTGCTCAACCCTCCCTCCGCCACCGAGCCATACCTCCGGCGCGACCTGCTGCCCGGGCTCGTCCGGCAGGTGGAGCTGAACTGGAACAACCACGTGCGCGACGTACGGCTGTTCGAGATCGGCACGGTGTTCACCGCCCGCCCGGGCGCGCGGCCGCTGGAGCAGCTGCGGGTCGCGGGGGTGGTGACCGGCGCGCGCGAGCCGCGGCACTGGTCGGGCACCGGGGCGAGCGACTGCGATCGCTGGGACCTCGAGGGGCTGTTCGAGTCGTCTGTCGCTCTGGCAAATCCCGGCGCCCGCATACAAGTTGAAGGTGGTGCATGGGTTGCCATCGCGGCCGACGGCCGGCTCGTGGGTCGCGCGCGGGCGCTCGATGCCGACGCGCCTCCCTGGGCCGCCCCGATCCTCGGCTTCGAGGTCGAGCTCGACGCGGCGGCGCGGCGGCCGGTGAAGTTCCGTCCCCTGCCGACCACCCCTTCGTCCGAGCGCGATCTGGCGCTGCTCCTTCCCGAGGCCGTAGCGGCGGCCCAGGTTCGCGCGGTGCTGGAGCGCGCCGGGGGCCGCCTGCTTGAGGATGTACAGGCGCTGGACGAGTACCGGGGGGCCGGCATCGGCGCGGGATACCGGAGTGTGATGTTCCGGCTGACCTTTCGCGCCGGCGACCGCACGCTGACGGACACCGAGGTGGATGAAGTGGAACGGCGCATGCTCGCGGCGCTCGAGCGTGAGTTCGGCGTTCGCCGGCGCGACGCGGCGGCGCCCGCCGCGAGGGGAGGATGAGCGTGGCCAGCACGTACGAGCGGCCGGACCGGGCCGCGCTCGCGGAGCTCGAGCAGCTCTTTCGTCATCTCAACACCGAAGTCGCCGCCTGGCGCCGCCGCTCCCTCAAGGCCGAAGCCGAGCTTGCCGAGGTGCGGGCCAAGGGCGTCTACGAAGGCCCCGAGCTGACCGGGGCCCGCCATCGCGTGGTGGAGCTCGAGTCGGAGAACCAGCAGTTGCGCGAGCGCATCGACGCGGCGCGCGATCGGGTGCGCACCCTGAATGCGCGCCTCGCCTTCCTGGAGCGCGGAGGTCCGGTCCCGTGAGCACGACCCGGAATGCGGTTCGGGTGACGATCGGCGGCGAGGAGTTCGCCGTGCGTTCGGAGCTGCCGCCGGAGTACACCCGCGAGGTGGCCGCCTACCTCGACGCGGCGCTCAAGCGGGTGCGCGAGGCGGCGCCCGCGCTCGAGCTGCACAAGGCGGCGATTCTCGCCGCGCTGGCGATCACCGACGAGCTGTTCCAGGCGCGGCGGGGCGACCGCGACCAGGCCGACCGGATCTCCGCGCTGGCCGACGAGCTCGCCCGGCTGCTGCCGCCCGCCAAACGCGGAAGCCGGGCCTCGGTCCCGGTTCCCGCCGCCGAATGAATCTGTTCATCGCCCTGGCCGAAGGGGTCGCCGTCGGCGCCCTGGTGGCCGCCCTGATCCTCTTCTTCTACAACCGGGCGCAGCGCCGGCGGGCCGGGGGCGTGCTGGCAGAGGCGGCGGCGGAGGCATCGCGGCTTCGGGTGGAGGCGCAGCGCGAAGGCGAATCGCTCCGCGCCGCCGCCGAGCTGGAGGGCCGGGTCGAGACCCTCAAGCTGCGCGAGGAGCTGGAGCGCGAAGTGCAGCGGCGCCGGGAGGAGTGCGAGCGGGCCGAGCGGCGGGTGGAGGATCGGGCGCGGACCCTCGAGCGCAAGCTGGAGGAGGTGGCGGGCCAGGAGCGGCAGCTCCGGGTGCAGGAGCAGGGGTTCACCCAGCGCGAGCTCGACCTCCGGGTCCGCGAAGCCGAGATCGAGCGGCTGGTGCAGGACCAGCGGCTCCGGCTCGAGCGCGTGGCGGGACTGACCGTCGAGGATGCCCGGCGGGAGATCCTGCAGCGGGTCGAGGACGAGGCCCGCACCCAGGCCGGGGCGATAGTGCGGGATATCAAGGAGCAGGCCCGGCGCGGCGCGGAGCGGGACGCGCGCCGCATCATCGCCATGGCGACGCAGCGGCTCGCGGCGGAGCACACGGCGGAGAGCACGGTGGCCGCCGTGGCGCTCCCGGGCGACGAGATGAAAGGCCGGATCATCGGGCGCGAGGGTCGCAACATTCGCGCGTTCGAGACCGCCACGGGCGTGGACGTGATCATCGACGACACGCCCGACACCGTGATCGTGTCCTGCTTCGACCCGATCCGGCGCGAGGTCGCGCGCCGGGCGCTCGAGGCGCTCATCGCCGACGGGCGGATTCACCCCGGCCGCATCGAGGAGATCGTCGCCCGGTGCGGCCGCGAGCTCGACGGGCAGCTCGTCGAGCTGGGCGAGCAGGCGGCCTACGACACGGGGATCCACGGCCTGCATCCCGAGCTGGTGAAGCTGATCGGGCGCATGCGCTACCGGGCGTCGTATGGGCAGAACATCCTGGACCACTCCAAGGAAGTGGCGTGGCTCGCCGGCATGATGGCCGCCGAGCTCCACCTGGACGTGGCGCTCGCCAAGCGCGGCGGGCTGCTGCACGACGTCGGCAAGGTGCTCACGCACGACAGCGAGGGCACGCACGTGGAGCTGGGGGTGGAGGTCGCGCGCAAGTACGGCGAGAGCCCCGCCGTGATCAACTGCATTCACGCGCACCACGACGACGTGCCGCACGAGACCGCGGAGTCGGTGCTGGTGCAGGCCGCGGACGCGATCAGCGGCGCCCGCCCGGGGGCGCGGCGGGAGGCGTTCGAGAGCTACGTCAAGCGGCTGACCCGGCTGGAGGAGATCGCCAACGGGTTCGCCGGCGTCGAGAAGGCCAATGTCATCCAGGCGGGACGGGAGGTGCGGGTGGTGGTCACGCCCGATCGGGTGGACGACAGCGGCGCCGTCCAGCTCTCCGAGCAGATCGCGCGCCGGATCGAGAGCGAGCTCCAGTACCCCGGCCAGATCAAGGTGGTGGTGATCCGGGAGACCCGCGCCGTGGGAATCGCCCGATGAGTGCGCGGGTCCTCGACGGCGCGAAGCTGGCCGACGAGATTCGCGCCGAGGTCACTCGCGCGGTGGCGACGTACCGGGCGCAGGGCCGCCAGCCCGGTCTCGCGGTGGTCATCGTGGGCGACAACCCCGCCAGCCAGGTGTACGTCCGCGCCAAGGGCAAGGCGTGCGAGGAGGCCGGGATGCACTCCGAGACCGTGCGCCTGCCCGGGGACACCCCGGAAGACGAGCTGCTCGCGGTAGTCGACCGGCTGAACACCGACCCCCGGATCCACGGCTTCCTGGTGCAGCTTCCGCTGCCGAAGCACATCAACGCCGAGCGCGTGCTCAACCGGGTGAACCCCTTGAAGGACGTGGACGGGTTCCATCCGGTGAACGTGGGGAAGGTCTCCATCGGAGACCCGACCGGCCTCCGGCCGGCCACGCCGTACGGCGTGCAGGAGATGTTGCTGCGCTCGGGGATCGACCCCAAGGGCGCGAACGCGGTGATCGTGGGCCGGTCCAACATCGTGGGCAAGCCGATGGCGAGCCTGCTGATCCAGCCGGGCCGCGGCGGCGACGCCACCGTGACCATCTGCCACTCCAAGTCGCGCGACCTGCCGGGGATCTGCCGCACCGCCGACATCCTGATCGTCGCGATCGGCAAGCCGGAGTTCGTCACCGCGGACATGGTGCAGCGCGGGGCCATCGTCATCGACGTCGGCATCAACCGGGTTGACGACCCCTCGCAGCCGAAGGGCTACCGCATCGTGGGCGACGTGGCCTACGCCCCCGTCGCCGAGGTCGCGTCCGCCATCACCCCGGTGCCCGGCGGCGTGGGCAAGATGACGATCGCGATGCTGCTGAAGAACACGCTGCAGGCGTTTGAGCAGACGGCCTGACGGTCAGACGGTCGGACGGTCAGATGTGCTTCCCGCGAACCGCGTCCCGCAGCAGCATCCGATGAGCCTCCCGCTCCCCTTCTCCCCCGCGCTCGACACCCGCGAGGTGCTGTCCGTCGGCGAGCTGGCCGCCGCGGTCAAGGCGCTGATCGAGGGCAGCATCGCGCCGCTGTGGATCCGGGGCGAGATCACCGGGTGCAAGGCCTGGTCGAGCGGCCACTGGTACTTCACCCTGCGCGACGCGACGGCCCAGGTCCGCTGCTGCATGTGGAGGACCTACGCCCAGCGCGCCGGTCGCCCGCCGGCGGACGGGACCTCGGTCTACGTGCTCGGACGCCCCGTCCTCTACGAGCAGAAGGGAGAGTTCCAGTTCCTGGTGCAGCGGCTGCTGCCCACCGCCGCCCTGGGGGCCCAGCAGCGCGAGTTCGAGCGGGTGAAGGCGGCGCTGGCGCGCGACGGGCTGTTCGACGCCGCGCGGAAGCGCCCGCTCCCCCGCTGCCCCGATCGCGTCGCCGTGGTGACGAGCACCGACGGGGCGGCACTCCGGGACATCGTGACGGTGACGCGCAAGCGCTGGCCCTGCGCCACGCTCTTCGTGATCGCGTCGCGGGTGCAGGGCGACGGCGCGGCGCCCGAGCTTGTCGCCGCCCTCACGCTGGTCAACCGGCTCGAGGTCGAGGTCTGCATCGTGGGCCGCGGCGGGGGGGCCCGCGAGGATCTCATCGCCTTCAACGACGAATCGGTCTGCCGCGCCCTCGCGGCGGTGCGGGTGCCGACCGTTTCGGCCGTGGGCCACGAGACCGACATCTCGCTTACGGACCTCGTCGCCGACCTGCGGGCCCCGACGCCGTCGGCGGCCGCCGAGGCGGTGTTTGCCGACACGGCCGACGTGCGCCGGCGGGTGCACGAGCTGGGCAGCCGGCTGGCGCGGAGTCTTGGCCGGCGGGCGGAGCTGCTCGAGGAGCGGCTGGCCCGCGCCGGCGATCGGCTCGAGGCCGCGGTCGACCAGCGGCTGGCCCGCGAGCGGCACCGCGCCGGCCGGCTGGGCGCGGAGCTGGATGCCCTGAGCCCGCTGCGCGTCCTCGAGCGGGGGTATGCGGTGCCGCGCGACGCGGCCGGGCGCGTGCTGCGCCGCCGGGCCGAGTTCACGGCCGGACGCCCGTTCACGCTGCGCGTGGCGGACGGCGACGTTCCGGCGCGCGCGGAGTAGGCGCGTGAGCGGCCCCCCCGCCGGCCAGCCCTCGCTCGCGGACGAGCTCGAGCGCCTCGAGGCCATCGTCCGGGCGCTGGAGGCGAACGACCTGGACCTCGACGCGGCGCTCGCGCTCTTCGAGGAGGGCGTCGGCCGGCTCCGGAGCGCGCGCGAGCGGCTCGCCGCGGCGCAGCTCCGGGTTCGCGCCGTGCTCCAGGACGCGGACGGCACGCTCCGGGACACCGACATCGATGCCTGACGCGATGACCGCCGCAGGCGACCTCCTGGCCGAGGCCCGCGAGCGCACCGACGCGCGCCTGGAGCGCTGGGCCGCCCGGCTCGAGCGCGAGCACCCCGGCGCCGATGGCGCCGCGCTCGGCTATGCGCTCCGAAGCCCCGGCAAGCGGGTGCGGCCGGCGCTGCTGCTGGCCGCCTACCGCGCGGGGGGCGGCGACTCGCCCGCGGTGGACGGCGTCGCCGCGGCGGTCGAGACGGTGCACACCTACTCGCTCGTGCACGACGACCTGCCGTGCATGGACGACGACGACCTGCGCCGCGGCCGGCCCACCACGCACCGCGAGTTCGGCGTGCCGGTGGCCACCCGGACCGGATACCTGCTGGTCGCCGTGGCGGCGGAGGTGCTGGCCGAGGCGGCCGCCGAGCTCGGGCTCGGCGCGGCGGCGCTCGGGCGCATGGCCGTCGAGCTCTTTGGCGCCGGGGGGATCGAGGGGATGGTCGGCGGGCAGTGGCTCGATCTCGAGGCCGAGGGCAGACGGCTCGGTCTGAACGAGCTGGTGGCCGTGCATCGCGGGAAGACCGGCGCGCTGATCCGGGCGTCGTGCGCCCTGGGCGGGCTCGCGGCCGGCGCGCCGGGCCGCGTGGTCGCGGCGCTGCGGGACTTCGGCGGGGAGATCGGGCTCGCGTTCCAGATGGCCGACGACGTCCTCGACGCGACCGGCACCAGCGACCAGCTCGGCAAGACCGCCGGCCGCGACCGCGCGCTGGCCAAGTCCACCTGCGTGAGCCTGCTCGGCGTGGATGGCGCCCGGCGGCAGGCGGAGCGTCTGGCCGCGGGCGCGGTCGCGCAGCTCGCCCGCGCGGGCGTACCGACCGCGTCGCTGGGGACCCTGGCGGGGTATATTGCAGCGAGAAGCAGCTGAGGCCGCTCGTTCAACACTCACGCAACCAATGTCTCTCCTCGCGCAGATTCACGGACCTGCCGACCTCAAGCGCCTCCGGCGCGACCAGCTGCCGCAGCTCGCCGCCGAGCTGCGAGAGCGGCTCATCGACTGCTGTTCGGTCACCGGCGGCCATATCGGCGCGAGCCTCGGCGTCATCGAGCTGGCGATCGCGCTGCTCTACGAGTTCGACTCTCCCACCGATCGGATCGTGTGGGACGTGGGGCACCAGGCGTACGCCTGGAAGCTGCTGACCGGGCGCAACGCGGCGTTTCCCTCCCTGCGCCAGACCGGCGGCATCTCCGGGTTTCTGAAGCGGTCGGAGAGCGAGCACGACCAGTTCGGGGCGGGACACGCCGGCACCGGGGTTTCGGCTGCGCTCGGCATGGCCACGGCTCGCGACCTCCGGGGCGAGACCCACAAGGTCGTGGCGATCGTGGGGGATGGCGCGCTCACCTGCGGCCTCTCGTACGAGGGGCTCAACAACGCCGGGCACTCGGAGCGCGACATCATCATCGTCCTGAACGACAACGGCATGTCCATTTCCCCCAACGTGGGCGGGGTGGCCAAGATGCTGGGCGGGATCGTCGCCAATCCCCGCACCAACGCCCTCCGCGAGCACATCAAGCATCTGACGTTCAAGCTGGGTGGCGTGTTCGGCGAGGGCGTCGTCGAGTTCGCCCGGAACCTGGAGGAGAGCGCCAAGAACCTCTTCTCCCAGGGCATGCTGTTCGAGGAGCTCGGCCTCCGCTACTTCGGGCCGATCGACGGCCATGACGTGAACAAGCTGTGCGACACGCTGGCGTTCGTGCGCGGGCTCAAGGGTCCTCGGCTGGTCCACGTCCTCACCGAGAAGGGCAAGGGGTTCGCGTTCGCGGAAGCCAACCGCGAGAAGTGGCACGGGCTCGCGGCGTACGATCCCGCGACCGGCGAGGCGCGCAAGAAGAGCAGCGGCCCTCCCACCTGGACCCAGGTATTCGGGGACGCGATCACCGCGCTCGGGGCGAGCCACCCGGAGCTCGTGGCCGTCACCGCAGCGATGCCGTCGGGCACCGGCACCAACATCTTCCAGAAGCGATGGCCCGAGCGGTTCTTCGACGTCGGGATCGCGGAGGGCCACGCGGTCACCTTCGCCGCGGGTCTCGCCACCCAGGGAATCCGTCCGATCGTGGCGATCTACAGCACGTTCCTCCAGCGGGCGTACGACAGCGTCATCCACGACGTGGCGGTGCAACACCTGCCGGTCGTCTTCTGCATGGACCGCGCCGGGCTGGTGGGCGAGGACGGGCAGACCCACATGGGGTTGTACGACATCGCCTACATGCTGGCGGTGCCCGGCATGACCGTCACCGCGCCCAAGGACGGCGACGAGCTGATCGGGCTGCTCAAGACCGCGCTCGCGCACCGCGCCGGCCCGTTCTGCACCCGGTACCCCCGCGACAAGGCGCCGGCGGAGCCGCGCCCGCTGGCCGACGTCCCGCCGGTGCCGTACGGCTCGTGGGAGCAGCTGCGGCGGGGCCGCGATCTCGCCATCCTCGGGGTGGGCACCACCGTGCTGCCGGCGCTGGCGGCGGCGGAGCAGCTCGCCGTCGAGGGTGTGGACTGCGAGATCGTGAACTGCCGCTTCCTGAAGCCGATGGACGGCGCCATGCTCGAGGCGCTCGCGCAGCGCCACCGCGTGCTCGTCACTGTGGAAGAGGGGACGGTGGTGAACGGCTTCGGCGCTTGCCTGGCGGAGACGCTGCAGACGACCCACCCGGAGGTGCGGGTCGTGGCGCTCGGCGTGCCCGACCGTCTGGTCGAGCAGGCCCCGCGGGCCGAACAGCTCGCGACCTTCGGGCTCACCGCCGACGGCATCGCCAGGCGGATCGTCGCCCTGCATCGGGAGGAGAGCCTCGAGGCGACATGAACGTCGGCGTCGTCGGCAATCCGCGATACGCCGACCTGGGCGACGTGCTCGACCACGTCGCCCGCGAGGCGCCGGGCCGGGGCATCTCGCTGTACACCGAGGCTCCGCTGGAGCCCTTCTGGCGCGCACCGGTTCCCCGCATCGAGGATCTTCCCCTCGGCGTCCATCTCGACGCGCTCGTCACCTTCGGCGGCGACGGCACCCTGCTGCGCGGCGCCCGCCTCCTGGGGAGCCGGCCCACGCCGATCCTGGGCGTGAACCTCGGCCGCGTGGGCTTCCTGACCACCGCCACCCTCGAGACCCTCGACCGCGCCCTCACGGCGCTCGTCTCGGGCGACTACGAGGTGGAGCGGCGCCAGGCGCTCACCGCCTCGGTCGTCGGGGCGCAGGGGCGGGTCCGCGCCACCCAGACCGCGCTGAACGACGTCGCGATCCACAAGGGCGGGGTGGCCCGGGTCATCCGGGTCAACGTGCTCATCGAGGGCTACAACGTGGGGCCCTACGGCGCCGACGGGATCATCGTCGCCACGCCTACCGGCTCCACCGCGTACAGCCTGAGCGCCGGCGGTCCCATCCTGGTGCCCGGGGTAGAGGCGCTCGTCGTCACGCCGATCTGCGCGCACACCCTCGCCGTCCGCCCCCTGGTCGTGCCGGCGACGTACACGATCGTGGTCGCGCCGATCGAGGGGTGGGAGGAGGAGCTGCTGGTCTCCTTCGACGGGCAGACCGGCAGCGCCATCGGCCCGGGCGAAGCGGTGCGGGTGCAGCGGGCGCCGAACCGGGTGTGCCTGGTCCGGCTCGCGGACGACGCGTTCTTCGACCGGATGCGGCAGAAGCTGCACTGGGGCGACCTGTGGGAACGGGAGCGGTCGCGATGATCGGTGAGCTCAGGGTCCGCGACCTCGCCACCATCGCCGACGTGACGCTCCACCTCGGCCCCGGGCTGAGCGTGCTGAGCGGCGAGACCGGCGCGGGCAAGTCCATGCTCGTGGACGCGCTCGCGCTGCTGCTCGGCGAGCGGGCCGACACGTCGCTGGTACGGCCGGGGGCGGCGAAAGCCGTGGTGGAAGGCGCCTTCGACGCCCTCGACGCCGGGGCGCGCCGCGGGGTGGAGGCGCTCGGGCTCGACGTCGAGGACGGGCGCATCGTCGTACGCCGCGAGATCTCCTCCGAGGGGCGCTCCCGCGCGTGGGTGAACGGCAGCCCCACCACGGCGGCGGTGCTCGGCCGGCTGGGCGCGCTGCTGGTGGATCTGCACGGCCAGCACGAGATCCAGTCACTGCTGCGCCCCGACGCGCAACGCGACATCCTCGACGCCTTCGCGCACGCCGAGCCCGACCGCGCGGCCGTGGCCGACGCGCACGCCGGTGCGGCGGCGCTCCGGGACCAGGAAACCGCGCTCGCCGCCCGCCGCGACGAGGTGCGCCGCCGGGCCGACTACCTCCGCCACGTCGTGGACGAGATCGACCGCGCGAGGCTCCGGCCGGGCGAGGAGGAGGCGCTCGCGACCGAGGCGCGGCGCCTGAGCCAGGCGGGTACGCTCGTGGGGCACGCGCGGCGCATGGCCGACGCGCTGGATGCGGGGGAGGACGGCGCGCTGCACCGGCTCGGCGCTGCCGACCGCGCCCTCGGCGCGCTCGAGAAGGCCGATCCGTCGGTGGCGGGCTGGCGCGAGATGCTGGACGCCGCCTACGCCAACCTGACCGAGGTCGCGCGGCTCGCGACCGAATATTCGGACTCGGTACAGGAGGATCCCGAGCGCCTCGCGGAGGTGGAGCGGCGGCGCGACCTGCTTCACCGGCTCACCCACAAGTACGGCGCCACCGTCGATGCCGTGCTCGAGACGCGCCGGCGCTCCGCCGACGAGCTGGACCTGCTCGACACCGCCGACACCGATCTCCGCGCCCTCGCCGCCCGCCGTGCCGCGGCCGGGGCGGCGCTGGCGGCGGCGGCGGCCGCGCTGGGAGCCAAGCGGCGGGACGCGGCCGAGCGGCTCGCGCGCGCGGTGAACCGGCTGCTGCCCCGGCTCGGCCTCCCGGCCGGCCGGCTCGCGGTGGAGCTCACACCGCTGGCGGAGCCGGCGAGCCATGGCGCGGAGGCGGTCGTCTTCACCGTGCGGCTCAACCCTGGGATGGAGGCCCGGCCGCTCGCGAAGTCGGCGTCCGGCGGCGAGCTGTCCCGGATCATGCTCGCGCTCAAGGTCGTGCTGGCGCAGCACGACGAGATCCCGACCCTGGTGTTCGACGAGGTCGATCAGGGGATCGGCGGGGAGGTCGGGGTGCAGGTGGGCCGGGCGCTGGCGGAGGTGGCGAGCCGGCGACAGGTGCTGGTGATCACCCACCTGCCGCAGATCGCCGCCCGCGCCGATCACCATCTCGTGGTCTCGAAGGCGGCGCGGCGCGGAACCGCCACGAGCGACGTGCGGGCGGTGCACGGCGAAGACCGGCTGGACGAGATCGCCCGCATGCTGGGCGATGCCGAGGGCGACGCCGCCAGGCGGCACGCGGCGGCGCTGCTCGGCAGCGGTCAGGAGTGAGCTGGCATGAGGCTGCACCGCCTCGCGGTGATCGCGGTCGCGCTGGTCCTCGCGCACGCGGGCGCGCTGCTGGTCCTGCCCGAGGGCGCGGAGCGCCGGCTCGTCTCCGACCTGCTTCAGGCCGTCGCCGGCGCGCTGGCCCTGGCGGCCTGCGTCGGGGCGGCACGGCGCTCCGGCGCGTACGCCCGCCTGTTCTGGGGAACGACGGCCGCTGCGTTTGCGATCTGGACCGTGGCGGGCGTGTGGTGGATGCTCGACGAGTGGGTGCACGGCCCCCGGGCCTACGTCCTGGGCGGCGTCGGCCTCCTCTACGGCGTCTGGTTCGCGCCCATCGGCTTCGTGCTGCTGCTGCCCGACGACCGCGACCCGCCCCGCGGGCGGTGGCTGCAGGTGCTCGATTTCCTCCAGGTCACCCTCCTGTTCGCCACCGCGTATCTCTGGGCCACCCAGGTCCGGGTCCCCGGCGAGGCGCCGGAAATCACCTCGCTCCGGCTGCAGTCGGACATCTACACCTGGCGCGACGTGCTGGGCGGGGTCCTGCTCACGGCGCGGGCGGCGCTCACGACCTCGCGACGCCAGCGGAGGCTGTTCGGCACCCTCGCCGCGTTCTTCGTGTTGTACGCCGTGCTCGGGGTCGTGGAAGCAGAGGCGCGCCTGAGGCTCGGCGTCGTCTCGGGCTCGATCTTCGACCTGTGCTTCTCGGTCTCGCTGGCCGTCGCGGTCATCCTGATCGCCCGCTGGAGCGAGAAGGGCATCGAGGCCCGTCTGCCGGCGCCCAGGTTGCGCGATTTCGCGGCCCTGCAGCTCACCCCCGCGATCATCCCTATCCTCGTGGCCTGGATGTCGGCGCAGGTCGCGCCGTTCCGGCTCGGGGCCGCGCTGGCGGTGATCGCGGGCACGTTCGTGCTCTACAGCCTGCGGATCCTCGTCTCCCAGTGGGATCAGCGCCGAGCCGAGCTGACCGCGCAGCAGAGCGAGACCCGGCTGCGCATGCTGTTCGACACCTCCCGCGACGCCATCCTGCACCTCGACCTGGACGGAGTGCTGGTGTACGCGAGCCGGGCGGCGTACGCGCTCTTCGGCTGGCTGGCGGAAGACGTCATGGGGCAGCGCCTGCTGCCCCGGCTGTGCCCCGTCGCCCGCGGCGAGCTGGAGCGGGTGCTCGCCGGCCTCCGGTCGGGCGGGGACGTGCCGGCCCGGCTGATCGGCGCGGTGTGGGCGCGCGACGACGGCTCGACCGTACCGGTGGAGCTCCAGTGCGCCGCGCTGCGGGAGCACGGCGCCCGAGCGTCGGGTCTGCTCGTCGTCCTGCGGGACGTGACGGAGCGCCAGACGCTGGAGGAGCAGCTGCGGCACTCCCAGCGGATGGAGAGCATCGGGCTTCTCGCCGGTGGCGTCGCCCACGACTACAACAACCAGCTCACCGCGATCCGCGCGAGCGCCGCGCTGGCGCTCGACACCCTCCCTCCGGATGCGCCGGCCCGCGAGGATCTGCTCACCATCCTGGACGCATCCGATCGGTCGGCCGCGCTCACCCGCCAGCTCCTGGCGTTCGCCCGGCGCCAGAGGCAGCAGTTGAGCCCGGTGCCGCTCGTCGAGGTCGTGGAGCGGATGCGCCCGATGCTGCGGGCCGCGACGCGCGCCGACGTGGAGCTCGAGTATGAGATCGATGCGGCCGTGCCGCCGGTGCTCGCAGACGCGACGCAGCTGGAGCAGGTCGTGCTCAACCTCGTGGTCAACGCGCGGGATGCCATGCCGCGCGGCGGCACCGTCCGGATCAAGCTGGGCCCGGCCGAGCTCGCGCGGCCCCTCGTGCGCGACTACGCCAGCGTCCCGGCCGGACGCTACGTCCGGCTCGCCGTGAGCGACGGCGGCACCGGGATGTCCGAGGCCGTGCGCGCGCGCATCTTCGAGCCGTTCTTCACCACCAAGAAGACCGGAAAGGGCACCGGCCTGGGGCTGGCCGTGGTCTACGGGATCGTGAAGCAGAGCGGGGGATTCGTCTTCGTGGACAGCGCGCCGGGCGCGGGCTCGTCGTTCCAGGTGCTGCTGCCCGTGTGGTCCGGGGAGCAGCCGCCGGACGCTCAGTCGAACAGTTGCACGTAGATCCGGACCTCCGCGCGCACCCGCCGCACCTTCGGCACCCGCCCGCCGCTCGCGCCCACCACCTGCTCCCACGCCCAGCTCGCTTCGAGCGGCAACCCGCGCCCGCCGCGGCCCGCGTCGGCGGCGGCGTAGATCACTCCGGCCGACAGGATGGTCGCGCTCGCCCGGGTGTCGCGGGCCAGCACCGACGCCGGCATCCCGGGGATCGAGTCTGCATCGGTCGCATAGGTGACGGTGGCGGCTCCCCGCCGCCACCACGAGACTCCCGCCTGCAGGGCCAGCGGCGGCGCCAGCCGCACGAACGGACGCGCGCTGAAGGACACCACGTCGCCCGGTTCCGCGCGCACCGTCCGCAGCGCGCTCGAGGGCGCGAACGGCTGGTCGGGCGGGGTGACCCGGGCGACGTAGTCGGCCGCGAAGCTCCGCTCGTAGCTCCCGACCACCCTCGCGCCGAAGCGGCCTGCGCCGACGTCGGTCGTGAGCGCGACGTCCACCGCACGGTGCCCGGTCCCCGTGCCGACGTCGATGAACCGGTTCGCCCGCTCCCGGAAGCCGGTCGGGAACCGCGCGGTGGCCGCCACCGCCGCCCGCAGCCCGGTGCCGCGGG
>DASUAH010000030.1:0-2240 GCA_035763885.1 Gemmatimonadales bacterium
CGCTGTGCACGGCTTTCCGGGGCAGGAAGATGTCGTAGCGGTCGAATACGTCTTTGTAGGCGAGGCCGCAGGAGCGAAACAACTCGGTTTCGGCGATCTCGAAGAACCGCACGTAGGAGCCGTAGAAGATGATCCCCGCGAAGTCCACGTCGGACCAGCGGACGTACTCCTCGATGATGTAGGGGCTGGGGGCGACGGAGGGCATCGCCCCGGGAAGCTAGAAAGGCTTAAGAGGCTGCGCCAGGACGCTCGGCCGGTCCGTAGGACCGCAGGCGCCGCCACAACGTGGTGCGGCTGATACCCAGTCGTCGCGCGGCCTCCGCCAGCCTGCCCCCAGTGAGGGCCAGGGCGTCGAGAATCGCCTGACGCTCCTGCTCGGCCAGCGTCACCGTACCGCCGTCGCCGCCGACGAGCACCGCCTCCCCCAGGGTCGTGTCACCATCCCGCAGCGGGACGCTTCGACCCTGGCGAGCCAGCAGGGCGCGCCGGGCTTCCAGGGCGCTCCCCTTCGAGGCGGCGAGCAAGCGCCGCGCGGCGGTATTGGCGTACACCAATCCACCGCCGACGTCGAACACCGCGATTCCCTGCTCGAGCGACTCGAGTACCGCGCGAACGAGCGCGTCCATCGGCACCCCTTACCATCGGTACCACCGAAAGGTTTCATCGGCGCCGGGGGCGCCGCCCGCCGCGCACCAGCCGGGCGCGCTCGGTTCGGGGGAGCTCCGTGAGCTGCCGGCGCATGTCGTCCAGCGAGTCGGCCCGCACCGCCGGCCGCCGGCCGCGCAGCACGCTGAAGCGCAGGGGTCGATCCAGGTCCGGCAGGTCCTCGGCCCGCAGTCGACGCGCCTGCCCCTCCTTGAGGCGCAGCCGCACGACCCCCCCACCCGGCTCCAGCTCGTAATCGAGCGGCACTCGGTCCCCGTACAGGTGGTGCGAGGACGGCATGGCATCCAGGCGCTGGCGCTCCTGCACCGGGACGATCGCGTCCACGTCCAGCGCCAGGGTCCGACCGATGAACGCGTCCCAGCTATCTACCCCTGACAATTGCCCGATGAGCCGTGACGTGAGTTGCTCGGGGGCGACCGCGGTCAGGGTGCCGCCGGAACGCCTCCAGTATTCGCCGGCCCGATCGAGAGCCTGCCGGACCGCCCGCTGGTTGGGATGGGAGGTGCGGCCCCCGGCGAGCGCTGCCGCGATCGCCGCCCGGGCCGCATCCGCCAGTGGTGCCGGAAACGGAGAGGGCAGATGCTCCTCCTCTCGCTCCAGCAGGAACCCGAAGTACTCCACCGTCCGCACGGCGATGAGCCGTCCACGCCCTCCTCCGGCCCGCCCCTCCACGAACTCCACGGTCGCCGCGCCACGCCGTGCGTAGCGACGCACCAGCCGCTCGGGGACCTGGGTGCCCTCGATGCCGGCTCGGGGATTCCCGAAGCGATCGGCGAAGTAGCGCAGGGTGCCCGCAATGGCCCCCCAACTGCCGCACACCGAGCCACGCGACACCCGGGCCTCACGGCCGTCGGCCGTCTCCTCGTCGATCACCAGGTCGAACGGCTGGATCCGGGCCACGAGGTCCTGGAACGTCGCCAGCTCCTGCTCCCGGGCGACGGGGAGCCGTTCCGGCAGCGGCCGTTCCAACTGCCGGTACACGGAGGCGGTCCCCAGGGCGACGTCCTCGAGCGCCTTGATGAGGGCGCCGCGCCACTCAGCCCAGCGCTCCAGGGTCTCGCGGAACAGGTGGCGCGGCAGGCCGTACACCTCGCCCAAGTAGCCGTGCTTGTTTACCGCTTCCGCGAAGATGTTGTACGCCGTGAGGTGATCGCTGCCCGGGACGATCAGTCCCTTCAGGTTCCGGGGTTCGCGGGTCATGCGGTGCAGCGAATCGATGTTCGACGACACGGCGACGATCGGAACGAGCTCCGCTTCCGCGTGCACGAGGAGCTCGCCCCAGGGACGCTCGACCGGCATCTCTTCGACCGCACGCCCGTAGCGCGTGAGCCGACCCTCCTCCACGAGCCCGCGCCCGGTGAGCAGTCGCACGGCGTCGCGATAGGCGTGACGATCCAGCGGCACCGGGAGGTCCAGGTCCGCCGCATCCACTCCCATCGCCGCGCAAGTGATCGCGACACGCTCGGCGTCGCCCGCGAGCTGGAACTCCGGAGGCGTGGGGCGCAGGGCGGCGAACTCGAGATTGCGGTCGCTCAGGACGTACACTTCGCCGTTCGACACACGCCCGTGGACGC
>DASUAH010000031.1:0-7744 GCA_035763885.1 Gemmatimonadales bacterium
GTTGGTGCTCGGGGCGGCGACGAACAGGTCGAGTTTGCGCCGGTCCAGCTCGGCGCGCAGCCGGTCCAGGCGGCGGGCGAAGACTTCCGGTCCCAAGGCCGGCTCCTGTGGTGGACGGACACCTCGGATGGACTGACCGCCCGACCGCCCGGCCGCCCGACCGAACAACACCGCGCCGCCCAGCGCCGCCACAAACTCCCGCCGCTCCATCATCTGGCTCCTCCGTGAGACGGGGCTATATTACGCCCCCCCACGCACCGGTGGAAGGCGCACGCGCGCATGCAATTCCAGGCGAAGATCGAGCCGCTCGACGGCAAGCTCCCCAAGGTGTCCTACCGCTGGGATCCGGAGACCGACAGTCTGTCGGCCACCTGCAAGGGCGTACCCAAGGCCACCGGCATGGACGGCAGCGTCGATCTCGAGGGGAGCGACGGATCGTTCGTCCTGCTGGACGTGGCGGGCGGTCTGCTCCGCGGGCTGGACGTCGTCACCTGGCCGGACGACATCCGCACCATCGATGCCCTCGCGGCGCCCACCGCGGCCGAGGAAGCCCGCGTCCTGTTCCCGTCGCGGCGCTCGCAGCCGGCGGTCGCGGCGGTCGAAGTCGATACCGCCCTGACGGTCGAGAAGAACCCGGCCGAATCGGTGATCCACATCCGCGTCGGGCGCACGCGCCCGGTGAGCGTGGTGCGCGTGGCCGATTTGCTCCTCGTCGAGGTGGACAAGCAGTCCCGCCTCGCCGGTCTGTGGCTCCTCGAGGTTCCGCCGTTCCCCAACGTCGAGGCCACCGCCTAAGTGGTGGACGAGCGGCTCCAGCGCTACATCGAGGAGCTGTTCGCGGTCGAAGATTCCGTCCTGAAGCGCGTGCGCGAGCGTCATGCCGAGCTCGACCTGCCGCCGATCCACATTTCCCCGGACGAGGGGAAGCTGCTGCACGTGCTGCTGCGCGCCGCCGGCGCGCGCACCGTGCTCGAGATCGGCTCGCTCGCGGGCTACTCCGGGATCTGGCTGGCCCGCGCGCTCCCGGCCGGCGGGACGCTCACGACGATCGAGAAGCACCCGGTGCACGCCGAGCTGGCGCGCCAGGCGTACGCCGAGGCCGGAGTGGCGGAGCGGGTCCGGCTGATCGAGGGCGAGGCATTGAGCGTCCTGGAGACGCTGCCGCCGGACACGGGGTTCGATGCCGTCTTCGTGGACGCCGACAAGGATCCGCTCCCGCAGTACTTCGAATGGAGCGTCCGGTTGTTGCGACCGGGAGGCCTGTTGCTGTGCGACAACGCGTTTTTCCACGGGTCGGTCGTTGACCCGAACGATCATTCCCCCCAGGCCGAGGGCGTCCGCGCGTTCAACCGGCTGGCGGCGACCGACCGGCGTGTGGTCTCGGCCGTGATCCCCATCCGCGACGGCGTCGTCATCGGGGTGAAGGTCGTTCGATGAGCGCAGGATGAGCGCGGGATGACCGGCCGGCGCGACTGGCTCACCGCCTTGTACGCCGCCGGCGTCACGCCCGCCTCCTTTCTTCCCGATGCGAGCGCCGGCCGCGTGGCCGACCCCGATGAGGCGCCCGCGCCAACGGTCGAGCTGGTGGAGGAGGACGAGCTGCGGGTGCACGCCCTCGTTCCTGGAGCACCTCCCGCCGCGGTCGCATTCCTCGACGGCATTCAGCAATGGAAGGTGGTCGGCTACGACGGCGTCCGGCCCATCGCCGTGGCGTATGTCGCGGCGGCGGTGCGGCAACGGGGCCGGGACGGCCGGCTGCGCACCGCGCAATGGGAAGCGCGCGAGCTGGTGCTCGCCGAGCCGGAGTCGTTGGACACCGCGCGGCGCCGCGCGATCGAGGCGTCGGGCCTGGAGGTGGTGGCCGCCGAGGCCGACGCCGCGGGGGCACGGCAGCCGGGGCAGGCGCTCGAGACCCTGCGTCGCGAGGTGCGGCGCGCCCGTCAGACACTGGAGCGCGGGGTGGGAATGCGCGCGGTCGAACAGCTCGCCAAGGATGAGTGGCTGGTCGTGGACGGGCAGCTGGCGATCTCCGCCGCCCTCGCCCGGCACCCTCGTGCCGTCGGCGTGATCAAGAGCCACGGAGCCCAGTTTCTCGAAGGACGGCACCTCGAGCGCGCGCTCACCGTTCCCGCGGCGCACCGCACCAGCGTGTTCCGGGTGCACGGCGGGCACGGCCGCACCGAAGTCGATTCGTGGTACCTGCGGCTGTGGCCGTGGGAAGGGCGCGACTTGTACTACGGGTTGCTGCGGATCGAAGTGGCGCGGGACCCGGACCCCGGGACCCGGGCCCTGGGCATCTCCGGCTGGCTCTTCGCCGAGCGCGTCACCCTGGCGGCGCCCGACGCGCGCTTCGACCGGTTGCTGTATCCTATACATGACGTGGAGACCTATCTGAGAAGCCGCGCACCCGGGGATCTCCTGGCCTCACCGGCGTCCCGGCTCCCGCGCACCGGCACGTGATCGAACGACCCTCGCAGGGCCCCGGCGACCTCCCTACGGTCCCCATCGGCCGAGTCGTCGCCACCGAACAGAAGCCCGCCACGCCGCACCAGTTCCACTTCTGGACGGCGACCGAGACGAGCGTGGGCATCGGGGCGATCGTGAGGGTCGAGGGACGAGGGATGGGGGATGAGGGACGAGTGGGGGGAAGGGGGAAGGGGGAAGAGGGAAGAGTCGTCTACGGGGTGGTGACGGATGGGTTCGCGTACTCCGACCTGGCTTCGCCCTTGCACGACGTGATCGGCGCCGAGGGAGATCCGGCGCGGGCGGGCCAGGCGCCCACGGCACGCGCGGAGATCCGGCTCTGGACCGCCGCGGTGTTGCGCCAGATCCCCGAGGAGCCGTTGCAGCCGGTGCCGCTGGGCGACGTGCACATGGCGAGCGATGCCGACGTGGCGCAGGCGCTGCGCATGGACGCCTACCTGCACGGCGCGCGGCCGACGGCGATTCCCGTCGGACTCTACACCTCGGGCGGCCTCGAGTCGCCGGTCTATCTCGACGCGGATTTCCTGGTGGGACCGGAAGCCGCGCACCTGAACATCTCGGGGGTGTCCGGCCTCGCCACCAAGACGAGCGCGGTGGAATACCTGCTGGGCGCGATCTTCCAGCATTTTCCCCCGCACCGGGGGTCGGTCGCCGCCGTGTGCTTCAACGTGAAAGGCCCCGACCTGCTCTTCCTGGACCAGCCGGGCGCGCTCGACGACGAAGACCGCCGCCGCTACGCGCGGCTCGTGGTCGATCCGGCCCCGTTCGAGCGGGTGCGCTACTTCGCGCCGTTCAAGGCCGACGGCGTCAACCTGAACACGCTGCGCACCAACGCCGAGCTCGCCGGGACCGTCGAGCCGCTCGTCTGGGGGCTCACCGAGGTGCTGGACTTCGCGGAGGTGCTGCTCAACCGGGACGACATCGACGCCAAGGCCGACGCGTTCATCGATTTCCTGGCCGACCGCGTCGTGCGGCGCGACTTCGAGGACGGGTTCGGGGACCGGCATCGCGTCGAGACCTTCGCCGACCTGGAACGGCTCTTCCGCAGCATCTTCGACGGGCTGGAGATGGCCAGTCGCGGCGACATCTGGCGGACCCACCACATCGCCACGATCCGCAAGGTGCGCAACCGTCTCGGCAACGTGTCCACGCGCTGCAAGGGGCTCGTCACCGACGACGGCCCGTCGAGCGATCTGCCGTGGGGGAAGTTCGAGGACCGCACGGTGTACGTGATCGACGTGGCCAACGTGGATCCGCTGGGACAGGATCTCGTGTTCGCGCGCGTGGTATCGGGCCTGCGTGAGCACCTGGAGCGGCGCGACCTCGGCGTGGACGCCGTCGTCGTCTTCGTGGACGAATTGAACAAGTATGCGCCGGCGGACGGGCCCGAGACCTACGTGAAGAAGATGCTGCTCGACATCTCCGAGCGCGGCCGCTACCTGGGTCTCGTGCTGTTCGGCGCGGAGCAGTTCCGCTCGCAGGTGCACCGGCGCGTCGTGGGGAACGCCGCCACGCAGGTGTTCGGCCGCATGGACGCCGACGAGCTGGCGACACCGGGGTATCAGGTCCTGTCGCCGGCCACGAAGATCAAGATGGCCACGCTGCCGGTGGGCGAGCTGATGGTGCGCCACCCGCATTTCACCCAGCCGATCTTCGTCCGCTTCCCGCGCCCGGCGGTGCTGCGCGGGCGCGACGGGGTGGAGCGCTATCCGCCGGCCGCGGACCTGCCGTTCGAGGAGGCGGTCGTGCGGCAGCTCGCCCGGCTCGATCCCGGCGTGCGGGCGAATCAGGTGAAGGATCTGATCGCGGATCGGGACGAGTCGGACGTGCGCCGCGCGCTCGGCGCGGTGCGCCGCGAGCGGCCGGCGGATGTCCTGGCCCTGTTCCGCAAGCGGCTCGGGAGCCGCGTGGCTCCCGAGGGGGTGCGCGAGCGCGCCGCGGTCCAGCCGCTCAACCCGATCGCCGAAGAGCCGTACTGATTCCAGGGAGACCCATGCGCGTCGTGTGCCTGCTGCTCCTCGCGGTGTTCGCCTGCAAGGGCAAAGAACCTGCGCCGGTCCCGGTGACCACGAAGATCGCGCTCCGCTACCATCCGCCGGCGGGCGCCGTGTACCGCTACGTGCTCGAGCAGAGCTCCCGCTTCGCACCCGACACGGTCGCCGCGACCGACTCCTCCACGCTCACGTCGATGATGCTGGTGTTTCAGCAGCGCATCGGGAACCGCGGCGCCGAAGGCGTCCTCGTGACCATGACGCTCGATTCATCCAGGGTCGCCAGTCCCATGCTGAGCCCGGAGGCGGCGACCGCGGCGGCGGGACAGTTGCGCGGCCTCAGCGTCACGGGGGTGGTGGACGACCGGCTCCGGTTCGTGCGCGCCGATTTCTCCTCGCTCGGCCGGCTTCCCATCATCGTGCGCGAGCAGGTGGAGCTCGGGATCCGGGCGGCCGCCCTGTCGTTCCCCGACGAGGGCGTGGGCACGGGCGACGGGTGGAACATCGAGACCGAGCTCCCGTTCGCTCAGCTGGCCAGCGGCTCCCCGCTCGACGTCACCAGCCGGATCACCGTGCGGAGCATCACGGTGACCCGCGGCGACACAACGGTGGAGCTCGGGGTCGAAACGGGGCTCCCGGAACGCCCGCTGGAATTCAATTTCGGGGGACAAACGGTCTCCGTCCGGGTGCGCGGCGGGATCACCGGCAGTCAGGTGTTCTCGCTCACGCGTGGTGCCGTGGTCAGCGGCACGCTCGGCGGCATCGTGCGCCTGACCATCACGGGTGGATTCTTCGGCACGCAGGGAATGGTGATGCGGGTGGAGCAGCGCGCGGCGACGCGGCTGGTGGAAACACCCTGACGCACCTGAAGCTCGCGCATCTGGCGGACCTGCATCTGGGATTTCGCCAGTACGATCGGCAGACGCCTCGGGGCGCGAACCAGCGCGAGGCGGATGTGGCGCTGGCGTTCGCGCGGGCGGTGGACGATCTCCTGGAGCAGCAACCCGACCTGGTGGTGTTCGCGGGCGACATCTTCCATTCGGTCCGGCCCACCAACCCGGCGATCCTGTTCCTCTTCCAGCAGCTGCAACGCATCCGCGTGGCGCTCCCCAAGACGCCGGTCATCCTGGTGGCGGGCGACCACGACACGCCCCGGACCGCCGAGACCGGCAGCATTCTCCGCCTGTACGAGGCAGTCGGGGCGGACGTGGTGATCGACGAGCCGCGACGGCTCGTGTTTCCCGCGCTCGATTGCGCGGTGCTCGCCGTGCCGCATCAGGCACTCATGAGCCCCGAGCGGCCCGCGCTGCGACCCGAGCGGGGCGGTCCCACCTACAACATCCTCGTGACGCACGGTCAGTACCAGACCATGGGCGAAGCTCGCGGCACGATGGACTACGGCGGCGCGCCGCTGTCGCTCGAGGACCTCGCGCCGCCGGCGTGGGACTACATCGCGCTCGGGCACTACCACGTCACCCATGCGGTCGCCGACAACGCGCGCTACGCGGGCAGCCTGGAGTACCTGCCGCCCAATCCCTGGGGGCAGCTGCAGGACCAGGCCGAGCACGGCGTGAAGGGCAAGTGCTGGCTGCAGGTCGAGCTCCCGGGCCTGCGGGTGACGGAGCGGTATATCGTGCCGGCCCGGCAGCACATCGAGCTGGAGCCGATCCACGGGAAGGATCTCACCGCCAAGCAGATCGACGCGAAGATCGCGGAGGCGGTGCGCACGGCGAAGCCGCCGATCGACGACAACGTCGTCCGCCAGCTCGTGTGGGACGTGGCGCGGGCCACCGCGCACGACCTCGACCATCAGGCGATCCGCGGCTACAAGGCGCGCGCGTTGCACTTCCAGCTCGACCTGCGCCGCCCCGAGGAGCGCTATCACGTCGGCGTCGGCGCGCCCGCGCGCCGGCAGACCCTGGGCGAGACGGTGCGCGATTTCCTCTCGCGCCGTCTCCTCGACGCCGACATCCCGCGCGACGAGTTCGTTGCGAGCGGGGTGGCGTATCTGGAGCGGGTGAGCGGCGGGCAGGACGCGGGGGGCGAGGGGGCGGCGTCCGCCTGATGGAGCTCAAGCGCCTGCGGCTCGAGAACTTCCGGCAGTTCGCCGAGACCGAGATCGAGTTCGGCCCCGGCATCACCGGGATCGTCGGGCCCAACGGGGCCGGGAAGACGACGCTGCTCGAGGCGATCGCCTGGGCGATCTACGGCGTGCAGGCGGTGCGGGGCGACAAGGAGTCGATCCGGCGGCACGGGGCACCGGGCCGCTCGCGCGTGGAAGTGACCCTCGAGTTCCGGCTCGGCGCTCACGAGTACGTGGTGATCCGGGACCTCTACAGGGCCGAGCTGCGGCAGGACGGCCAGGTGGTGGCGAACTCGCTCAAGGCGGTGTCGGAGAAGCTGGGGCGGGTGCTCGGGATGTCGCACGATGAATTCTTCAACACGTACTTCACGGGGCAGAAGGAGCTGGCCGTGATGTCGTCGCTGGGGCGCACCGAGCGGGCGGCCTTCCTGTCGCGCGTTCTGGGGTACGAGCGGCTGGAGCTGGCGCAGCAGCTGGTGCGTGAAGCGCGCAACGCCATCGGGGGCGAGCTGAAGGGGCTGGAGGCGGGGTTGCCTGACCGCGGGCAGCTCGAGGCGGAGCGGACCCAGGCGGCGGCCCGGCTGACGGGCGCCCGCAAAGCGGCGGAGACGGCGCGTGCGGCGCAGAAGGCGGCCGAGCAGGGAGTCAAGCGCGAGGAGCCTCGCTGGAAGGAGTGGGAAGCGCGTCGCGACCGGGTTCGTTCGCTCGAGAGCGAGCGGGCGATGGGCGCGCACGCCGCGGACGCGGCCCGCCAGGAATTCCAGCGGCTCGACCGTGAGCTGGCCGAGGCGCTGGCGGCGCGGGCCGAGCTGGAGCGGCTGTCGGCCGATCTGGTGCCGTTGGAAGAGCGGAAGGCCGAGCTCGCCCGACTGGAGCGGCTGCAGCAGGAAGAGGCGGCGCGGCAGGCCGATCGTCGGGCCCTGGCCGAGCTGGCCCGGACCGCGGAGGTGCGCGACCGGCGCATCGCGGAGCTCGAAGGGGCTGCGGCGGCGCTCGAGGGCGTGGAGGCGGAGGCGCGCGCGCTCGCGGAACGGCTCCAGGCGCAGGAGCGGGCGGTGGAGGAGCAGCGGGCCGAATGGGCGCGCGACCGCCAGGACGCCGAGACGAAGCGGCAGCAGCTGCGCGATCAGTGGCGCGATGTGAAGGAGCAGCGCGACAAGATCGCCGAGTTGGGGCCCGAGGGAGC
>DASUAH010000032.1:0-13119 GCA_035763885.1 Gemmatimonadales bacterium
CTCCGCGGCCGGCGCGGCGATATACGCGTCGACCCAGGCGGCCGGAGCCCCAGAGGGCGGCCCCGCCGGCCCGGGCGCCCGGGAGCCCGGGAAGGAAGAGGTCGTGGAAGCCGACTACGAGATCGTGGACGAAGGAAAGAAGTAGCCCGCCGGGTCTCGCGGCAGGCCGTAAGGCGGCAGGGCGTGCCCTGCCGCCTTCGGCGCCTCACCGGCCGGAACCCCGGCGTCGCTCCCGCCCCTGCCCCGTTGGAACCCTTCGCCCCGGTTTCCGAGTATCTTAGAAGAGAGTCGTCCGGTAGCAGTCACGCACCCACAGCTGGAATATCCATGTCCGCACGCTCACTCAACTGGCTGAAATTCGGTGGCCTCGTAGCGCTCGCGTTCGCGCTCGGGCTTCTTTTCGCGGGGCTGCTCGATCTGCCCAGCCGCTCGTCGGCGCAGCAGGGCGTCGCGTCCGCGGCCATCCCCACCGTACAGGCGCCCTCCATCCCCGAGGCCAGGCCGCTGGCGGAACTGAGCGACGCGCTCGCCGCGGTGGCCGACCGGGTGCGGCCGAGCGTCGTGTATATCCGGGCGCAGCGAACCGAGCGTACCGCCCAACGCCGGCTTCCGCCCGGCATGGAGCGCTTCTTCCCGCGGTTCGGGCCCAACCGCCCCGAGTTCGAGCAGGGCAGCGGCTCCGGCTTCGTCGTGTCGGCCGACGGGTACGTGCTCACCAACAATCACGTGGTGGAGGGCGCGGAGACCGTGCTGGTCCGCCTGCTCGACCGGCGCGAGTTCAAGGCCAAGGTGATCGGGACCGATCCCAACACCGACGTGGCGGTGCTCAAGATCGAGGCGAAGGGCCTGGCGCCGGTCGCGCTCGGCAACAGTGATCAGGCGAAGGTGGGCAGCTGGGTCCTGGCGATCGGCAACCCGCTGGGCGAGGGGCTCACGTTCACCGTCACGTCCGGCATCATCAGCGCCAAGGGTCGCGCCCTCAACGGGCTCCCCGGCCGCGGCGTGGGCAGCATCCAGGACTTCCTCCAGACCGACGCCGCGATCAACCCGGGCAACTCGGGCGGCCCGCTCGTCAACGTGCGGGGTGAGGTGATCGGGGTGAACTCGGCCATCGCGAGCGAGACGGGGTTCTACTCCGGGTATGGCTTCGCCATCCCGATCAACCTCGCCCGCACGGTGATGAACCAGCTCATCACCGACGGCAAGGTGCATCGTGCGGCCCTCGGCGTGTCCATCCAGGACGTGTCGATCAACGACGCGCAGTACGTGGGCCTGCCGGAGATCCGGGGCGTGGTGGTGAAGGACATCCCCAATGAAGACTCACCCGCCCGGAAGGCGGGCATCGAGCCGGGCGACATCATCGTCGCGATCGACGGCAAGCCGGTCGAGTACGTGGGCCAGCTCCAGCAGGAGGTCGGGTTCCGCAAGCCGGGCGACATCGTGAAGGTCGAGGTCGCGCGCAAGGGCGGGCTCCGGAAGTCGTTCAACGTGAAGCTTCAGCCCCTGCAGGAGGCCGCCCAGATCGCCGCGGGCGGGGAGCCCGGCACCGACTCCGAGGTGACCGAGGCCGGCGGCCTCGTGCGTCGCCGGCTCGGGATCGCCGTGCAGCCGGTGACCGGCGCGATCGCGCAGGAGCTCCAGCTGCCGGCCGATGCCCGCGGGCTGCTGGTGACGGACGTCACGCCGGGCGGCCCCGCGTGGGACGTGTTGTTCGACGAGGAACGCGGCGGCCCCGACATCATCATCTCGGTCGAGGGCAAGTCGGTGAAGACCGAGGCCGCCCTCAGGAACGCGGTTCGGGCGGAGGCGCCGGGTGCGGTGGTCACCCTCCGGGTGTACAACCCGCGGCAGCAGGGGCGGCGGGTGGAACGGGTGAAGCTGAGCGAATAGGCCTGCAGCCGGCTCGACCGCTCCGCGGCCCACCTGCAGGGGTGGGCCGCGGCGGTGGAGCAGTGGGACTATGGCGAACGGTCGGTCCTGCTCCGGGACAGCCGGGTGCGGAGCTGGCGGTAACGGCCCCGGCCACTAAGTTGGGGTCGTTGCTCCAGCCCGGGAGGCGGCGATGAACGAGGAAGCCTTCAACCTGTCCCTGCGTAAGCTGCTCAAGCAGTTCGGCGTCACCGCGCAGCGCGAGGTGGAGAAGGCGGTGGACGAAGCGATCGCCGCCGGACGGCTCTCCGGCTCGGAGTCGCTGCCCGCCCGCGCCACCATGCGGGTCGAGGGGCTCGACGCCGAGATCGTGGTGAAGGGACTGATCACGCTGGCCTGACAGCAGCGAGCCTTCCGCCTCGCGCCGGCGCCCGCCATATTGCGCGAGCGGTTCAGCCTCGGGGCCATCGTGACCACCTTCGTCAAGCGCACGGATGTCGCGCTCGCGGGCGCGCACACCCTTCCCGGTCGGTATTTCACCTCCCCCGACATCTTCGCCGAAGAGAGCGAGCGGATCTTCCTGGATCGCTGGCTCTGCGTGGGACGCGAGGAGCAGATAGCGAGGCCGGGCGAGTACCTGGTCCAGGAGATCGGCCCCGAGAGTGTGATCGTGCTGCGCGACCGCGGGGGGACGATCCGCGCGTGGTACAACGTCTGCCGGCACCGCGGCACCAGGCTGTGCGAGGAGCGCCAGGGCCGGCTCTCGGAAACGATCCAGTGTCCCTACCACGCGTGGACCTGGACGCTGGACGGCCGCCTCGTGGGTGCGCCGTCCGCCGACACGATCGAGGATTTCGACAAGGCCGACTGGCCGCTTCACCCCGTGGCGGCCGCCACCTGGGAAGGCTTTGTCTTCATCAATCTCGCCGACGACCCGGGGCCGTTCGAGCAGGCGTACGCGCCGGTGCTCGACCGGTTCAGCCGGTTCAACATCGCGGCGCTTCGCGCCGCGCGCAGGATCACCTACGAGCTCGCGTGCAACTGGAAGCTCGTCGTCCAGAACTACTCCGAGTGTTACCACTGCCCGCTGGTCCATCCCGCCCTGGTGAAGGTGTCACCCCCCACCAGCGGCGAGAACGACCTCTGGACCGGGCCGTTCCTCGGCGGGTACATGGAGATCGTGGACTCCTGCGACAGCCTCACGATGTCGGGCCGTACCTGCGGCGTGCCGGTGGGAGACCTGCCGCTGGACGACCGGAAGCGGGTGTACTACTACTCGCTGTTCCCGAACCTGCTGCTCAGCATGCACCCGGACTACGTGATGTACCACACCGTCTGGCCGCGGGATCCGGGGCGCACGAAGGTGGTCTGCGAGTGGCTGTTCCACCCGGACACGCTGAGCAACCCGGCGTTCGACCCGAACGACGGGATCGAGTTCTGGGACATGACCAACCGGCAGGACTGGCACATCTGCGAGCTGAGCCAGCTCGGGATCCGGTCGCGCAGCTACTCACCGGGCCCGTACTCGCGGCGGGAGGGCCTCTCGGCGGCATTCGACCAGGAGGTCCTGCGGGCCCTCGGGCACCGCTCCGAGTGGTGAGTCACACCTCGGCGAAGGGCTGGTCGGGGTTGATCCAGATCCAGAGCGCCGCGCGGGCGGGCGCGAGGTGCGCTCCATCAGACGGCCGGACGGCCGTCTTCACGCAGCCTTCCCGGTCCTGAACCGGCGCTTCGCGTCCCGCAGGATCTCGCGCGCCGCGTTGTACCCACAGGCTCCCATCACCCCGCCGCCCGGATGGGTGGCAGCGCCGCAGAGGTAGAGCCCGCGCACCGGGGTCCGGTAGTCCGCATAGCCGGGGACCGGCCGCATGAACGCCAGGCTGTTGAGCCCCATCGTCCCCTGCATGATGTTCCCGCCGCTCAGCCCGAACCGCGCCTCGAGGTCCCGCGGCGCCAGCACCTCCCGGTAGACCACGGCCTGCCGGAAGCCCGGCGCGTAGGTGTCCATCAGCTCGATGCAGCGGTCGGCGTAGCGCTCCTTCCAGTAGTCGTGATCGCCCTCGCGCACGTCGTAGGGGAAATACTGGGTAAACATGGACATGACGTGCATGCCCCTGGGCGCGAGGGTGTCGTCGAGCACGGAGGGGATGGTCGCCTCGACGATCGGGCTCGAGGCGGGGCGGCCGCGGCGAGCGTCGTCGAAAGCCTCCTCGATGTAGTCGAGCGTGGGGCAGAGGTGGATGGTGCCGCGGTGCTGCGGGCCGGGCGCGGCGCCGGGAAGCGCCCTGAAGTCGGGCAGGGCGCTGAGCGCCAGATTGATCTTGAGGCTGCCACTCGAGTAGTCGATCGTCCGGACCCGGTCCACGAACTCCGGGGGCAGTTCGGCGGGGTCGAGCAGACCGAGGAAGGTCGTCCGGGCGTCGACGCCGGAGGCGACCCGGCCCCCGCGCAGTTCGCTCCCGTCGGCCAGCGCCACCCCCTCCACCAGGCCGCCGCGGGTGAGAATGCGCGCGACCGCCGCCCCGGTGCGGATCTCGGCCCCCCGCTCGCGCGCTGCGGCGGCGATGGCGTTGCTGATCCCGCCCATCCCCCCGCGCACGTAGCCCCACACGCCCCGGGCACCGTCGCACTCGCCCATGACGTGGTGGAAGAGCACGTACGCGGTACCCGGCATGGACGGGGTGGCCCAGGCACCGATCACCGCGTCGGTCGCGAGCGTGACCTTGAGCTGCTCCGACTCGAACCAGCGGTCGAGGATCGGGCGGGCGGGGCCGGTGAGGATCTCGACGGCGTTGGCGGCATCCCGGCCGAGCCTGAGGAAGCCGACCCCCAGCCTGCCGAGCCGCACCAGGTCGGCGGGGCGCAGCGACCAGGGCGTGGGCGGCGTCTGCACCAGTGTCGGCTCGATGAACGCCGCGACCCGCTCCAGCATCGCCTCGTACCTGGGCAGCGCCTCGGCGTCCTTGGTCGAGAACTTCGCGACCTCGCGGTGAGCAAGCGCCTTGTCCGGCCCCAGCATCAGAAAGCGGCCGTCGGGAAACGGCGTGAACGACGACGGGTTCCGGGGCAGCATGGCGAACCCGTGCCGCTTCAGCTCGAGATCGCGGATGATCTCGGGCCGGAGCAGGCTGTTCACGTACGCCGCGGTGGACACCTTGAAGCCGGGCCAGGGCTCCTCGGTGACGCACGCCCCGCCGAGCACGTGCCGCCGCTCCAGCACGAGGACGCGGAGTCCGGCGCGCGCCGCGTACGCGGCGGTGACCAACCCATTGTGGCCGCCCCCGATGACGATCAGATCGTATGCATCTGCCATGCTGTCTCCCGTCTGCCGGCCGACACCGCGTCCCGATTCCCGAGTACGAGACTGGTGGACGCGGCAGCCGCCCGTCCGGACACGGGCACCTCACTCATCGGCGGGGGCACAGAGACGATACCCGCCACCCGGAGGGGGCGCCAGTAACGTGTTGCCGAATGGCCAACGCGGTTGTCTGATCCCGTTGCCCCCCCGCATTCGTTCCCACATTCGTCCGATCACTCCCGCATGCCCGGTCGCGTCTGCCAGCGAGGCCTGCCGCCCGCCTCGTCCATCCCGGACGGCGGCGGATGGCGGCTGGACCGGACGCACCCAGCCAGGCGAACCGCGGGCACGTTGCCGGACGCAAGCCGCCGCGCCCGATTCTTGACGGTCGGTGCGACGGACCGTACATCTGTTCACGACTCTTCCCTGCGTCGAACACCCCGACTGCCCGCCGGCCGCGCGCCGGCGGGTGGCTTCTCTGCCCCACCCACCCATTCCCACCCTGGGTACGGAGGACGCATGACGTCTGTACTTCGTCGGAGCCTGCTTCCCGCGGCGCTGCTGCTCCTGCCCGCCGCCGCCGCCGCGCAACAGCCCGCGAGCATCACCGGCCAGGTGACCCGCGAGGACGGCGAGCCGCTGCCCGGCGCGACCGTGGCTATCCCGAGCATCGGGTTCGGAACTACGACCCGCGCGGACGGCCGCTACGTGCTCACCGTGCCCGGCCCGCGCGTCCAGGGACAGGCGGTCACGCTATCCGTGCGCGCGATCGGCTACAAGCCGGAGACCCGTGAGATCCGGCTCACGGAGGGCGAGATGGCGCAGAACTTCTCCCTGGTGACCAACCCGCTGCAGCTCGGCGAGCTGGTGGTGACGGGCGCCGGCACGAGCCTCGAGGTGGAGAAGCTGGGCAGCGTGCGCAACAACGTCGACTCCACGCTGATCCAGCGCAGCAACGAGACCAACGTGGTGAATGCCCTCGCGGCCAAGGCGCCCAACGTGGAGATCGTCTCCACGGCGGGCGATCCCGGCGCGAACACGGCGATCCGGATCCGCGGCGCCAACACCCTCGGCAGCACCGGCGATCCGCTGTTCGTGGTGGACGGCATCCCGATCGACAACTCCACGGTCACGACCACCACGTTCGACGGCACCGGGTTCGGGAACCAGCAGGGCACCACGTCGCCCAACCGGGCGTCCGACCTGAACCCGGCGGACATCGAGTCCGTCGAGATCCTGAAGGGTGCCGCGGCGGGGTCGATCTACGGCGCGCGCGCCGGCCAGGGCGTCGTGCTCATCACGACCAAGAGGGGTCGCCCGGGGACCACCTCCTACTCGCTGCGCTCGAACCTGTCGATCAACGAGGTCTTCCGGTTCCCCGAGCTGCAGCGCCGCTACGGCCTGGGGAACGGCGGGGTGGCCGACCCCTGCGTGCCGAGCACCGACCCGGCGCTCCTCGACTGCGAGGCGACCTCCGACAGCTGGGGGCCGGAGCTCGCGCCCGGCACCCCGACGTTCGATCACGCGCGGGAGGTGTTCAAGACCGGCGTGACCACGGACAACACGCTCACGATCTCGGGCGGCACCGACCGGACGCTGTTCTACCTCTCGGGCGGCTACGCGTACCAGGACGGCACCATCGTCGGGCCGCGCAACAACTATGAGCGGATCTCGGTCCGGCTCAACGGCTCGCACCGGGTGCGGGACAACCTCACGGTGGGGGGCAACGTCGCGTACTCGAACGCGAACGGCGAGTTCGTGCAGAAGGGCTCGAACTTCAGCGGCATCCTGCTCGGCAGCTGGCGGAGCGCCCCGGAGTTCGACAACCGGGACTATCTGAGCGAGGAGACCGGGCTGCACCGCTCCTACCGGTTCCCCAACCCGTCGGCGAGCTCGATCAGCCTGAGTCGCGGATACGACAACCCGTTCTTCACCGCGAACGTGCCGGTGAGCACGGTCATCGCCGACCGCATCATCGGCAACGTGAACCTGGACTGGACCCCGCTCGGCTGGCTCAGGTTCAGCTACACGCTCGGGGTGGACTACTCGGGTGACGACCGCCTGCAGGGTCAGCCCCAGACGTCGTCCAACATCCCGAACCCGCTGGGCCAGGTGATCAAGCTGGACATCGTCAACAACCAGCTCGACCACAACCTGACCGGGACGGCCACCTACAAGCTGAGCCCGAGCCTGGGCGGCACCATCACCCTGGGCCAGAACCTCAACACCCGGAGCCAGCGGATCCTCGGGGGCGTGGGCAACAGCCTGCTCTCGGCGGAGCCGTTCACCCTCACCAACACCGCGAGCCAGCTGCCGCCGGTCGACCAGGAGACCAAGCTCCGGATCGAGGGCTACTTCGGGCAGGCGACGTTCGACATCTCCGACCAGCTGTTCCTCAAGGCGGGAGTCCGCTACGACGGCGCATCGACGTTCTCCAGCGACAACCAGCGCGCGTGGTATCCGAGCGCGAGCGCGGCGTGGCAGTTCACCAAGGCCGCGAACTTCGGCAAGGTGCTGAGCTACGGCAAGCTGCGCGCCGCCTACGGCGAGGTCGGCACCCAGCCGCAGCCGTATCTCACCGCGTTCACCTTCCTGAGCGGCGGCACCTATCTCGACGGCTGGGGCACCAATCTCACGGCGACCCAGGGCGGGTTCGGCGGGCTCTACAGCGACACGACCAACGCCGGCAACCTGCGGCCGGAGCGCACCAAGGAATTCGAGGCGGGCTTCGACGTGGGGCTCTTCAACGACGTCGCGGACCTGAGCTTCACCTGGTATCGGCGCACGTCGTCGGACGTAATCCTCACGCTGCCCGTGGCGGCCAGCACCGGCTTCCTGAACGTCGCGAGCAACGCCGGCGAGATCCGCAACTCGGGCACCGAGTGGGCCCTCAACATCCGGCCGATCACGCGCAAGAACTTCGCGTGGGATCTCGGGTTCCTGCTGAGCACCAACCGCAACCGGGTGGTCGACCTGTCGGGGCCGGACTTCGTGAGCTACGGAGGCACCGGCGGGTTCCTGCTCACGGTGGCGCAGGTCGGGGAGCCGATCGGCGCGTTCCGCGACTGGGACTACGTCCGCTGCGGCCGCGGCCTCACGATCCTCGACGCCGGGAGCAACCCGGTGGCGGTGGACGACATCTGCACCCCGGAGCAGAACTCCCAGGAGGCGCTGTTCATCAACGACGGGAGCTTCGCGAACACCGGCGGCGACGCGGGCAACGGGCCGGGCTACCCGCTGCTGGACCCCGACAGCCGGATCATCGGGAACCCCCAGCCCGACTGGACCGGGACGTTCCGCACCGGCGTGCGGCTGGGCAAGTGGAGCCTGTCCGGCCTGCTCGACATCCGGAACGGCGGCCTGGTGTACAACGGCACCCGCGGCGCGCTCAACTCGCTGGGTACGTCGAAGGAGTCGGGCGACCTCCGCGGCAGCACCGTGGTGTTCGGCCAGGACTTCTTCCCGGACACGCCGGTGGCCGGCCCCGGCGTGGGCACCCCCGCCCTGCTGGACGAGAGCTGGTTCCAGAACTACTACAGCACCTTCACCTTCCTCGGGCAGCCGTTCTACGAGAGCGCGGGCTTCGTGAAGCTCCGGGAGATCTCGGTGGGCTACAGCGCCACCGGCGGGTTCGCGCGGCGGCTCGGCTTCAGCAGCATCGACTTCCGGCTGGCGGGGCGGAACCTCGCGGTCTGGACCGACTACACCGGCGTGGATCCGGAGACGAGCCTCGGGGGCGCCGAGAGCGGCGCACGCGGGGTCGACTGGTTCAACAACCCGCAGACGCGCTCGTGGGTGTTCTCCGTGACGCTCAACCGCTGACGCCAACCCCGGACGACTCGAGGAGCACGATATGCAGAAGCGTCTCCACCCCGTCGCGCTCGCGCTCGCCCTGGGCTTCGGCACCGGCGCGTGCGGCGACTTCCTGACCGGCCCGAAGCTGGCCGACAATCCCAACCGGCCGACCACCGCCAGCAACGCGAACCTGCTGGTGTCGGCCATGACCAACCTGACCTTCCAGCAGGAGGGCCATCTCGTCCGCACCGTGTGCATCTGGATGCAGCAGTGCGGCGGGACCCTCCGCAACTACAACACGCTCAGCACCTACATCGTCGGCGACGACGACTACTTCACCGAGTGGGGCGGCACCTATATCCGCGGCGGGCTGCTCGACCTGCGCCGGATCCAGACCACCGCGCTGGCCGACGCCGACTCCGGCTTCGCGGGGGTGGCGGCGGTGCTCGAGGCCTGGGTCGTCGGCATGGCGGCCGATACCTGGGGCGACATCCCCTACTCGCAGGCGGTGGACAGCACCATCGCCGAGCCGGTGCCGGACGCGCAGCAGGACGTGTACGCCGCACTCCAGGCCAAGCTGGACGAGGCCATCGCGCTGATGGGCGCCACCAACGCGGCCACCACGGCGCCGGGGCCGGAGGACCTGGTCTACGGCGGCGACCTGAGCAAGTGGACCGAGCTCGCGTACACGCTCAAGGCGCGGTACCACCTGCACACCGCCGAGCAGCTCGGCCTGCCGGCGTACCAGGCGGCCCGCGACGCCGCGTTGAACGGAATCGCACCCGATGACGACTATATCCCCTATCACAGCACCGGCTCGACCGAGACCAATCTCTGGCACCAGTTCACTAATCAGTGGATCGGGTTCCTGAGCGCGGGCCAGTTCCTGGTCGATCTCCTCGACCCGCTGAACCCGGACCCGCGGCTGCCGCTGTACTTTGACCCGAACAGCGACGGCGAGTTTGTCGGCGCCGCCCCGGGCGAGGACGAGTCGGTGAACCCGTCGCCGCTGAGCTCGACGCGGCTGGCGGGCGACTTCGCGCCGCCGTTCGCGACGTACGCGGAGAACCAGCTGATCCTGGCCGAAGCCGCCTGGCAGCTCGCGGGGGGCGGACCAGCCGGCAACGCGGCGGCCCAGCCGTATGTCAGTGCCGAGCGGGCATCCCTGGGCCTCGGCGCGCTCCCGGTCACCGGGCTGGCCACGATCATGACCGAGAAGTACATCGTCACGTTCCAGAACTTCGAGGTCTGGAACGACTACAAGCGGACCTGCATCCCGGCGCTCGTCCCCTACACCGGAGCGCCGTTCATCCCGGCCCGGCTCACCTATCCGCTGAGCGAGCGAAACGCGAACTCGTCGATCCCGGCGGACGAGCCGCTCCGGAACTGGAACGATCCGAATCCCTGCTGAGCAGCGGGCGGGAGCCGAGCGACACAGGCACAGGCGGGAGCGGGCAGGAGAGGATCAGCTCTCCCGCCCGCTCCCGTCCGTACGTCCCTCCTTGTACACCACGCCGCCCTTCATCACGAACGCCACGTTCATGAAGCTCTCCAGGTTGGCGAGCCCGTCGCCCTCCACGGCGACGATGTCGGCGTAGCGGCCGGGGGCGATCGCCCCGACCCGGTCGTCCCAGGCGATCAGCCGCGCCGCCTCGATCGTGGCCGCCTGGATCGCCTGCAGCGGGGTCATCCCGTACTTCACCATGTAGGGCAGCTGCTTCGCGTTCCCGCCGTGCGGGTAGATCCCGCTGTCGGTGCCGTAGGCGATCTTCACCCCGGCCGCGACCGCCTTCCGGAAGACCTGCCGCTGCGCCTCGGTGGTCTCGTCGTTCTTGCGCAGGATCTCCTCCGCCCAACCCTGCCTCCGCCCCTCGCTCGCGATGTAGTCGCCGTTGTAGATGTCGGCCACCAGCCAGGTGCCCCGCTGCTTCATCAGGGCGATCCCCTCGTCGTCCATGAGGGAGCCGTGCTCGATGCTCCGCACGCCGGCCCGCACGGCGAGCTTGATGCCCTCGGGCCCGTGGGCATGGGCGGCGACGAACTTGCCGTACTTCGACGCCTCCTCGACCGCGGCGCGGACCTCGGCCTCGGTGAACTCGGGCGCCCCCGGCGTGGAGTTCGGCACGCTCACCGCTCCGGTCGCGATCACCTTGATGAAATCGGCGCCCGCGTTGAGGATCAGCCGCACCCGCTCGCGGACCTCGTCGGCCGAATTGGCGACGCCGAAGCGCAGCTCGCGCGGGAGCACGACGTCGGGCGCCAGCCCGGTGATCTCTCCGCCGCCGCCCGCGACGGTGACGTACGGTCCCGCGACCGCCATGCGCGGGCCGATCACGGTGCCATCGTTGACGGCGTCACGGAGGGCCACGTCCACGAACGCGCGGTAGGTGCCGACGTCGCGCACGGTGGTGAAGCCGGCGAGCAGCGTCGCCCGGGCGTTGCGCACCCCGGTGAACGCGTCCTGCGCTCCGCTCCTCGTGAGCGGCGAGGCGGCGTTCGCCGTGAGGATGTCGCCGACCAGGTGGGCATGGCAGTCGATGAGGCCCGGCACCACCGTGTGGCGCGACAGGTCGATGACGCGCGTGCCCCCGGGAAGCTTCACCGTGGCGGGGCGGACCGCCTCGATCCGGTCGCCGCGAACGAGGATGATCTGGTCGCGCCGCACCTCGCCGCGCACGACGTCCACCAGCCGGCCGGCGCGGATCGCGATCGTCCCCTGCGCGGACAGAGCGGACGGGGCGCACGCGCCCAGCGCGAGGGCCGCGAGCAACGGGAGTGGTCTCATGGCGTGCCGGGTCGGGGAAGTGCGAGGAAACCGGGAGAATATACCGCCCACTGGCCAGGCCGCGCCGCGCCGTATCCCGGAGACGCCTCTCCCGCCCGGCCCGAACCGTACTCGACGTCGCCGATCCGCTGCGCGCCGCCCTCGTGAACCGCCACGCAGCGGACGGTACGCTGGCTGGATCGTGCGGCGCGCGAGGGGTTCCCGTGCCACCCCCTCGATCGGCCGCGACCCCCTACTTGCTCCCCTTCGGCGCGATCCCGGCTTTCGCCGCCGGGCGGGCGCGCTCCGCCAGCGATGGGGGACCGCTGCGGAGCGTTATCGGGGGTGAGCCCCCCGATCCGTAGGTGAAATTCGCCACCTCGACCGGTGGGTTGGCCGTGTCTTCACCGACGAAACTGCCGGTGAACGTGATCGGCTCCTGGTCCCTGCGCTGCACCGTGACGACCCAGTCCGACTGGGCGACGCCGCAGTCGTCATAGTAGTGCACCACGACGCGGTAGTTGCCGGTGGGCGCCGAGCCCGTCGGGAACACGACGTTCTCGTTGTTCTTGCCGTCGATGTCGCAGGCGGGGTTCGAATCGAGATCGAGGGTCCCGCCGCTCGCCGCCGTCTTGTTGGCAAAGTAGATCTCTTCGCCCGCCGGGTCGAAGACGTGGAGGTCCACGTCGGACGCGCCGATCCAGGCGATGCTCACCTGCACGTCGCCGGTGCCCACGTTGATCACCGAGAGCGTCTGCTCGACGTACGGTCCGACGACGCCGGCGCCGTTCTCGACCTGGTAGCGCACTCGCAGGTTCCCGGCGCGCACCCCCCGGTCCACGCTCAGCACGAGATCCTCGACGTTCACGCCGCTGGGCAGGAGCACGTCGTAGTGCCCCCGGGCGCTCGGAGTCCAGATGTACACCCGCTGGAACGCGTCCGGGTTGACCGACACGGCGATCTTGGCGCTCCCGCCGTTCACGACCGTCGAGATGCCGGCGACGGTTGCCACCGGTCCGCCGGCAGGCGCGGGCGCAGCCGAATCGCGCACGACCCCGACGACGGCGCCGTTCCGGGCGGTGACGGCGCTGATGAACTGCTGGATGGTGTAGGCGGGCGCGAGCGGCTCGGGCGCGCAGGACGCCAACGCGCTGGCGGCGGCCGCGAGGACGGCCAGGCGTGCTGGACCCAGCGGAGCAGGCATCGGTCGGGGCTCGGGATGGAATTGAGCGTCGCGAGCGCAACGACTGTACCGTGCGACCGGCGACTGCCCCGCCCGCCGGGCGCATCGGGGCTAAGCGGCTCAGGCGACGCGAGTTGGCGCGGGCCGACCCGGCGGCGGTGGCGCAGGCGGCGCCCGGGGGGACGCGGGGCACTCGTGCGGCTTGCGGGA
>DASUAH010000033.1:0-17838 GCA_035763885.1 Gemmatimonadales bacterium
GATCAACGGAGAAACCGAGAGCCGACTCCGCGTGAACTGCCGAAGCTCAGCGCAGGTGGGAATGCCCGGCGCCGGCGCGGGCGGCCCCGGGGTGGGCGTCGGCCTCGGCACAGCCGTCCGCCACCTCGAGCTGGATCGTCACGTGCCCGATGCCCAGCCCCGCCATCTGGCCCCGGATCCCGTCCAGCACGCCCGGGTGGGCCCCCAGGTCGGGAACCACCGCGTGACCGCTCATGGCCACCATTCCGCTCGTCACGGTCCAGACGTGCAGGTCGTGCACCGCTGTGACCCCCGGGACCGCGCGGATGCGCCGTTCCACTTCGGGCATGGAGACGTGCTTCGGGACCGCCTCGAGCAGGATGTCGGTGCTCTCGCGCACGAGCCGCAAGGCGCCCACCACGATGAGCAGGGCGATCCCGATGGAGATGAGCGGGTCGGCCAGGCTCCACCCGGTGAGCCCCACGACCACGGCGGCGCCCACCGCGCCGAGCGAGCCGAGGACGTCGCTCAGCACGTGCAGGTACGCGCCCCGCACGTTGAGGCTGTAGCCGTGCCCGCCATGGAGGAGTCTGAGGCTCACGAGGTTCACCGCGAGCCCGACGAGGGCGACCGCGAGGAACAGCCCGGTCCGGATCGGGTGTGGCTGGCCGATCCGGTCGATGGCTTCCACCACCACCCAGACGGCGATGCCCAGCAGGGTGGCGCCGTTCACCAGCGCGGCGAGGATCTCCCAGCGCTGGTAGCCGTAGGTCTTGACGTCGTCGGCGGGCCGGCGGCCGATCCACGCCGTGAGCAGCGCCAAGGCGAGCGCGCCCACGTCGGCCAGCATGTGTCCCGCGTCGGCCAGGAGCGCGAGCGAGCCGCTGAGCCACCCGCCGGCGGCCTCGACGACCATGAAGGTCGCCGTGAGCGCGAGGACGGCGCCAATGGACCGATGGACGGATGGAGGGGCTGCCGCGAGCTGGGTACAGTCGGAGCGAGGAGCAACCATGGAGGAAAGCTAACCGTCGCCGGGGTCCAGCCGCACCCGCACCGCCTGCGCATGCCCTGGCAGCCCCTCCGCCTCCGCCAGCTCGATGATGTGCTTCGCGTCCGCCTCCAGCCGCGCCCGGCTGTAGCGGATGAGGCTGGTCCGCTTCACGAAATCGTACACGCCGAGGGGTGACGCGTAGCGCGCGGTCCCGGAGGTCGGAAGTACGTGACTCGGCCCCGCGAGGTAGTCCCCCACCGGCTCCGGGGTATCGTCGCCGAGGAAGATGGCGCCGGCGTGGCGGATTCCGGCCGCGATCCGCTCGGCGCCCTCCGCCACGATCTGGAGGTGCTCCGGCGCGCGCAGGTTGGCGACGTCGATCGCCTCGCGCATCGAGGGCACCACCACGACCAGCCCGTTGCGCTCGAGGGCGGCCCGCGCGATCGCCGCCCGGGGCGCCGCCGCGAGCGCGCGCTCCAGCGCCGCGGGAAGCGCGTCGGCGAGGGCGGCCTCGCTCGTCACGCACCAGGCGCAGGCGTCCTCGTCGTGCTCCGCCTGGGCGAGGAGATCGGCCGCCACCCGCTCGGGGACCGCCGTACGGTCCGCGATCACCAGCAGTTCCGTGGGTCCCGCGATCATGTCGATCCCGACCTGGCCGACCACCTGCCGCTTGGCCTCCGCCACCCAGCGGTTGCCGGGACCGACGATCTTGTCCACCCGCGGGACGGTCTGCGTGCCGCAGGCGAGCGCCGCGATCGCCTGGGCCCCGCCGATCCGGAACGCCCGGGTGACGCCAGCGAGCGCGCAGGCCGCCAGCACCGTGTCGGTGGCCCCGCCGGGCGGCACCGCCGCGATGATCTCCCGGACCCCGGCCACCACGGCCGGGACCGCGTTCATCACCACGGAGCTGGGGTACGACGCCTTCCCGCCCGGCACGTAGAGCCCGACCCGGTCGAGCGCCGTCACCTTCATGCCGAGCAACGTGCCGTCGGCGTCGGTGACCAGGAATCCGGCCTCGCGCTGGCGCTCGTGGTACGCCCGCACGCGATCCACCGCGGCGGCGAGGGCATCCCGCAGAGCGTGGGGAGTCCGATCCAGCGCCTCCTGCCAGGCCTCCGGACCGATCTCCCATCCCGCCGGGGCCAGGTCCACACCGTCGAACTCCCTGGTATACTCCCGCACAGCCGCGTCTCCCCGGATGCGGACCGCCTCGAGAATGGCGGCCACCCGGTCGCGCGTGACCGGATCGCTGCCGACTGGGCGCGGCAGCAGCGGTGCGAGCACGTCGAACGGCGGAACGGCAACCCTGCGGATCACTGGACTCTCGCGCTAAACTCGCTTCTGCGTTAGACTTATAGGGATATGGAACCGTCCCAACCGACCTCCACGGCCTTTGGTCTCCTGGCCGTGGTGGTGCTGGTACTCGCCAACGCGTTCTTCGTGGCCGCGGAGTTCGCGCTGGTCGGCGCCCGCAAGACGCGGCTCGACGAGCTGGCCCGGAGCGGGGACCGCAAAGCTAGGCTGGCCCGTCGGGCCATACAATCACTCGACCGCTACATCTCGGCGACCCAGCTCGGCATCACGCTGGCGTCCCTGGGCCTGGGCTGGATCGGTGAGCCCGCGCTCGCTCACGTGATCGAGGGTGGCTTCGCCTGGCTGCCCGCGCCGATCGAGACGATCACGACCCACGCGGTGGCGTCGTCGATCGCCTTCATCATCATCACCGTGCTGCACATCGTCCTCGGCGAGCTGGTGCCCAAGGCGTTTGCCCTGCTGTACCCCGAAGCGGTGAGCTCCTGGCTCGCCGCGCCGCTCATGGGGTTCGCCTGGGTGATGGCCGGCCCGATCGCCCTGCTCAACGGCAGCGCCAACCGGCTGCTCCGGTTCTTCCGCATCAAGCCGCCGACCGAGGCCGAGCGGCTCCACTCGCCGGAGGAGATCCGGATGCTGGTGGAGCAGAGCCAGGAGGCGGGCAGCATCCTGCAGGAGGACGCGCGGCTCCTCGAGGGCGTGTTCGAGTTCAGCGAGAAGACCGCCCAGGAGGTGATGACGCCGCGCACCCAGATGGTGGCGCTCGAGGCCGATCTCACCGTCGAGGAGGCGGCCGACGTGGTGGCCCGCGAGCGGCGGAGCCGGTACCCGGTCTATACCGAGTCGCTGGACGAGATCATCGGGGTGGTCCACGCCAAGGACATCCTGAGCGCGATCCGCTCCAAGCCGGGCCAGCGGGTCCGCGAGATCATGCGGCCCCCGCTGTTCGTGCCGGGCACCCGCGAGGTGGAGGACGTCCTGGCCGACATGAAGCGGCTCAAGACCCACCTTGCCGTGGTGCTCGACGAATACGGCGGCACCGCGGGACTGGTGACCATGGAGGACCTGCTGGAGGAGATCGTCGGACCGATCTACGACGAGTACGACCCGACTGAGCGGCCCACCCCTGCGGCCGGCGGGCCGCTCCTGGACGGCGGCATGCCGATCAGCGACTTCAACAACGAGTACGGTACCGAGCTGGACGAGACCGAATACAACACGATCGGCGGGTACGTCTTCGGCCAGCTCGGCCGCCTGCCCAAGCCGGGCGATCGCGTGACGGCGGCGTCGTACACGTTCGAAGTGGTGGAGATGGAGGGCCGGCGGGTCAAGACGATCCGGCTGCACCAGCCGGCGGAGGCGCCGCAGGAAGTCACCGGCGAGCGGTAACCATGCCTCCTCCCGTCACCGCGATCCCTCCCGGTGTGCTCGACCGCACCGGCGACGCCGTCCGGCGGCGCCGCGTGCTCCAGCGCGCCACCATGGCGGTGCTCGAGCGCGCGGGGTACCAGGAGCTGAGCCCGCCGACGTTCGAGTACGAGGAGGTGTTCCGGCGGGCGGGTGGGGCGGAGGTGGCCGAGAAGCTGGTCCGCTTCGTGGATCTGGACGGGCGGATTCTGGCGCTGCGCTACGACTTCACCTCCAGTATAGCGCGCATGGCGGCGACGACGTTCGCCGACGCGCCGCTGCCGCTGCGGCTCTGCTACTCGGGGGTGGTCTACCGGCAGGAGCCGGAGCGGGCGGGCCGGGCCCGGGAGACGCTCCAAGTCGGCGCGGAGCTGCTCGGCCAGGGGGGCCTCGCGGCGGACGTCGAGATCGTGCGGCTCACGCTCGCCCTCGCGCGGGCCGCCGGCGTGACCGACGTCCAGCTCAACCTCGGCCACGCGGGCGTGCTCGCGAGCGGTCTCGCGGCCCTCGACGACGACCTCCGCGGCGAGGTGCGCGGCTGGATCGACCGCAAGGACCGCGGCAGCCTCGCGCGGGCGCTGGCCCGAGCGCCGGTGGAGGCGCGGGCACTGCTCGATCTGCCGTTCGTGATCGGCCGGCGCGAGGCGCTCGACGCCGCCTTGCGCTCTGCACCGGAGCCGGCACGGGTCGGGCTCGCCCATCTCCTGGCGCTCGACGCGGCGCTCGAGCCGGCTGAGCGGGGCCACCTGGTGTACGATCTGGGCGAGGTGCGGGGGCTCGACTACTACACCGGCGTGCATTTCGAGCTGTTCGTCGCCGGGGCCGGCCGCGCGGTCGGAGCGGGTGGCCGCTATGACGAGCTGATGGGCCGGTTCGGCCGGCCGATGCCGGCGGTCGGCCTCTCGCTCGACCTCGACGCGCTGGCGGAGGTCGTGCCGGGGAGCGGCGCCTGAGCCCCCTCCGCGTGGCGCTCGCCAAGGGCCGCCTCTACGAGCCGGCGCTGGAGCGTTTCGCCCGGGCGGGAGTGACGGTCGCCGGCGACGGGGGCCGCCGCCTCCTGCTGCCGTCGAGCGATGCCGGGATCGAGTTCCTGGTGGTGAAGCCGGGGGATGTGCCGGTATACGTCGAGTCGGGCGCGGCCGACCTCGGGGTCACCGGGACCGACGTCCTGCGCGAGACCCCCGCCGACGTGCTCGAGCCGCTCGAGCTCGGGTTCGGGTTCTGCCGGCTCGTCGTGGCGGCCCCGGCCGGCGCGGAGTATCCCCGCCTGCCGGGTGGCGCCACCGCGCGGGTCGCCACGAAGTACCCCCGCCTCAGCCGCGCGCACTTCAACGCGCGGGGCCGCCCGGTGGACATCGTGCAGGTCGGCGGCTCGGTCGAGGTCGCGCCGCTGCTCGGTCTCGCGCACTGGATCGTGGACCTGGTGGATACGGGGAACACGCTGAAGGCGAACGGACTCGTCGAGCGGGAGACGGTGCTGTCGGTGAGCGCCGTGCTGGTGGCGAACCGGGCCAGCCAGAAGCTCAAGCTCGACGCGCACCTCGATCTCATGCGGCGGCTGGAAGGGCAGTGAGCAGTGAGCAGTGAGCAGTGAGCAGTGAGCAGTGAGCAGGGGCGGCGGGCGTCCACTGCTTACTGCTTACTGCTTACTGCTCACTGCTTAGTGCTCACTTTTCGCTTCGCCAGCTCCACCGCCAGCTCGAGCGCCGCACGCATGCTCGACGCATCGGCCTTCCCCTGCCCCGCGATGTCGAACGCGGTGCCGTGATCGGGCGACGTCCGGATGAACGGCAGGCCGAGCGTCACGTTCACGGCCCGCCCGAACGCGGCCACCTTGATCGCGGTCATCCCGACGTCGTGGTATGGCGCCAGCACCGCATCGAACTCGCCCCGGAGCGCGCGCACGAACACGGTGTCCGCGGGCAGCGGGCCGGCCGCGCCGAGCTGCTCCGCGGCGGGCCGGAGCACCCGCTCCTCCTCGTCGCCGAAGAGTCCCGACTCGCCGGCGTGGGGGTTCAGCGCGCAGAGCGCGAGCCGCGGCGCGGGAATCGCCCACAGCTCGCGCAGCGCCCGCTGCGCGATGCGCCCGGTCCGCACCACCCGATCGAGCGTGACCAGGGCGGGAACGTCACGCAGCGCCACGTGCGTCGTCACCAGCACCACCCGGAGCCGCTCCGCCGCGAGCATCATCGCGGTGTCCACGTCGCCCGCGAGGTGGGCGAGCCACTCGGTGTGCCCGGGATACGGGAAGCCGGCCAAGTGCAGGGCATGCTTGTGGACGGGGGCGGTGACGATCGCGTCGGCCTCGCCGCTCTGCACCAGCCTGACCGCGCGCTCCACCGCGTGGCCGGCCAGTTGTCCCGCGCGCATGGCGCGGGCCCGGTCCTCCGCGGGGGAGCCGCCCGAGCGCTCGCCCGAGCCGGCGTGCCAGGGGCCGAGCGCCAGGTGTTCGGCGGCAGGGATGGCCGCCACCTGGTCCTCGGCGCCGATCACGATGATCCGGGCCGCAATGGGCTGGGCGAGAGACCGGGCGACGATCTCCGGCCCGATGCCCCGGGGATCGCCGAGGGTGATCGCGACGCGAGGGAGCATGGCGGGAACCGCCCCTACTGAAGCGACCCGATGTCCTGCGGCTGGCCTCTGATCTCCACGTACGAGGACTTGCGCAGGCGATCGAGGTAGCGGCGGATGGCGAGCTGCTCGCCCAGCTGCGACCGAATCTTGTCGCGCACATCCTCGAACCGCACCTCGCCCTCCGGCCGGCGCGCCGTGACCGAGACGATCGCGTACTTCGTCCGGCCGTTGGCGCCCTCGAGCGGGAACGGCGGCACCACCGAACCTTCCTCCGCGCCGGCGATCGCCTGCGCATAGGCCGGCGGGAGCTTGGTGACGGGGACCTCGCGGGCGTCGCGCTCCTCGGACTTGTCGTGGTACAGCCGCTGGAGGGAGTCGAAGCTCGCGCCGGCTTCTGCGGCGCTGACGATGATGTCCGCGAGCCGCCGGGCGCTGTCGGCCTCGGCCTCGGTGATCTCGGGCATGATGAGGATGTGCCGCGCCTGTACTTCCGCCGGCTGCGCGCGCTCGACCTGGATCACGTGATACCCGAACGGCGTCTCGACCGGATCGGAGATGACGCCCGGCTTGATCCCGAACGCGACCCGCTCGAACTCGGGCACCATCGCGCCGCGGCGGAACCAGTTGAGCGACCCGCCCTGCTCCCGCGAGGCGGAGTCCATCGAGAACCGCTTGGCGGCGACCGCGAAGTCGGCGCCCTGGCGCAGTTCCCGGGCGATCGAGTCGGCGAGCTGGTACGCGCGCTGCCGCGCCTCCAGCGAGGGCTGGGGCGGAATTACGATCTGACGGAACGAGAGCGTGGCGGGGTGCTTGTCGAGCGAGCCCTTCTGCGACGCGAAGTACTCGCGCATCTCGCGCTCGGTCGGAATCACCGGCTTGAGCGAGCCGTCGCCGCGCAGCTTCTCGATCAGCCGGTTCTGCAGCGCCGCCCGGCGCTGCTGGTCGCCCAGCCAGCGGCGGTACTCGTCGGGCGTCTGGAAGCCGGCCTTGCGGAGCTCGGACGCGTACTCCGCCTCGGTGGAGAAGTTGCTCCGGATCTTCTTGACCTGCTGCTCCACGCCCTCGGCGACCTCCTGATCGGTCACCTTGACCGCGGTGTCGCGTTCCGCCGCCTGGATCAGGAGCTCGGAATCGATGATCCCTTCGGTCACCTGGCGGCGGAGCGCGGCGATCGCCTCGGGCGTGCGGGGGAGCTGCAGACCCTGTGCCTGCCGCGAGAAGATCTCCTCGTCCACCTGGGACGCGAGGATCGGTCGGGTGCCGACCACCGCAACGATGCGGTCCACGGTGAACGTGGTATCCCCGCGCGGCGCCGGCGCCGCCGCCGAGTCAGCCGGCTGCTGCGCCCCGGCCGGCGCGAGCACACCGGCCGCGAGCGCGAACGGGAGGAGTATCAGTCCTGCACGTGCCACTGCCGTCCTCCTATCGGGCGCTCCCGGCTCCGGCCTGCGCCGACTCGGCTGGCGCCGGGGCCGGCGCCGGCACGGGGGCCGGACCCGGGGCGGGCTGCATCCCGGTGGGCGGCGCGGCGGCGCCGGCCGAGTCGGACTTGGCGAGCCGGGCCTGCGCCAGCTCGAACGCGCGGGTCACGCCGACCGCGTCGATGCGGTACTCCGCGCGGGCGCGCAGCACGCTGCCGAGCGCGGAGGGGATCGGCCGCATCCGCACCTCGCCCGCGACCAGGCGATCGAAGTAGCCCGTCACCTTGTCCGCCACGGCCGGGGAACCCAGCCCCGTGTCGGCCGCGGTGAAGCCCATGTCGGCCCGGAGGCTGTCGAGCGCACCGGTGTAGCGGGCGTAGAGACCCTGCCACTCCTCGGGTGTCACGCCCACCTTCGCGGAATCGGCCTGCCGGAGCAGCAGCAGGTTGAGCGACAGGACCCGCGCGAACTGCCGGAGCATGGAATCGTTGGCGGTGCGGAGCTGGGCCGCATACGGCGGGGGCAGGGCGCGCACCCACCGGAGATACTCGGCCACGGTGAGCCCGCCGCCCTTGAATGAGGTGAGCCGCTTCTTCGAGTTGCGCGATGCCTCGGGGTTTTCCGCCGCCGCCTTCATGTCGGCGCCGGCGTTCTTGGCGACCTCGAGCGCGGAGGAGCGGGCGAGGTCGTCCATGTAGGCGGAGTCGCCCTTCTGCGTGCCGCGCCGATCGACGAACGAGGTGAGCCGCTCGCGCACCGCGGCGGCGTCGGGGCGGCGGATGATGTGGTAGCCGAACTGGGTTTCGACCACCCCGCTCATGGCGCCGGGGGCGAGCGCCCACCCCGCGCTGTCGAACTGGGGCACGAACTGGCCCCGCGGGCCCGGCGGCAGGAAGCCCTGGTCGCGCTTGCTGCCCGGATCGTCCGACAGCTCGCTCGCGAGCTGGCCGAAGTCCGCGCCGCCCCTGATGCGCGAGAGCGTCGCCTCGGCCTTCTTCCGCGCCGCGGCCTTGGTCTCGCGCTTGGCGTTGGCGGCGGTGCCGAACAGGATGTGCTGGAACACCCGCACGTCGTCGCCATGGTAGACGCTGTCCACCGCGGCTGCGGCCGGCTGCGGCCGCCGGGCGACGATGCTGTCGTGCCAGTGGGTGGTCCGCAGCTCGGCCAGCTCGGGCCAGAGCGCCTGCACCGCGCTCACGGAGTCGCGGGGCAGCTTGCCCTCGGCGGCGGCCTGGGCGAAGAGCGCATAGTCCACCCAGAGGCCGGTGACGAACGCCGCCGCCTCCTTGGACACGCGAAGCCCGCGCGGGCCGCTCAGGATGTCGGCGAGCCGCTCGGGCGTAAGCGTGAGCTCGCCCGCCCGGGCCGCGACCTTGCCCTTCGCGACGAACGTGTCCCTGAAGTTGCCGCAGGCGGCGAGAGCGAGAACGGCGGCGAACGCCAGCATCTTCCTGTACATCCACACTCCCCGGGTAAAGGCCATTACGCGACCCGCCGCAGCGCGCGCACCAGCGCCGGGACGATCGGCTCGCCTCCGAGCCGCGTGAGGCGGAGCGAGAGCGGCACCGTCCGCCGCACCTCGGCCGCGAGCTGCACGTCGTCGAGCGCGGCGGTGAGCCCGGCGAGCCGTGGCTGCGCGCCCGCGCGGAAGGTGAGCCGGGCCTCGTCGCCGCGCACGAGCACGTGCTGCAGTCCGAGGGCCGCGCCCGTCACGCGGAGGCGCGCCATGTCGAGGAGCGTTTCCGCGTCGGGCGGGAGCGGCCCGAACCGCTCGCGCATCTCGTCACGCAGCCCGTCAATCTCGCCGGATGCCCCGCTCCGCGCCAGCCGCCGGTAGAGGTCCAGCTTGACGTCGTCGTCCGCTACGTACCCGTCGGGCAGCTGCGCCGGCCGATCGAGCACGACGTCGGGCGGCTGCGGCTGCTCGGTGCCGCCCTGGCCCCGCAGCGCGCGCACCGTCTCGTCGAGCCACCGCAGGTAGAGGTCGAAGCCCACCGCGTGCGCGTGCCCCGACTGCTCCGCCCCGAGCAGGTTGCCCGCCCCGCGCAGCTCCAGGTCCTTGAGCGCGATCCGGTACCCCGCGCCGAGGTCGGTGTGGTGCTCGAGCACCTTGAGCCGCTCCTCCGCCTGCAGGTCGATCGCATCGGGCACCAGCAGATAGCAGTACGCCCGCCGATGGCTCCGGCCGACCCGCCCGCGGAGCTGGTACAGCTGCGCGAGACCGAACCGGTGGGCGTCGTGCACCACCATCGTGTTCGCGTTCGGCACGTCGAGGCCCGACTCGACGATCATGGTGGAGACGAGGATGTCCACCTCGCCGGACACGAACCGCCGCATCACGTCCTCGAGGTCGTCCGCCGGCATCTGGCCGTGCGCGATCCCGATGCGCGCACGGGGGGCGAGGGCCCGCACCCGCGCGGCGAAGGTGTCGATCGTCTCGATCCGGTTGTGCACGAAGAAGACCTGACCGCCGCGATCCAGCTCGCGGGCGAACGCCTCCTCCAGCAGCGCGTCATCCCACGGTTCGACGAACGTGAGGATGGGGGACCGGTCGCGGGGCGGGGTCTCGATCAGGGTCAGATCGCGCAGGCCGGCGAGCGAGAGATGAAGGGTGCGGGGGATGGGGGTGGCGGTGAGCGTGAGCACGTGGACCGCGAGCCGGAGCTGCTTCAGCCGCTCCTTGTGCCTCACGCCGAACCGGTGCTCCTCGTCCACCACCAGCAGCCCGAGGTCCCTGAACTCGACGTCCTTCGACAGCAGCCGGTGCGTGCCGATGACGATGTCGGTCGCGCCCGTGGCCAGCCGCTCGAGCGCCTGCTTCTGCTCCTTCGCCGTCCGGAACCGCGAGAGCACCTCCACCTTCACCGGATAATCCGCCAGCCGCTCCATGAAGGTGCGGCCGTGCTGCTCCGCCAGGATGGTGGTCGGCACGAGCACCGCCACCTGCTTGCCGCCCTGCACCGCCTTGAACGCTGCGCGAACCGCCACCTCGGTCTTGCCGTAGCCCACGTCGCCCACGAGCAGCCGGTCCATCGGCCGGGGCCGCTCCAGGTCCCGCTTCACCTCGTCGGTGGCCTTCCGCTGGTCGGGCGTGTCCTCGTAGAGGAAGCTCGACTCGAGCTCCCGCTGCCACCGCGTGTCGGGCGGCATCGGGTACCCCGTCGCCACCTGCCGCCGCGCATAGAGATCGAGCAGCTCCGCCGCCATGGCCCGGATGGCCTGGCGGGTCCGCTCGCGGATCCGCTGCCAGCTCGAGCCGCCCAGCCGGTGGAGCCGGGGCGGCGGCCGGTCGCCGTCGCCGCCGGCGGACCGGTAGCGCTCGAGCTGGTCCAGCCGGTACAGCGGTACGTTGAGCCGGTCCCCGCCCTCGTATTCCACCACCGCGACTTCGAGCGTGGACTCGCCCACGCGCGTGGTCTCGATCCCCCGGTAGATCCCGATCCCGTGATCGAGATGCACCACGTAGTCGCCCCCGGAAAGCGCGCCCGTCGCCGCCGACGGCGCCGCCTGGCGGTAGCGCCGCGCCCGGCGCAGCCGGCGGGCACGGCGGAAGATCTCGTGGTCGGTGAGCACGCGGAGCGAGGGCATGACGAATCCGCCGTCCAGCGCGCCGATGGCGAGCTGGGCCGCCGGCCCGCGCCGCCCGCCCTCCTCGAGCAGCTCCTCCAGCCGCTCGAGCTGGCCCTCGTTGTCGCAGAGTATCAGCGTGGGCGGGGCAGCCCAGAGCAGCCCGCGGAGCCGGTTCAGATCGCGATCGATGCGCTCCGGCGGGAAGAAGCCGAACTGGAGGTCGGCCGGCTCGGCGCGGGTGACCAGGCGCGCGAAGCCCTCCAGGCGCCGGCGCCAGGCCTCCGGCTCCTCGAGGATCGCCTCGCGGCTCGGCACCTCTTCGCCGAGCTTCCGGGCGACCTCCAGATGGTGCGCCGCCTCGCGCCACGCGCGCGCGACCTCGTCCTGGTCGGGGCCGGGGGCCTCCTGGATGATGAGAGTGTCGGAGGGGAGGAGCTCGAGGAGGGTTCGGCGATGAGCAGATGAGCGGAGGAGCGGATGAGCGGACCGCTCATCCTTCAGCACTGCGGCCGTCGTGATTGGCAGCACGCTGACTCCCTGCAGCGCCTCGCCCGACCGCTGGCTGCTCAGGTCGAACGCCCGCAGCGACGCGATCTCGTCCCCCCACCACTCGCAGCGCGCCGGCGCGGCCATGCCGAACCCGTACACGTCCACGATGCCGCCGCGCACGCTGAACTCCGCCACCTCGGTCACCGTCGGCACGCGGCGATAGCCCATGGTCGCGAGGCTCGCGACCACCTCGCCCAGCGGCCGCCGCTCGCCCGGCGCCAGCGAGAGGGTGAGCCGCTCGAGCGCCGCCGGCACCAGCGTCCGCTCGGCGGTCGCGCGGGTGGTGGTGACCAGCAGCCGGAGACGCCCGCGGACCAGCGCTTCCAGCGTCTCCGCCCGCTCGCCCGCGATCTCGTAGTGGGGCTCGTCCTCGCCCAGCGCCTCGCGCTGGGGGTAGAGGGCCACGGGCTCTTCCGCGAGCAGGGTGAGATCGGTGAGCCAGCGTTCGGCCTCGGCGGGCGACGGCGCGACCACGGCGACGAGCCGCTGGGGGAAGGTTCGCGCGAGCCACGCGGTCAGCACCGCCGGGCTCGACCCGGGCAGCCCGCCGAGCCGGAGCGCCGCGCTCCGCCGCGGGAGCCGGCCGGCGAGGTCCTGCGCCGCGGGCGCGCGGGCGAACGCGTCGAGCACGGGGCGGAGGCTCACGCCGCCCGCCTCCACGCGCTCGCCAGCGCCAGCTCGGCCAGCCCGGCCAGCAGCGCGACCCAGAGCAGCGGGCCGCGGAGATCGCCGCGGGCGGCGGTGGCGAAGACCGCGTCGGCCGCCTCCTCCGCCGTGACGATCCGCGCGCCCGGCCAGAGGTCGACGAGCTGCGCGTCCGGCACCGCGGCGAGGCGCGACTCCCGCGCGTCGACGTTCACCGCGAGCCCCCCGATCGTGTCGGTTCCGGCGAGGAGATAATGGATCCCGGTGGAGCCGGGGCGGAACAGCGCTCCGCCCTCGGCGCCCCAGCGCTCGTCGCCCCGCCGCACCTCGGTGACGCGATCGGGCAGCGGGGTGGGGTCGCCCGGCGCTGCGTCCAGCACGGCCACCTCGCCCCGCGCGACGCGGTTGAGCAGGTGGTCCATGAACGGCATGAACCCGGCCGACAGCGGAAGCGCGGTCCACTCGGGCTCGAGCCGGCTCCCCAGCAGCACGACGTCGCCGCTCCGCACGATCCACGGCGACCGGTTCACCCGCGCCACGATGCCGGTGCGCCCGCTGGTCGCGGGCTCGAGCGTGTACCGGCGGGTCACCCGCTCGCGCCCGACGGCGGGGCCGCTGTCGGTCATTTCCACACCGGTGACCAGCGTCCCGTACGTCCATGCCACGCCTCGCCGCTCGAGTGCGCGGTTGAGCGCGCCCAGCTCGGCGGGGTCGGCGGGAGGCTCCACCACCGACACGCCGGCCCCCAGCCCCCCGACCGTGACCTCATCGCCGTGGGCGACCCGGCGGTTCGCTGCGAGCACCTCGCACGCCGCCGACAGGTACCGGCCGGCCCCGCTCCACCGGGCCCGCGCGAGCGGGGCGACGCGCACCAGCCCGATCCGCCGGTCGTCGGCGCGGAGCTCATCAGGATCGAGCTCCGCCGTCACCGGCCACCAGCCGTCGGGCGCACCGGGGAGCTGGAGCGTCGCGCTGCCGCCCGGCGTGGCGAGCCCCTGCCGCGCCGGGCGATCGCCGAGCCGCGCCGAGAGCGCCGTGGGCGTGCCGGAGTCGCCGGCGAGGGCGACCACGACCCGCCCGCCCTCGGACGACCACGGCTGGCTGCCAATGCCGAGCGCCGCGATGCCCACGTTGGGCGCTGCGGGCGCGTCGGGCCGCACGACGATCACCGGCGCCTTCGGCTCGGCGGGCGACACCGCGCTCGCCTGCAGATCCGACACGAGCACGATCTCGCCGGGCCGCCCGGCGGTCGCCACGAGGTCGTCCGCCGCCCGCAGCGCCGCGCCGAGATCCAGCCGGCGGGGCGACGGCTTCAGGCCCGCCACGAGGTCGCGCAGCGCGAGGGGATCGCCGCGGCGGGGCAGGTCGTCGGCCGCGAGGAGCCAGAGCACGTCGTCGGGGGTGGCGCGCGCCAGCACCGCGCGGGCCGCCGCTTGGAGCCGCGCGAGCCGGGCGGTGCCGTTCACCACCGCGCCGCTGCTGGCGCTGTTATCGAGCACTACGACGAGCGCGCTGGGAGCGTGCCCCGGCGCGGCGCGCACCGGCACCGTGGGTCCGGCCGCCGCGAGCACCAGCAGGACGATGAGGGCGGTGCGCAGCAGGAGCAGCAGCCAGTTCTGCAGCTTGAGCCGGCGCTGGTGTTCCTGGGTCGCGGCGATGAGATAGCGAACCGCCGGGAAGACCACCGTCGGCGGCTCGCGCCGGTGCAGCAGATGGAGGATGACGGGAATGCCCGCCGCGACCAGCCCCGCGAGCATCCAGGGGTGCAGAAACCCGATCATGCCGGGTGGTCGGCGGCAACCCGGCGGAGCACGGTGCCGAACGGCGTATCGGTGCGCACGGGATGATACGCGATGCCGTGGCGCCGGCACTCGAGCCGCCAGGCGGCGATCGCGTGCTCTACGGTCTCGCGGAACGCGGCGGCCCATTCCTTGGGGCGCACCACGACCGCGGCACGGGTCTCGGGATCCTCGAACCGCGCTTCCGCCGGCCCCCGCAGCGCCAGCTCCGCCGGGTCCATCACGTGGAGCACGATCACCTGGTGACCGCGGTGGCGCAGGAACCGCAGCGCCTTGAGCGCGAGCGCGCGGTCGAGCAGCAGGTCGGACACGAACACCACCAGCCCGCGCCGGCGCAGCTGATCCATCACGCGGCGGAGCGCGGGCTCGGCGGCGGTGCCCCGTCCCGGCTCGACCGCGTCCAGCGTCGCGAGGAGCTGCCACCAGTGCGCCAGCCGGGCGCGCGGGGGCGTCACCGCGCGCACGTCCTGGTCGAAGACGATGAGACCGGTCGCGTCGCGCTGGCGGAGGAGAACCAGTGCGAGCGCGGCGGCGAGCCGCTGGGCGTAGGCGAGCTTCGGGAGGACCGTGTCAGGGTCGCCGCTCCAGGCCATCGAACGGCTGGCGTCCAGGACTACCATCGCGCGGAGGTTGGTCTCCTCCTCGTATTGCTTCACGTAATAGCGGTCGTTCCGGCCGACGATCTTCCAGTCCACGTACCGGAGGTCGTCGCCCGGCTGGTACATCCGGTGCTCGGCGAACTCGACCGAGAAGCCGCGGCGGGGCGACCGGTGCAACCCGGCCAGGAAGCCCTCGACCACGCCCTCCGCGACGAGCTCGAGCCCGCCGAGCCGCGCCACCTCCATCGGATCGAGCAGGTCGAGCCGGGCGGAGGCGCGCGCGGCAGGGGCATCCACGCGTGTCATCGCGGGCGCAACGTACTGGCCCCTCACCGCCGAAGTCAACGCGGAAGTGCGGCTATCTTACGGCCGGGCCGCGGCGGCCGACGCCGCGGGCCGAACCCGGGTCGGGCGCGCCGCATAGCGACCCCGCCCCCCAACTGCGAGACCACCGGATGCGACGTTCCACTCTGCTGCTCGCCCTCCTTTCGCCTGCCGCCACGGTCGTGGCGCAGGCCCCCCGTCCGGCGCGGACCCCGGCCGCCGCCGCTGCCGCGACGATCACCGCCACGGACGTGTCCGGCCGCATCGGCATCATCGCGCACGATTCCATGCTCGGTCGCGACACCCCCAGCCGGGGACTCGACCTCACCGCGCAATACGTGGCGGACGAGTTCCAGCGCTTCGGGCTCCGGCCGGGGGGCGACGACGGCACCTGGTTCCAGCGCTACGCGATCACGCGCCGCAAGCTCGATATCGACAGCTCGGCGGTCGTGCTGCGCGCCGGCGGCACCGAGACCCGCTTCCCGCTCTACGCAACCGCCCGCTTCGCGCAGGGAACGGTGCCGCCGGGTCCGGTGGCCGGCGGCGTGGTCCTGTTCGCCGGCCCGGTGACGGTCGAGGCGGCGGCGGCGGTCCCGTTCCAGGGCAAGGTCGCGCTGGTGGTGGCCGACGAGTCTCGCGCCGGCACCCAGCAGCTGCTTCGCGAGCTGATCCTCGGCGGCGCCAGCGCGGTGCTCATCCCCAGCGGGCTGGACTCGGCGTCGTTCGTGAGCCGCCTCGCCGGCCAGGCGCGGGAGCGCACCGCGATCGACCTGGCCGAGCGACAGACGCCGGTCGTGCTCGTGCTCGGCAGCGCGCTCGCCGCAGCGCTCGCGCCGGCCGGTCTGGACCTCGGGCAGCTGGGGGCGGCACCCGAGCCGGTCGCCCGCGAGCTCGCCGACGTGAGCGCCGAGGTCGCGCTGCGGGAGATCATCGTCTCGCAGCAGACCGCGCCCAACACCATCGGCATCCTCGAGGGCTCGGACCCACGGCTGAGGCACGAGTACGTCCTGTTCACCGCCCACATGGACCACATCGGGGTGACCCCGGGCGCCGCCGACAGCATCAACAACGGCGCGGACGACGACGCGTCGGGCACCGCGGGGGTGATCGAGCTGGCGGAGGCGTTCAGCCGGCCCGGCGGCCGGCCCAAGCGGTCGCTCATCTTCATGACGGTGAGCGGCGAGGAGAAGGGGCTCTGGGGCAGCCACTACTGGAGCGAGCACCCGACCGTACCGATCGCCGACGTGGTGGCCGATATCAACATGGACATGATCGGGCGGAACTGGACCGACACCATCGTGGCGATCGGGCGCGAGCACTCCGGCCTCGGCCCAATGCTGGCGAGGGTCAACGCCCGCCACCCCGAGCTCCGGATGACGGCGATCGACGACCGGTGGCCGGAGGAACGGTTCTACTTCCGCTCCGACCACTACAACTTCGCGCGGAAGGGCGTGCCGATCCTGTTCTTCTTCAACGGGGTCCATCCGGACTACCACCGGCCGTCGGACGAGCCGGCGCGGATCGACGCGGACAAGGAGGCCCGGATCCTCCGGCTGATCTACTATCTGGGCCGGGAAGTGGCGGGCGCGCCCCAGCGGCCGAAGTGGAATCCGGAGAGCCGGGCGGAGATCGTCGAGGAGTGAGCGGCGGTGAGCAGTGAGCAGTGAGCAGTGAGCAGTGAGCAGGAGATCGCGCACGTGAAAGCCCGCTCTGACGCTGATGCAGGGGCTCGGCCTGCTTACTGCTCACTGCTCACTGGGTCACTGCTGCTCATTTTCGCGTCAGCAACACCCCCGCCACGATCAGCACCGCCCCGACGCCCTGCAGCGGCAGCAGCCGCTCCCCCAGCACCAGCCACGCCACGATCGCCGCCACGATCGGCGTGATGCACATGTAGATCGCCGTCCGGTTGCTCCCCACCCGCGCCACGCTGGCGTTCCAGATGAAGTAGGCGACGACGAGGGAGAGCACCGAGGCGTACGCCATCGCCAGCCAGGCCCGGAGCGGCACAGCCCCCCAGCCGAGGCCGAGGATTGCCGGCAGGCCGGCCAGCACCAGGCCGGGCGTGCCGGTGAGCGTGGCGAGCGTGGTGACCTCGAGCGTGCTGATCGTCTTGGGGAGCCTGCGGAGCCCCAGGGTGTACGAGGCCCAGAACAACGTCGCCGCGATGGCGAGCAGGTCGCCGCGGAGCGTGCTCGCCGTGAACGCGACGCCCCGCGCCGCGACCACGAGCGCCACGCCTACCGTCGCGATGCCGATCCCCCACCACATGCGCCGTGTCGCGTGCTCCACCCCGGTCAGGTGGCCGAGCGTCGCCACGACCGCCGGCATGGTGGAGAGGATGAGCGCGCAGTTGGTCGCGGTGCTCAGCGCGAGGCCGATGGTGAAGGCGAGCTGGTAGAGGGTGTTGCCCAGCACGCCGAGACCGACCAGCGGCCAGAACAGCCCCTTCGGAATGCTGAGTCGCCCGGTGCGGATCCGCAGAATGGCGCAGAGCAGCAGGCTCGAGGAGACGAAGCGGAGCGCCGTGAACGCGAGCGGCGGCATGGCCTCGAGCCCGATCTTCATCGCCGTGAAGTTCGTGCCCCAGATGAGGGTGACGAGGAGCATGCCGGCGTCCGCCGTGACGGGCGGACGGGCGGACGGGCGGACGGTCAGTTCGCTCGGCA